>CAYQYL010000024.1:0-26451 GCA_964421745.1 uncultured Muribaculum sp. | reverse complement strand
TCAACTCCTGCTGGTATGCACTCGAAAGCATGCCCGACGCAAAAAACACCGTACTCATTCTCGGTGGAAAGGACAAAGGCAACGATTACACCGAAATTGAAGACCTCGTTGCCCGCAAGGTCAGCGCCATTGTCTGCATGGGCAAAGACAACACCAAGTTGCTCGAATTCTTCACCGGCAAAGTGCCCGCAATCTACAGCACAGGCTCGCTTCAGCAGGCTGTCGACACATGTGCCGCCATTGCCCGCCCGGGCGATACAGTGCTCCTTTCACCGTGCTGTGCCAGCTTCGACCTCTTCAGCAGTTATGAGGATCGTGGTCGACAGTTCAAAAATGCCGTAAAGGCAATTCCGGAATAAACTAATCACAATCATAATCTCTCTCATGTCAACTCAAACAGCAATCTTTCCCGACGAACCGGTCATTACGCGCCGTGCGCCGGACAACACACCCGGGCCTCAGCCTGAACGTGACCCCATACCCGAGCCAAAGGCCGAAAAAAGCAAGGATTCGGTGATTTCGTTTCCGGCCCATGGCGACAAATCCATCTGGGGCGTCTTCATCGCGCTCTGCATCTATTCGATCATCGAGCTTTACAGCGCCTCGTCGCGCGAAGTGGCAGCTGCAGGTGTCTATGGCCCTATCATGCGTCATGTATTCTTCCTCACCCTGGCTTTCGGAATCATCTGGGGGTTGGAAAAGGTTCACTATAAGTGGTTTTTTGCCGGAGCCTATGTGTTTGCATTCATTTCGCTCGGCATGATGCTATATACCCTTGTCGCAGGCGACATCATAAACGGCGCCAGGCGAAGTTTTCATATAGGTCCGCTCTCGATTCAACCGTCCGAGTTCATAAAAATGTCGGCTGTGCTCGTTATTGCCAAGGTTATGGCGTGCAACCAGAAAGCCAACGAGGTAGGTGTGCACAACCGGGCCATTATGGTTGGCGCGGCAGTGGTGGTGATTTTCGGCGGATTGCTCTACAAGGACGGTCTGACAAACACCGGTTTGCTGCTGCTTATCTGGCTGGCCATGATGACTATCGGTGGCACGGAGTTCAAGAAAATATTCCTTATACTCGCTATCGTAGGCTCCATTGGCTATGGTGCGCATAAAATCCAGAAGTGGCAGATCGAGAAGGAAGTGGCTGCAGCAGCTGCAGCAGCTGCCGACAATCCGCTTGATGCCAGCACACAGCTCGGCAACCGAGCCAATTTGCGTGAAGGGCGAATGGCGCGCTACAACCCCTTTGCCGCAAAGTATAAAGACTCCATAACTGCCGACAACCGCCAGGAAATGTATTCCTACATGGCTCAGGCCAACGGTGGAATAATCGGTGTCTTCCCGGGCAACTCTCGCGAAACAGCCCGACTGCCCCTGGCTTTCTCCGACTATATTTTTGCAATCGTGCTCGAAGACCTCGGATTCATCGGCGGCATGTTTCTGCTCGGCCTGTATTTGTGTCTGGTCATCCGTGCCGGATTCATCGCCCGTAAATGTCACCGCGCATTTCCTGCCTTGCTTGTCATGGGAATGGCGGTAATGATAGTGCTCCAGGCTTTGTTCCACATGGGAATCACAACTGGAGCAATGCCTGTTTCCGGTCAGCCCTTACCGCTTATTTCAAAGGGTGGTTCGTCGATTATCATCACTGCTATTGCTTTGGGAACAATGCTTTCAGTCAGCAGAACGGCTATCCAGAACGGCACCAAAAAAGAAGTTAAAGAAGAACTTAACCAGCTTCCGGAAGAGCTGCGTGCAAGTAACCCAACTCAGATATAATGCAATCAAAGAAACAGCCAAGAATACTCATCAGTGGTGGTGGAACAGGTGGTCACATTTTCCCCGCGCTCTCTATTGCCGGTGCTCTGCGCCGCCGCTATCCCGATTGTGAAATCCTCTTTGTCGGTGCCGAGAACCGCATGGAAATGGAGCGTGTTCCGGCAGCCGGCTACAAGATTGTCGGGCTTCCCGTTGCCGGATTCAACCGGCGCAATCCTTTTGCTAACGTGAAAGTGCTTTGGCTTCTTGCTAAAAGTATGCTTCGTGCCCGTAAGGTGCTCCGTGAGTTCCGTCCCGACATTGCTATCGGTGTCGGAGGCTATGCATCCGGTCCGATGCTCAAACAGGCTCAGAAACACGGTGTCCCCACTCTGATTCAGGAACAGAATTCATACGCCGGAGTGACTAACAAGCTCCTGGCTCGCAATGCCCGTGCAATATGCACAGCCTATCCCGACATGGAGCGCTTCTTCCCGGCCGAAAAGATTACTCTCACCGGTAATCCTGTGCGTCAGGCAATAACGGAATGTCAGGCAACGCGCGACGAAGCCCGCCGTCAGCTCGGTCTGCCGCTCGACCGCCCGGTGCTTCTCGTTGTCGGCGGTTCGCTTGGGGCACGGACTGTCAATCAGAGTGTCGAAGCCGCTTTACCCGCGCTGAAAGATAATGGAATTTTCACCCTTTGGCAGACAGGACGTCTGTATGCCGACCGTTGTCAGCAGATTGCCGACCGGTTTGAAGGCTCCGTTAAGGCAACCCCCTTTATCGACCGAATGGATCTGGCCTATCGGGCCGCCGATTTGGTTGTGTCACGTGCCGGTGCGGGAACCATTTCCGAGCTTCAGCTCCTTGGCAAGCCGGCTGTTCTGGTGCCCTCGCCAAATGTGGCCGAAGATCATCAGCGTCGCAATGCCGAAGCCCTTGCATGCCGCGATGCAGCCGTTATGGTGCTCGATGCCGACGCTCCCGAGCAGTTGGGCTCGACTGTTATTGAACTGATTAAAAATACCGGTAAACTTAAGTCGTTGGGCAGCAATGCCGCCGCTATGGCTCTGCCTGATAGCGATGAAAAAATTGCCGATATCATCGAAAAAATTCTCGATTGAAACAACAATGCAGCAACCAAAAATATTTTTTGCCGGAGCAGGCGGCATAGGCATGGCCGCCCTCGAACGCTATTTCCTGAGCCGTGGCTATAGAGTGGCCGGTTACGACCGTACCGAAACCGATCTGACACGCCAGTTGCGCACCGAGGGTGTCGAACTGACGCTTGACGACTCTGTCGAAGCCATTCCGGCCGATTTTCGCGATTGTCCCGAAAGCGTTCAGGTTGTCTACACCCCCGCGTTGCCCGACAATCATCCGCAGCTCGCCTATTTCCGCGCCAACGGCTACCCGGTTGTAAAACGTGCGCAGGTGCTCGGACAGATCACCCGCGACAGCCTCTCGATATGTTTTGCCGGCACCCATGGCAAAACCACCACATCGTCCATGGCTGCTCACATCCTTCACTCGGCCGGCGTCGGCTGCAATGCCTTTTTAGGTGGAATTCTGCGCAACTACAATTCAAATCTGCTCCTGTCGGCTTCATCGCCCTACTCTGTTGTCGAGGCCGATGAGTACGACCGCTCCTTTCATCATCTTCACCCTTACATAGCCGTCATCACGGCCACTGACCCCGACCATCTCGACATTTACGGCACCGAAGATGCCTATCTGGAAAGTTTCGCCCATTTCACCGAGCTCATCCGCCCCGACGGTTTTCTGCTGCAGCACACCGGTCTGAAGTTGCGCCCCCGTCCGGCCGACGGAGTAACCGTTCTCACCTACGGACGCTTCGACGGCGATTTCCATGCGGCAAACGTGCGCTACACCGACGGCCGAATTCTATTCGACCTTGTCGCTCCCGACCGTGTCATCACCGACATTGCTCCCGGCGTGCCCGTCGACATCAACATCGAAAACTCCATTGCCGCTATCGGTGCCTGCTTGCTCACAGGCGAGCCGTTGTCCGACGATGCCATACGCAGCGCAATGGCATCGTTCATGGGACCAAAACGCCGTTTTGAGTTCTGGATGCGCGAAACAACCACTGATGGTCGCCCGCGTGTGATCATCGACGACTATGCCCACCACCCCGACGAAGTGCGCGCTTCTGTCGAGTCGGTTCGCCGCCTCTACCCCGATGCTCGCCTGACGGCCGTGTTCCAGCCCCACCTGTTCAGCCGCACACGCGATTTTGCCCCGGAGTTCGCACAGGCTCTCTCGGCCGCCGATTCAGTTGTGCTCGTTCCCATTTATCCGGCTCGCGAGGAGCCTATTCCCGGCGTGACATCGCAGATTATTCTCGATCGCATAACCTGCCCCGACAAGCAATTGGTTGACAAAGAGAATTTGATTGAAACAATAAAAAATAGTAACTTTGAAGTACTCTTGACTCTTGGCGCTGGCGACGTTTGCGAAATGTTGCCGAAGATTTGTGCTGAAGTCAAGTCATAATACTGTTTGTCAAGTGATTAAGACCGCCCTTAAAATACTGCTTTTGCTTGCGCTCGTGGCCTATTCGGTTGTGGCGCTTCTTTGGTCGCGTGCCCGCGCCGAGGAAAAGCGGTGTTCGTCGGTCTATGTTATTGTGACTGATTCGACTTCGTCGCGGTTTGTGACGCCGGCCGAAGTGGTGCGCGACCTTGGTAACATGTACGCCGATGCGCCCGGAACTCCCGTTGTCGACCTCGACACATATGCCATTGTGCAACGACTCGATTCAATCGACAAAATTGAAAATGCCGAGGCTGTCACCTACACCGATGGCTCGCTGGAAATTTCCGTAACGCCAATGCGTCCGGTAGCACGAATTTTTTCCGACAACCAGCCTTCGTTCTACATCAACCGCCAGGGCAAGCGAATCGCAGCAACTGCTCGCTACCACGTCGACGTTCCGGTGATTTCCCTGATCGGAAACCGCGCCCCTGAGCCGATGCAGATGCTCCCCCTGGTGAGCTATCTCAGCGAACATCCGCAGTGGGACTCTCTCATCACCCACATCAAGGCTACCTCGCCAACCGACATCATACTTGTGCCAATGTTCCACGGCCATGTGTTGAATTTGGGGTCAGTCGACGACCTGCAGTCAAAGTTCAACCGCATCGAAACCGCCTACAGCAAGATTATGCCTGTCAAAGGCTGGGACTTCTACGACACTATCTCCGTTAAATGGAAAGGGCAGATTGTGGCTACCCGGCGCACCAAAAAGCTCGAAGCCACGATAAATCCTGCCTACTACGAAGCCGAACGCGAAGAACCCGATATCGGTACAATGATGGCCGGCGACTCTGTTAACTCTAAACAAAATCCGATTAAACAACCATAACACCATGGACTCAACATATTTAGTAGCTCTTGAGCTTGGAAGCTCGCACATCCGTGGAGCCATCGGCACTGTCGATGCCGAAGGTACGCTGACTTTGCTCGCCACCGAAGACGAGTATGTGGCCGACGCTATCCGCTATGGCTGGATACAGAACGTCGACGACGTCAGCAACCGCATCAACAGGCTTATCCGTAAACTCGAAAACTACAAATCGGTTTCTCCTCGCAAAATAAAGGCGGTTTACACAGGCATCGGTGGCCGTTCTTTGGCTGCCCATACAACTCACGTCGAGCGCCATTTCGAAGAGGAAACCGAAATCACGCCTCGCATAATGGCTCAGCTCAAAGACGAAGCGCGCCATCAGGCTCTTTCCGATTCGATTGTAGTCGATGTAACCCAACGCAGCATCCTTGTCGACGGCCGAAACACACAAAAGCCCGTCGGCACATTCGGATCCGACATAAGCGCCGATTTTTCGGTGATTACTTGTCGTCAGCACGGGCAGCGCAACCTCGACCGGGCCGTTACGGAGCGTCAGGGGCTCACAATCAAAGGCACATTCGTGCGCCAGACCACATTGGCCGACATGGTGCTTACACCCGACGAAAAGAGTCTTGGATGCATGCTGGTCGACTTCGGGGCCGAAACCGTCGGTGTGGCAATCTATAAGAACTACGCCCTACAGTACATGGTCACTCTCCCCATAGGTTCACGCTGCATTACCCGCGACATCATGTGCCTCAAATACACCGAGGAGAAGGCTGAAGAACTAAAGCGTGTTCTTGGCGATGCCGTCAACGCCGATCCCTCCTACCGTCGTAACGATTTCGACGGCGACCCCGTTGAGGTGAACGCATTCATCCGCACCCGTGCCGGCGAAATTGCTATCAACATCGTCGAACAGGCCAAATATGCATCCCTGAATTTCTCGGCCGATCTGCCGGGCGGAATCATCCTCGCCGGTGGTGGTGCCAAGCTGAAGGGTTTCTCCGACCTGCTTCGCCAGCAGAGCGGCGCAAAAGTGCGCATCGCCTCGATTCCCTCGACAGTCCGCATCACGGACACCCGAATGCAAACCTACGATATGCTCGATGTCATCGCAATCCTCAAGGAAGCCGCAAAGCAACCCCAGGAATGCACCGAGTCGCCCCGCCAAGCTGCTGCGCCCGAACCTGCGCCCGCAGTTACTACTGAACCTAAGAAACCCAAGAAACCGGGAAGAAGCTTGTTCAAGGGCATTTCCGACTATTTCTCAACAATTTTCGACGAACCCGAGGACACAGACGATGATAACCGATAATGACAACAGATTCAACTATGGCTCCCGAAGATAATATACCAAACGCTCAGGACGTTGGCTTCACAACTGGCCAGCCCGATGAAGTGATTATTAAAGTTCTCGGTGTGGGTGGCGGCGGCAACAACGCCGTGTCGCACATGTATCAGCAGAACATCAAAAACGTTTCATTCGCCGTTCTTAACACCGACCGTAAGGCTCTGAATCTGTCGCCTGTGCCTACGAAGGTGCAGATTGGCAACGGACTTGGTGCCGGAAATGTGCCCGATGTGGCTCGTCTGGCTGCCGAAGAGGCTAAAGACCGTATCGCTGACCTGTTCAACGACTCCACCAAAATGGTGTTCATCACAGCCGGTATGGGAGGTGGAACCGGTACGGGTGCCGCTCCGGTTGTTGCCCGCATTGCCCGTGAGAAAGGTATCCTCACAATCGGTATCGTCACAATCCCATTCCTGTTCGAAGGCGAACGCAAGATTCTCAAAGCCCTTCAGGGTGCCGACGAAATGAGCAAGTATGTCGATGCTATGCTGGTCATCAACAACCAGCGTCTTAACGAGATCTATCCCGACCTGAGTCTGGTGAACGCTTTCGCTAAAGCCGACGATACACTGACCACGGCCGCACGCTCGATTTCCGAACTTATCAATTCCGAGGTGCCGCGTATGAACCTCGACTTCAACGACGTCGACACAACATTGCGCGACGGTGGGGCAGCTATTATCTCAACCGGTTTCGGTGAGGGTCAGGGTCGCGTCACCAAGGCTATCAACGATGCCCTCAACTCACCGCTGCTCAAAAACCGCGATATCCTCACCTCGAAGCGCCTGTTGTTCAACATCTTCTTCGATCCCGACGCCGAGAGTCCGCTCAAAACCGAGGAAACCGAAGAGCTCACATCGTTCATCTCCAGCATCGACCGCGACGTCGATGTTATCTGGGGTATGGCTTACGACCGCAACCTGGGCGATTCGGTGAAAATCACCATTCTTGCATCCGGTTTCGATGTGTCGGTCGACACACACCGCGCTCCGGCTCCAGGCAAAGATGTAAAAGACACTGTTGTTAAATTCGGGAAAAAAGATCAGCCTTATGCCGACGCAAGCGAGAACGACAAGCGTTTGCGCGATGAATACGGTGCTGATTCAGTCAACAAATTCAACGCCGAAAAAGCCAAAGCACGCTACATTGTGCTCACTCCCTCGCAAATGGACGACGACCGCTTCATCGACGCTTTCGAGAAAAGCCCGACATACAACCGCGAAAAGAAAACCGCCGACGAAATCAGAGCTATCGGCGCAAAACCCAAGCAGCCAACCGAGCAGCAGCCACAGCCGGCTGCCACACGCCCTCATAACCCCGACACGACAATCCGATTCTGACAACAATGCAACAGCCCGGAAAAACACCTACAATCTATCTTATTCCTGTTCCCCTCTCCGACACAGGAACCGATCGTGTGCTCCCGGCTTACAACCGTCAGGTCATCCTGCCGTTGCGCCATTTCATTGTCGAGAATCTGCGCTCGGCACGCCGTTTTCTAAAGAGCGTCGACCGCGACATCGACATCGACGCGCTTCATTTCTCAGAGCTTAATGTTCACACCCCGCCCCATGTCGTCGAACAATTGCTGGCTCCCGCCGCGCAGGGCCACGACATGGGCATCATCTCCGAGGCCGGCTGCCCGGCAGTTGCCGATCCGGGAGCCGATGCCGTTGCTATTGCCCAGAAAAAAGGCTACAACGTGTGTCCTCTTGTCGGGCCTTCAAGCATCATAATGGGGCTTATGGGGTCAGGTTTCAACGGCCAGAGCTTTGCTTTCTGCGGCTATCTCCCCATTGAGCAGGGCGCCCGCACCGAACGCATGCGCCAGCTGCAGACACAGATTGTGCGCCACAACCAGACACAAATTTTCATCGAAACCCCCTATCGCAACAACCGGCTCATTGCCGAACTGTGCCGTACGCTTCCCGGCAATATGCTCCTCTGCGTTGCTTCCGACATCACCGGACAACGCCAGAACATAGTCACACGTCCGCTATCGCAATGGGCCACAGCCAACTACAACTATGACAAAATTCCGACAATATTCCTTTTATATAAATAGATGGCAAAAAAAATCAGCATCGATTCATTCCGTCAGCCCTCCCTCTTCGATGATTTGGAACTCGGTCCGGTGGCTTCTCCAAAGCCCGAGCCTGTTCACCCCGACATTGAGCGGAAGGCGCGTCAGCTCGCTGCTGAAACCCGTCCGTCAACCCCATTCGGTCCCGTTGTAGCCGCGCCGGTGCCAAACAGATTCATGTTCATGTCAATGGGCAGCGGCTCGTCGGGCAACTGCTCCTATGTCGGCGACTCTCGATCCGGATTCCTAATCGACGCCGGTGTCGACGGTGCTGTCGTGACAGCAGCCCTGAAAGCCCACGGCATTCCGATGACACACGTCAAGGGCATCTGCATCACCCACGACCATTCCGACCACATGCGCTATGTCTACTCCCTCCTGCGCCATAATCGCCACCTGAAGCTCTATTGTACCCCTCGCGCCTTGTTAGGAATGCTACGCCGCCACAATGTTTCGCGCCGGATCAAAGACTATCAGGTGAACATCTACAAGGAAATCCCTTTCGAAATTGACAACTTCACAATCACAGCCTTCGAGGTACAGCACGACGGTGCCGACAACTCCGGCTTCTATATCCAGCACGACGAACGTGCCATTACCGTAGCAACCGACCTCGGATGCATATCCGACCGTGTCGACCACTACATGCGCCAGACCGACTATCTCGTAATTGAGAGCAACTACGACCTCAACATGCTCCGCTTTGGTCCATACCCCGAGTATCTTAAAGCGCGTATACGAGCCTGCAACGGTCACATGGACAACGCCGAAACAGCTCGCTACGTCGCACAGATACACACCCCCCGGCTACGATATGTCTTCCTCTGCCACCTCAGCAAAGACAACAATGCTCCGGAAGTGGCTCTGGCAGAAACCCGCAATGCTCTGCTGGCCTGTGGTCTGAAAGTTGGTACCGGAGCCGGTACACCTGCCGACCTCGAAGCCGATGTTCAGCTTGTTGCATTGCCCCGCTTCGACCCATCACCCCTCTACACCTTTCGCTAATGTCAAATTTGGAGTTGGCAGGAGTTAACAAAAAATTCGATATACGTCTGCAACTTTTTTCGCCTTTGGTGCATCTAAATAAAAAACACCGATCATGAAAAAATTCATCATTTCCATTATCGCAGCCCTGCTTCTCCCAGCAGTGTCGATGCTTGCTGCCGATGCAGCCGAAACAATAACCCGCCAATACAAATTCAATAAACCCTTCAACGCCATTAAAACCTATGCAGGGGTAACGCTGAAATACACAGTCATGCCCGCCGACTATCAGCCGACTGCACGGCTTGTTGTGGAAAAAGCGGCAGCCGACGATAGTGTCGAACTAACTGTCAGCAACGGAGAACTCGTTTTTGGTTTTGCCGGTGCCAACAAAAACACATACAATTTAAATGTCGATTCACTAAAGGATCTGTTTAAGCTAATCCGTGGCGCATGCAAAAGCAATGGCAAGCGTAAAGCCACACTCTACCTGTCTGCTCCGGCAGTAAGCAAGATCACCGCATCTTCAGCCTCAGATGTTGAAGTTTCCGGCAACTATTCAATAAATACCGACATATTCCTGAAAGCATCGTCGGGTGCCGATGTTGAGATTCAATCACTCCGCTGTGAGAAACTCGACGTCGAAACCTCGTCAGGAGCCGATGTTGAAATCAAAAATCTCGTTGCCGACCGCATCTACGCCGACGCATCGTCAGGTTCCGACATCGATCTGAAAAATATCGTTGTAGCCGGACGCGTAACAGCATCCTCATCATCCGGTGCCGACATCGACTTCCAGGGTAAAGCCGGCACTGCAAAATTAACAGCATCCTCCGGCTCCGATATCGACGGCCGCAAACTCATTGTCAACACAGCCGAGATTAAAGCCAGCAGCGGTGCATCGGTCAACATCACTGCTCCCGGCGGTGCCGAAGTCCACAAATCGTCCGGAGGCTCAGCCAAAGCCTATCGCGCCCTTTAAACAACAACAGCAATAATAACAACAACGTTCCACCTCACTCACCGCACCCGGCTGGCATCAACCTGCCGGGTGTTTTCATTCAACAATCAAAAAAATTCCCTCGTAAAAATTCAAAATTTGTTGTTACGTTTTTGTCGTTTCTGCGTTATTTATATGTAAACGAACCAATCCCCGACGGTGAATCACGATTTCCTGACATCAGCCTTCACTCATTTCCGCTCATCGCTCCGGTCGGTAGCTGCTGCTATTGCCGGTGCCGACTCTGCCGACGACATTCTGCACGACGCTTTTTGTCGTCTGTGGGCCGGACATAGCATGATTCGTTCCGACAGTGAGGCGCGTAAGCTGTCATACACCGCCGTGCGTAATTCTGCCATCGACAATGTCAGGCGCCGTGCAGCTCACCCTACCGTGCCCATCGACACAGCCGATCCAATTGCCGACCATACCGAACCGCCCGATGATGTCTATCAGGCTGTGGTTAACATCAGCCGTCGTTCTCTCACTCCGCGCCAATATGAGATTTTCCGGCTTCACGACATCGAAGGCATCGGCTATGACGAGATAGCTCTCTCACTTGAAATGTCGGTCGAAAATGTCCGCATGACGCTAAGCCGGGCACGAAAAACAATACGCCACATCTACCGCCAGCAAAACCCCGAAGATATATGAAAACCGATTATAAATCCCCACATCAGCTCGACGAAATGATTGAGCGCTACTTCAACTGTTCGCTCTCCGATGCCGATGAGCAACGCCTGCGCGTCATTGCCGCCACAACAACCCTCTCTTCTCCCGCGCTCGACGAGCTCCGGGCCGTAATGGGTATCCGTCGTCCTGCTGCCTCCGGTCGGCGCGGTGTATGGCGTGTTGCAGCTTCGGTGGCCGCCTCGTGTGCTCTTGTGCTTACCTTAGCTTTCTCTGTACGCCACTTTACCACCATGTCCCAAGCCCCCGTGTGCATCGCCTACGCCAATGGCCGTTGTATCACCGACGAAGAAAGCGTCATGCAGCTTATCGCCGACGACATGCGGCAGTTTAGCGCCTGTCTTGACAAGGCCGATTCGGCCATCAGCGACGATATAGCCGACGCAATTCCCCTAATCGAATTATACGAATCAGACCCAACAATAAATCTATGAAACGTTTCCTGTCAACAATAGTCCTGTTCGTGGGCTTCGTTCTTGCCGCACAAGCCCAGCAAGGCTTGGAAATCAACAGGCTTTTCGGCGGAAAATACATCTCCGACCCCTCCGTGTCCGAGATTGTGCTCAGTGGTAAGCAGCCGTTCCTGACCAAAAAGCATCTCACCGCAATGTCGACTTTCCGAGGCGATGCCAAAACTTATGCAAATATTATAGCGCCCCTCGTGCTCGACGACGGCAAAAACGCCGTTGCGCGCAACGTCCGCTACAAGGACGGCATCCTGCAGTATGCTTTCTTTGCCCTGCCTCCAAACCATAGCGATGGAAACCGCTACATCTATTACGTCAACGACAGCTCAGGCAACAGCAGCAACGTAATCCTGATCTACATTGCCGGCTTCATCAACTATTCGCGCGCCGAATCCATAATCCGCTCACTCGCCAAATAACATCCGCATATGAAAACCTCTGCCACAGCATTAATCATCACCCTCTTCTGCGCTCTCTGTCTGCACGCACAGGAGTCACAGCCCGCTACAGTTTTGCTCGACGTCCCCTCTGCCGAAAGCATTACCATAAACTCCACTAACCACGGGACAATGATCACCATACGCAACGTCGATCCGTCGGGCAACAATTTCTACTACCAGACCGGCTTTGTCGACAGTGCATCCTCAGGCAGCTCAACAATGGTTCTGTTCTCAAACATCAAAAACGTACTCGTCGAAGAAACCCCGCTAAACATAAAGGTAACATTCTCCGACGGCCACGACAACGTCCAGACCTACGTATTCGATTTCCCCGACCCCACAAACCGTTCCGTTAAATCATACATCGGGAAAAAGAGCAGCGACTTCGGATTCACAATTGCACGCAAGGGAAAAACCGAATGGTCTGTCATCTCAGGCGGATTCGGCATCGGCTGGAATGCCCCGCTTAATGCACGCCCCGGCTTCAATCCACAGTTCTTCACAAGCTACGACCTAACATGGCACATGCTCATCGGCGTCCGGATGCAGCGCAATTTCAATTCGCTCACATTCGGTTTAGGACTCGACTGGCAGAACTACGTAACCCATTCCGGACGCTATTTCCACAAAAATCCAGGCGGACGCATCTCCCTTGAGCCATATCTTGATGGCACACACGACAAACGTTCCCGCATAAAGATCTTCTCCCTCCAGGTGCCTGTCATGTACGGCCACCGCTTCGGCCACAAGCACCACCTCGGCTTTTCAGTCGGACCCGTCCTGAACTTCAACACCCATTCCAGCATTCGCACCTCCTACAAACTCAACGGAAGCGAATACACAATCCTTACAAACCACGCCGGTCAGCGCCCCGTGACTGTAGACGCCATGGCAACATTCAACTATCGTCTTATCGGCCTCTACTTCCGCTATTCGCCAATGAAAAAGCTCCGTACCACAGCCGACCTCGACTTCAGTGCCCTCTCAGCCGGCATCATGTTCGGTTTCTAAACTCTCCTCCCTTCTGGCTGCCTGTCGTGAACCGGCGAGTTCGCCGGTTTCCCGTCCAGGCTACTGATTCAGCATTCCCTTAAGCTCACCGATCATCTTGCCGTGGTCGCGTAAATCGGGACGTCCTGTGGCTTTACCCTTGCGGTCAACAAGAATGTAGTATGGTATGCCGTCAACCTCAAACTGCTTTCTGATAGCCGCAATCTGGTCGGCTTCAACCATATAGTGCAGACCCTTTATGTCGGGCAACATCTCTGTGTACTGGCTCACATCCGACGACGTGTCGGCAATGTAGATCCAAACCATATCGTCGCTGGCCAGTTCACCGCTTTTTAGCGGTTCGTTTGCCTGTATCGACGCTCGGCACGGTCCGCACCAAGTGTTCCACAAATCGACCAGCACAACCTTACCCTTGTGTGGCGCAACAATAGCCTCCAAAAGCTTGTCGTTGCCGACGGCCGGAACAGGCTGCACCATTTTCTTCAGTTCAGCCATCGCTTTTTCGGCTTCTTGCTGACGTTTCTTAAGCGCGTCGGCGTAGTAAGGATCCGACATCGACTCGGCCTCTTCGATTTGGGCTGCAGTCAGTTTACCCCCTTTGGCGGCCGCGTACAGACGCTTAAATTTGCGCATCTCTTCGGTTTGCTTCGAGCTCTTCACACGGTTCCAGTCCATGCCCAGCGCATTATTATAGCTTGAGCTGTAAACCAGCAGCGGGTTCTCCAGGTCGATTGCCTCAGCCACGCGCTTCAGCTGTTCGTCGCCCGGTATGCCTTGAATCGAATCCTGAGGCATTGATTGCGCTCCGGGGTGAGTGCGGTAATAGATATTTCCCAACACAAAGCGCGCATCGGCCATCGCTTCCAATGTTTCTGCATCGATTTCGGCGGCTACAAATTTCTTAACGCCTTCGGGCAGATCCGAACGGCTCAGACTGTCCAGTAAGGTCGAGCGTTTGCTCAGAATGCTGTCGGCATACTCGTCGGCTGTAGCGTTCCACGGTGCCACCGGATTTGCCGAGTCGAAAGCTCTCACAGCATATTTGGCCATTTCCTTGCTCTTGTTGTTTAGCGCAGCATATTTGCCGTTGTCGAAAGAGTATTTCGGACTTACAAACTTCGCATCGCGTCCGGCCATTTGCCCAACTGTTGTCACGCGTGGGTCGATATAGATGTCTGTCACACTGTCCGGCTCAACCATAATCTGGCCTGTGTACATTCTCCGTAGATCCGGACTGCACACAACGATTCTTGTCGGACCATACAGCATCCCGCTCCACGAGCTGTTGCCAAGACTGTCCAAGGTGATTTTAACCGTTTTAGCATTCTCACCCATTGAGCTCTGTATCATCTGCAAGTTTTTGCTATACTCCGGCCGGAAGTCTATTACGTGAAAATTCAATGTAGTTTCGCCGGCTTTGCGCTCTGTCGATATGGTGCAATCCCCTTCTCCGGCCTTCAGCACCTGTTTCGGCACGGATGTCGCTATCTCTTTAGCACGGCTCTCCCGGCCGCTTATATCTATTCCAAAAATGCGGAAACCGTCGGCGTCCTCGCCCTCCATAAAGTCGATCGAGCGGGTGTCTAACGGAATAGCCGGGAAAGTCAGCGTGAAGTCAGCCTCGCCGCTCTCTGGCATCCAGAATCGTTCGCCAAGAGTGATACTGTCGGCCGACACGACACCGTACTCCTTGCCCGCGGCAACAATCCGGCTGTTTTCACCCATTTGTATCCACCATCCCGGGTTAAATTTGGCGTGAAACGACAGCACAGTGCTCGAATCGGTCAGTTCAACGCGCCTGACGTCAATAATATCCGAGGAAGCAGCTCCCAGATCTGGCATCTCTATCGTACGCTCCTTGAGGCCGCCGCAAGCTGCCATTATCATCACCGGCAGAACAGCTGCCACACGCCATAAATTATTCATAATGTTTGAGTTTTGGTTATATTATTCCCTGCAAATTTAACCAAAAAATCCAACATTCCAAATTTACTTCTTCACCCTCCGTCCTAATCCCACCCAGCCCTTTGCCCTTCTGTCTGCCTGTCGTGAACCGGCGAGCTCGCCGGTTTCTATCCACTTCTGTCAATCGTCAATCACCGCCACTACCGCGCCGTTGATGTCGAAAATTATTTCATCGTAGGCAATTTTACTCAGATCAATCTTCATTCCACCCTTGGCTGTGCGTTCAACGCCCTCCACCAGTGTTATCCAGCCGCGGTCAACCAGCTCTTTGTAAGCCTTATGGTGGAGTAGGTTTTTCAACAGTGCCTCCGGGAGAACAGCTTTGTCGGGAGCTTCAACCTCTGTCCACGAACCGTCGGCAGCGAAATCAATCTCCGTGCCGTCGCGCATTTCAACCTCATAGTTTCCCTTCGGCAATTCCTTTGTGCATTTCTTAACCTCCACATTCTTGAAATTATCACTCAGGAACTTACGCGCCTCTTTAGGCAGCTGCTTCACACTCAACGATCCGCTCCCTCCGACAACTATGCCGGGGGTTGTATTTAAAAACGGATTTCCGGGCTGCTGTGCGCCTGCCACGTTGCTGCCGGCAACCAACACGGCTGCCGCTGCAAAAATCTTTCCAATAGCTTTCATAATCAATTCAACATTTAATATTTCTTCTGGTAGTATCGGTTGCAAAGTTTCTCAACACAAACGGCGATAACGAAATAAAATCCTGAAAGAATCCACAGCATTCGGTAGGCCTCGCCGGCAGTGTGCAGGCTGCCTGCGTTCGAGCTGATGCCGATGAAACCCTGCATGCCCCAAGTTGCAGGTATCGCTGACGAAACAGTGTGCCACAGCGGCGACATCGCGCTACGCGGCCACGTTATACCCGTCAGGAACAGGAACAGAACCGATGTAAAAACAAACACTATAAACGAACTTTCACGCTCGCTCACCAATGGCCTCAGGCAGAGGCCCAGCAGAGCCGATGCCGTCAGGAACGGAAGGGCAAGTGGAAGATACTGCCACGGCGATCCGTACATCGGCAGGTGGAACATCAGTGGTATGTAGTGCAAGATGTAAACAGTCAGCGGTGCATAGATTGCCAACAGACATAAAGTTCGTCCCAGCACCGAAGCTGTGATTGCTCCGCGTGGCAACATCGGGTCAACGCCGCGGTTAAGCCGGCAACGTTCGTTAGAACCTCCGGCAAGCATCAGCACTCCCAGTATCAGACTCTGCTGAAGAATCAGAATCACCAGGCCGGGTATGATGAACGATGCAAATCCCTGCGTCGGGTTGCCGAGCATGAACGACTGTGTGTCTACTTTCTTTTCGGCGGCTCCTGCCACAAGCCATGCCCCATTGATGTTGTCGATTGTTTCTGCCCGCAACTCGGCTCCCAGATCGAGTGTCACATCCGTCAGCGCGAAAAGCAGGTTACGGTAGCGTATCATAAGCCCCATGTCGCAGTAAACCGGAACTACCGATTGTTGCTGCCGTCCCAGATTCGATGCATAATCGTCCGGAATGACAATCACTGCGTAAACCTTGCGTTCCATGGCCCAGCGGCGTGCCTCGTCGAGCGATGCCGCGTAGCCTTTAACGTCGGCATACTCCGTTGCGTCGATCATTCTTGCCAGGTGCCGCGAATCGGCCGTGCGTGAGTTGTCCACTATCGCAACCGGTATTTCGCGTATCACCTCCGGATTGTAGATCAGAGTGTACACAACCGGATAGGCAAGCGGAAGGGCCAGAAAGAATATCAGCACTCCGGCATCCTTGAGCACAAGCCTGAACTGCTGAGCACATGCCTGTGCCAGCGTCCGCCACCAGTCTATTATGTAGTTAAACAGTCTTTTCATATCAGGGAATATAAACAGGGTTCATCGATGCGCGTTTCAGCTTCCACATCCCCGCAACAGGAGCAAGAGCGAAAAGCAGCATCGCAACATATTGCCAGCGCACGTAATAAACCGGATAGCCGTTGAGCGCGGTGTTTATATATATCAGGAAATAGTGGCGTATCGGAAGCAGATATGAGAATATCCCGACACCACCATACATCTCCTCGCAAGGGAACGAGAAGCCCGCTATCGAGAATGCAAGAATACCCGTCAGCGACAGCACGGACAGTGCCAGTCGAAGGTTCGGCAGGATACAGCATATCGCAAGGGCAAACATCTGGCTTGAGAAAACAAGAAGCCCCATGGCTGCCACCATGCCCCACACTGAGCCTTGCAGCGGGAAGTGCCAGAAGCCGTAAAGCATCCCCTGCATGCACAGCCCGACAATCATAAAGATAGCGCCCTGAACAATAAGCTTGCCCGCTACGGCGCGCCAGATCGAGTTGCCTCCGGCCTCAAGCCAACGCCGCGAAGTGCCTTGTTTTATCTCCTGCAGTATGGAGAACGCCGTTACAAGGAAAATCATCAGTTCGAGCAGACACGGCAGAAACGAGTTGCTCAGATAAATTGAATAGTTCGACCACGGGTTGCCCAGCGGATGAATATCCGTCACTACCGGTTGCAGCATTGTTCCGACAAGCGAAGTCGACACCCCGGCATCGATCAGTGTTGCCGACGAGATAACGCCTTTTGTGCTCACGGCAGTTGTCTTAAACGATTTGTACGACAGCGTTCCGGGCACAAAATACGACATGTTTGTGTAATATGTGATTGTTGTCGGGCGACCCGCTTCGGCATCCGACTGGAAATTGCGCGGAATCATAAAGAAGCCGTAGATCTTTCCGGCCTGGAGAAGCTCCATGGCCTCATTGTAGTTCTCTGCCTTGTAGCGGATGTCGGTCAGCTCCGACGCATCGAGATTGCGGGCCATCGTGCGCGAAACTGTCGTGTGATCCTCGTCGACGATTGCCGACGGCAGCTGCAGCGGTAGCCCCTCGTTCATGAAATCGAGGAAAAACAGGGTTGACAACAACGGCACTACAATCATCGCCATCAGATAGATGGGACGGCTGCACAGTTGTTTCCAGCCATAACGGACGGAGCTTGCCAATGTGCCTGTATGCGGTTGTTTGCTGTTCATTGCTGTTGTTGTTATTCGTTATAGAGTACTGTCATTCCCGGGCGCAGATCCGGCAGCTGTTCGGCCGGCCGGGCTTTTACCTGGAATGTCTTCGAATCCCAGTCGCCGGTGGCCTTGGTGGCGCGCCATGTGGCGTATGATCCAAGATCGCGCACGTAGTAGACTGTTGCCTTCATCGTCTTGTCCAGAGCGGGAATTCTGATTTCAATCTCTTTGCCCATTGGCAGTTTAGATAGCATGGTTTCGCGCACGTTGAACGTCACATACTTGTCGTCGGTCTTTAGTAGCGACATTATCGGGGCTCCCATCGCTACAAGTTCGCTTTCGTGGGGATAGATCACGTCGATTTCGCCGTCGCATGGTGCGGTCAGATACTGGTCCTGTAACAGTGCCTCAACCTCCATTACCGAACCCTGAGCTGCATCGACCATTGCCAGTGAACTTTGTTTGTCTTGGCGCTGTGCGCCCTCTTTTGCAAGATTGTATTGGCTCTGGGCTGCGCTTTCGGCTGCTTTGGCTGCACTGAAAGCGGCCTGGGCTTCGTCGCGCTTCTGGGCGCTGACAACATCCTGCTTGTACAAAGCCTCCATGCGGTTGTAGGTCTTCTCTGCTATCTCACGCGCGGCCTTGGCCTGCTGCCAGAGCTCATAGGCTCCCTGAACAATCTGTGGGCGTGTGCCCTGGTCGATCTTTGAATTTTGAGCCGCTGTGGCCTGTTTAACAGCCTCGGCCTGGTACAGACGGGCTTCGGCTAACGACGAATGTATATGAACCAGTGTGTCACCTTTGTGCACTGCCTGTCCCTCTTCCACATAGATTTCTGCAACTCGGCCGGGTAGTTTGCCTGATATCCGCAGCGATGTCGCTTCGGCCTGTCCTTCCAGATACTCATCGGTGCGGTTCACAAACAGAAATCCGACCAGAGCCAGCAGTGCCACTGCCAGTATTAATACCACTAAAGTTATGGTTAACGCGCTCCCTTTTTTTGTTTGGGGTTCTTGACTGTAGGTTTCCATAATATGTGTTGTTTTTTGTTTGCTGAATTTAGTCTGCCATTGTGCCGATAACCTTCGACAGATATACGCGTGTCAGGCGTTCGTCGATTGCGGCGTCGATATTCTCTGAGTTTGCTTTAAGCCATGCTGTCTGTGCCTCCATGACTTTGTCTGACGTCATTACCCCCTCGCGGAAAGCAAGCGTTGCCTGACGCAGATTCTCGTTGGCTTTCTTCAGGTTCGATTCGGTCAGTATGTGAGTTTTCACGGCTTCGCGGGTTTTGAATGCGGCTTGATTCACCTGTAGTGTAATCATCTCTTTTGCATTCTCAACCTGAAGCTTCATGATTGTTTCTTCCGTCTTGGCGGCCCGGTATTTGTTGTAGTTGCTTCCCCAGTGCCAGAGCGGTATCTTGAGCATGGCACCAACAGAGAATGCTCCTGCAAATTCCTTCTTGAAACCGTTAAACATATTCGGATTTGAGAACGAGTAAGCTCCAACAACGGCTAAGTTAGGCAACATCGACGACATCGCAACCTTGCTTTGCTGCTTGGTGATGTTCACTCCTAATTCCAGTGCCCGCAGATCGGGACGTCGGGCATAGATATCATTCATGTTATAGACTGTAGCAACCGGTTCATCGGCAGCTGACGACAGCGTTGCGCCATTTTCCGGGTTTTCGTCTGAAAGGGTCATCTCTGAGTCGACAGGCAGCCCGCATATCTGCGCAAGCGCCATTCGCGACAGCTGCAGACCGTTGTCAACCTTCACTAAGTCGACATTGGCTTCGTTCAGTTTCACGTCGACAGTAAGCAGATCGGAGCGTGTTGCAACACCCTGCTCCACCATTGCCTCGACATTGCGGTGAAGTGTGTCGAGCAACGCAACGTAGTGCACCGCTAACTTCTGTTTAGCCTTCAGCGAAACAACTTGCCAGTAAGCAGCGTCGACCGAGTAAATAACGTCCTCTGCCGCGTCGTCCTGCATTGCTCGTGCAAGCTCTTCTGCGTAGTGTGTGATTTTATTCATGGCAACGATCTTGCCACCCATATATATAGGCTGAGTCAGAGTGACTGCTCCGAAAAACACATTGTGTATGTCGTACGACAACGCATCCTTCGGCAGATAGGCCATTTGCTTCGGAATCGGCTTGCCGTCTACCATCACTGGTTTTCCGTCAGGTCCGGTGACTAAGTCGAATTCATAACCCTTACCGTCGAACGACTTAATTGGCAGAAGCTGATCTTTGTCGAAAACAGAAATATTCTTTTGGTTGTAGGTGTAGCCTCCTGCAAAATCCAAAGCGGGAAGATAAGCAGCACGCGCTTCCTTCCGCTGATAGCCTGCAGCTCGAACCTTTTCAGCCTGTATGCGAAGCTGCTTGTTGTTCTCCACTGCCAGTTGGCGACACTGTTCAATTGAGTACACGGTGCCCTTTGCCGGCGAACTCTCTTGTGCAGACAGAGCCGGAGAGGCCAACACCACGGCCAAAGCCTGTAGCATTACAATTTTCGTTGCCTTATTTAGCATAGAATTTTCCCTCGTTTACGGGCAAAGCCGACGTCACAGCGGCACGCAGCCTTCCCAAAGTTTAACGTTTTACAAATTTAACGTTTTAACCCCCCAAAAAGTTCTCTACCTCCCCTTCTGTCCTTCAATCAGCCTGTTGTCAACTTGCGAGCTCGCCGGTTTCTATCCCCTTCTGTCCTTTTGTCCTCCTGTCTGCCGTAACAACCCATCTCTTCTCTTCTGTCCTTTTGTTCTTCTGTCTGCCGTAACAACCTATCTCTTCTCTTCTGCTCTTTTGTTCTTCTGTCTAATTTTTTATGTTCTTCTGTCTGTAATTAGCGCTCTTTTCTTGTTTCCCTTAGGAAGAAGTAAAGGAAAAGCGCTGCTGCTATTAACAGACATATCGAGAAGCTAAGAATAATTCCGTAGGTGCCCATCCCCAAGGTAAAAGTGATCAGGTATCCCGCCGGAATGCCGACAACCATATAGCTCACAAATGCAATCCACAGCATCGGCATCACGTTCGATGTTCCACGCAGTGCATTAGCAAACAGAATTTGTGTCGCGTCGGCATACTGGTAAAGGACAAGCGGGAAAATCAGAGTCATTGTCAGATCGATCACCCGTGTGTCCTCCGTGAATAGAACAATCAGCTGATGTTCGAAAAATATGAAAACAAGCGATGAAATTGTTGCCAGTGCCAGTATTATGTGGTAGCCAGCGAAGGCAGAGTGTCGCATCCCACCGCGATCGGAAAGACCTGCATGATTAGCTACAATCACTGATACTGCCGACGACATACTGTAGTAAACGCAAAATCCAAGTGTCCCCGTGATCACTATAATCTGGTAGGAAGCCAAAGAAACAGCCCCTATCCAACCTGCCATGACTGCCGAAAAACTGAAGCATATCGATTCAAGTGTCATCTGTACCGAAACAGGCCACGACGTGCGGTTGATTTGCGAAAGGGTTCGCCAATTGATTGTCGACTTACAAAAACCTTGGCTATAGCTCCGGAATTTCTTGAAAAGAAAGAACACTACAAGTGCCATTGCCGGGCAGAGCACACGTGCTGTCAGCGTACTGTAGCCCGCGCCCATCAGTCCAAGTTCAGGGAATCCCCAGTGCCCGAAAATCAACGCGTAGTTACCGGCTATGTTGATGCAGTTGGCTATCAATACAATCCACATCGGTATAGCGGTGCGGTTTATGGCGAAAAGCCATTGCGACATCACGTTGAATATCGCAACAGGCAATATACCTATCAGTGACAGCACAAAATACGGCTTTATCAGCGGCAGCAGTTCTTCAGGCTGTCCAAGATGCTCCAGATTGAAATAGAGCAATGTCATTATTGCAGTCACTATTAGCGAAAAAATAGTGTTTGCCAGTAGGCCGTTGCGGACAATTGCGCCGATTGTATCGTTGCGCTTTTGGCTGAACAGGGCACCTATCAGTGGTGTCAGGCCGTAGGTGAAACCGATACAGGCGAATATAGCGACATTAAAGACGTTGTTCACAAACGAGGCGGAAGCGAGAGCATCGGTACTGTAGCGCCCAACCATTATGTTGTCGGCAAATGCCACGACAATCATGCCAAGCTGTCCCACTAATATGGGTAGACCCAGACGGAAAATCTTCGAATAATCCGTCTTGTAGCTCATCCAAAGTTTTGACAATCTGTTCATTCGATTTCAGTCTGTGCTTGTTCTTTATTGTTGTGTAATGCGTTGTAAATCAGCTCAGCACGTGCGGGTCCTGTTACTGAGCTGATGTCTGTGAGCGTAGCCTCACGTAGCCGCTTCACGCTTTTGAACTTTTGCAACAGTGCTTCCCGGGTCTTCTCTCCCACGCCTTTTATTGAGTCCAGTTCGCTGATTGTCTGCGACTTGCTCCTACGGTCGCGATGATGAGTGATTCCAAAGCGGTGGGCTTCGTCGCGCAGTTGCTGCACTACCCGCAGCGATTCTGAGTTTTTGTCGATATACAGCGGTACTGAGTCGCCCGGAAAGTAAATCTCCTCAAGTCGTTTGGCTATGCCGACAACTGCAATTGTGCCGCGCAATCCCATGTCCTCAAGAGCCTCCACGGCTGCGCTGAGTTGTCCTTTACCACCATCGACTACTATCAGTTGAGGAAGCTCCTCCCCCTCTTCCATTAGGCGCGTGTAGCGGCGCGTCAGCACCTCCTTCATCGACGCGAAATCGTCGGGCCCTTCGACTGTCTTGATGTTAAAATGTCGGTAGTCCCGTTTGGCCGGTTTGGCGTTGCGGAACACAACGCACGATGCAACTGGATTTGTGCCCTGGATGTTCGAGTTGTCGAAGCACTCGATGTGGGTCGGAAGCTCTGACAGACGGAAATCCTGCTTCATCCGTTCGAGTGTGCGCTGGACTCGCTGTTCAGGATTATGTTTTTCCATCATCTTAAGCGAGTCTATCTTGTATTGACGCGCATTATGTTCCGACACTTCTAATAACTTTTTTCGGTCGCCTCGCTTGGGAATAGTGACCGTCACGCCGGGCAGTTCCGTTTCGGGCATTTCTGCAACTAACACTTCGTCATATTCAACGCCGAAACGTTGAGCTATCTCAGCCATTGCATAGCTCAACAGTTGCGGTACGGTTTCATCCATGCGACGCTTGTATTCGAGCGTTACGGACCGAACAATGGCTCCGCGGCGCACATGCATGTAGTTGATGAAAATGTCTGATGTGTCGTCGTCGAATCCGAAAACATCGATGTCGTCGAGAGTCTGGCTCACTATCACGCTCTTCGACTGATAGCGTTCGATCAGCTGGTATTTCTCCTTCAGCGCCTGAGCCTCCTCAAAACGCATTTCAATGCTCAGTTTCTCCATTTCAGAGCGAAGGTAGTCGAGCAATTCCTGAGTTTCACCACGTAGAATCTGCTTCACGTGGCTGATCATTTCCGAGTAGTCGGCTTCCGATATTTTGCCGATGCAGCAGCCAAGACAATTCTTAAGGTGGTATTCCAGACAGAGTCTACCCTTCCCCTTCGCAATATATGCCGGAGTGATTGCGTGGCGGCACGTGCGAACCGGGTAAAGCTCGCGAATCAGATTCAGCACCGCTTTAGCAACACCGGCGTTGGTGTATGGTCCGAAATATTTCGAGCCGTCTTTTATTCGCTGTCGTGTCAAAAACACACGCGGGTAATGCTCTTTCGTGACTACAATCCAGGGATAAGATTTGTCGTCCTTCAATAAAACATTGTAGCGCGGTTTGTACTCCTTTATCAGCGAATTCTCCAGGTTGAGTGCATCCTCTTCCGTAGGCACCACTATGTAGCGCATGTCGGCTATGTTCCGAACTAAAATATTTGTTCGCGTCGACTCGTGGTGGCGGTTGAAATACGACGATACGCGTCGTTTAAGGTTAACGGCCTTACCGACGTAAATAACCGTTCCCGACGCGTCCAGATACATATAGCATCCGGGCGTGTCGGGAAGAATGGAAATTTTTTCCCTCAGTTTTTCTGGACACGCGTTAACTGACATTGATTATCATTGTCTTGTTAGACCTCTTAGGCTAATTGATCGATTAGACCAATAAGCCTAATAAGCCTAATTTTTTAGTAAACTATCAGAGAAGTGACCTCGGCATCGGGGGGCAACACAGCTCGCCCGTTCAATCCGCTGAGCTCAACAATGAAATTTATATAAACCTTCTTCGGGTTCATGGATTTCACAAGTTCGTAGGCGGCAGCCATAGTTCCTCCTGTAGCAAGAAGATCGTCGTGGATAACGACAACGTCGTCTTCAGTGATTGCATCGGCATGTAGCTCGATTGTATCTGTGCCGTATTCTTTCTCGAACGAGGCGCTCACGGTGTCGGCAGGAAGTTTTCCGGGCTTGCGAGCCGGAACAAAGCCAGCGCCGATTTCGTAGGCCATGATTGAACCGCCGATGAATCCGCGAGATTCAATACCTACAACTTTAGTAACACCTTTGTCGCGGTAAAGTTGAGCAAGCTCCCACCCTACTGTGTGCATTGCCCGTGCATCCTTGAACATTGTAGTGAGGTCGCGGAATATGATTCCCGGCTTCGGAAAATCAACTACGTCGCGAATTTTTGACTTAACGTAATCCATTGTTTCTTGTATTGAATTATTAGTGTTTTCTGTTTTGTGTTCCCCGGTCTTAAATAATTGAAAGATATGGAATTATTTGTGTTCCACGTGAAACAACCGCTGTGCGTGGTGTGCTGTTTTATCGGCCGAGAAGAAGCAGGAGTATGCTTATGTCGCTGGGCGAAATGCCGGGTATCCGGGAGGCCTGGGCGACGGTGACCGGCCTGATTTTTTCGAGTTTCATTCGGGCTTCGGTCGAAAGAGCTTTTATGCTGTTGTAGTCGAGGCGTCCCTCAAGCCTGACATCTTCGAGGCGTTTGATTTTTTCGGCAACCATCCGCTCGCGCTCGATGTAGCCTTCATACTTGATGAGTATTTCAGCACATTCAACAATTTCGTCGCGTCGCTCCGGTTCGATCTCGTCTATGATTTTTTGCAGTGCCTCGATGTGCGGAGCCAATGTCATAATGCCAAGTTCCGGGCGCGTTATGAGGTCGTGGAGTTTTACACCCTGTTTGAGCGGGGCTGTGCCGAGTTGCTCCAATGCCGGATTTATCAGTGCTGGTTTTACTGAGAATTCTGCACAGAATTCAATGAGTCGGTCGCGTTGCCGGCGTTTGTTTTCCATTAGCCTGAAGCGTTCTTCGGTAGCGAGGCCGACTGAATAGCCTATTGGTGTAAGCCTCATGTCGGCATCGTCCTGACGGAGCAAAATGCGGTATTCCGCGCGTGATGTGAACATCCGGTATGGCTCGTCGACTCCTTTGGTGACGAGATCGTCGATGAGTACGCCGATGTAGCTTTGGTCGCGGCCGAGCACAAGCTCCGGTTTGCCCTGTATTGCGAGAGCGGCGTTGATGCCGGCCATCAGCCCCTGCCCTGCTGCTTCTTCGTAGCCTGTTGTTCCGTTTACCTGGCCTGCAAAGTAGAGTCCGCTGATAAGCTTTGTTTCGAGCGTATGGTGGAGCTGCGTCGGATCGAAGAAGTCGTATTCGATTGCATAGCCGGGGCGGTAAATCTGAACGTCGGCTAATGCCGGTACACTCTGCAATGCTTCAACCTGGATGTTTAGCGGGAGCGACGAAGAGAATCCGTTGAGGTAGTATTCCTGTGTAGTTTCTCCTTCGGGTTCGAGAAAGAGCTGATGTTCGTTTTTGTCGGCAAAGGTGACGATCTTGGTTTCGATGCTTGGACAGTAGCGCGGCCCTATACTTTTTATCTGTCCGTTGTAGAGTGGCGAATCGGGTAATCCGCGACGCAGTATCTCATGGGTTGTTGCGTTGGTGTATGTGATGTAACATGGCAACTGACGCAGGGTGCGCTTAACATCGGGCAGATAGCTGAATTTGTAGAATCCGTCCTCGCCATACTGCGGTATGGTCATCTCCCAGTGCACGGAGCGGCCGTCTATGCGGACGGGTGTGCCGGTTTTCATGCGGTCGGCTGCGAATCCTAAGGCAATGAGCTGCTCGGTGATTCCGTGCGAGAGTGGTTCGGACACGCGCCCGCCGGGAACTTGTGCACGCCCGACATGCATCAGTCCGTTTAGGAATGTCCCGGCTGTGAGAATCACTTTTTTTGCTGTAAACCTTACGCCGAGTTGTGTGACAACGCCTCGCACATGTTTATCTTCGATAATTAGTTCGGTTGCCGAGTCTTGCCAGAGATTTAGATCGGGTGTGTTTTCGAG
>CAYQYL010000023.1:0-26854 GCA_964421745.1 uncultured Muribaculum sp. | reverse complement strand
GCTGCAAACGCGATATTGGCAGTTTTGTTGCCAGGTGGTCGAGAATAGCGTTAGCTATGCCGAGATTGCCTTCCGAGTTTTCGAAGTCGATCGGGTTCACTTTGTGGGGCATTGCCGATGATCCGACCTCGCCGGCTTTAATTGTCTGTTTGAAGTACTCCATGGAGATGTACTGCCAGATGTCTTTGTCGAGGTCGAGTACGATTGTGTTTATGCGGCGCATCGCATCGAGCAGTGCGGCGAGATTGTCGTAGTTCGAAATTTGTGTGGTGTATTGTTCCCGTTCGATTCCAAGTTTGTCGCTCAGAAATTTTGCAGCGAACGAGCGCCAGTCAATGTCGGGGTAGGCTGCTAAGTGGGCGTTGAAATTGCCTGTTGCTCCGCCGAATTTGCCACTGATTGGGGTGGCATCGAGTAATGCGAGCTGCTGGCGCAGACGATAGACGAACACCATGAATTCTTTGCCAAGGCGAGTGGGGGATGCAGGCTGTCCGTGTGTTTTGGCCAGCATTGGCAGTTCGTCCCACTGGCGGGCACGTGATTCGAGTTCGTCGATCAGTTTCACAAGCATCGGGCGGTAGACATCGGCAACAGCTTCCTTAACCGACATCGGCACTGATGTATTGTTGATGTCTTGCGATGTGAGGCCGAAATGTATGAATTCTTTGTACTGTTCCAGTCCCAGCACATCGAAGCGTTCTTTCAGGAAGTACTCAACTGCCTTAACGTCGTGGTTGGTGACCGATTCAATCTCTTTTATTTTCTTGGCGTCGTCGACGCTGAAGTTTTTGTAGATGTTGCGCAACGGTTCGAAAACATCGTGATTCACGGTAGCCAGCTGTGGCAGTGGAATTTCGCAAAGAGCAATGAAGTATTCTACTTCTACACGCACACGGTAGCGTATCAGTGCGTATTCCGAAAAATATTCGTCGAGGCGCTCACATTTGTTGCGGTAACGGCCGTCGACAGGTGAAATTGCTGTCAGTTGAGTCAGTTCCATTATGTTGTAGTTATTAAGTAGCGTTTGAGAAGATGCAAAGGTAACAATAAATATGATTCTTTGCAACACGACAAAGCCCTGTCGACGCGTGGGCAACAGGGCTTGACTGTAAATAAATATTTTTTCGGTTTAGCGCTCCTTAACTTTTTCAAGCTGGCGGGCGATTGCTTCGAGCGACAGATCGACAGCTTCTTCGAACGAGTCGGCTACCTTCGATGCAAAAAATTCGTCCATCTGTGGCACTGTTATCTTGATTGCCGCTTCTTTATTCATTGAAGTTTCCGGCTTAACGACCTTTAATGTTACTTCGGCTTTGGTTATGGCTTCGTTGTGGCGTGCAAGACGGTTCACTTTCTTAATGATGAAGTCTTCCAGACGTTCAGTTGCGTCGAAGTGGATTGCTTTAATGTTTACTTCCATGATTTCATCGTTGTTTATGCGCACGTGGGTGCGCGAGTTCATAATTATTTTTTAGTTCACGATATGTAATGTGCGTGTAGATTTGGGTCGTGGCAAGCGACTGATGTCCCAGCAACTGCTGAACGCTGAACAGGTCGGCGCCGTTATTCAGCAGGTCGGAGGCACACGAGTGTCTTAGAACGTGCGGACTTCGGCGTTCGGCATCGGTGTGTCCGGCAAGTGCGTTATGAACCACGTTGTAGGCCAGTTTGCGGTAGATCGGCAATCCGTTTGGTCTGACGAAAAATTCGTCAGTCGTGTCGGGTTGTGGAACCGTTTGTGCGCGTAGTGCAGTGTATTGGGTAATCATGTTTGAAAGCTCGTTCCCGAATGGGATTATTCTTTCTTTATTACGTTTGCCGAGCACTTTTAGTTCACTTCGGTTCAGATCAATATTTCGGGTGACAAGCCCTGTGAGTTCGGAACATCGCATACCTGTGCTGTAAAACATGAGCATTATCAACCTGTTTCGCAGTTGTTCGAAGTCGGTTAGATCGGTTTCTTCTTCGAACATGTTTTCCAACTCGGCCTGACGCACAAACACGGGGAGTGGTTTTGGCGTTTTTGCCAGTGTCAGGTCGGCGGCAGGATTTGTTTGTGCTCCGTGGCGACGCATCAGATATCGGAAAAACGCGCGCAGACTCTGCACTTTACGACGCAATGTCAGTGGCGACAGTTTCTGTTGGGCCAACGATGAAACCCAAAGCCGTAAATCGGATACTGTAACCGACATCGGATCAAGCTGTTCCGGGTGCCCGGATGTGGCAAAGCGCGACCATTCGTCAAGGTCGCGCCTGTATGCAGCAACAGTGTGGGCTGAATAATTCAGCTCACACTGAAGATATGTTATGAAAGAGTTAATCATCTGTCGGTTCGTTTGAACTGAAGTCGGGTTTCCTATATTCCCGTACAGTGCCTTACGAATTTAACTCTTTCAATCGGTTTTTCCAAATAAAAGCCGACGAAGTTTTATTATTGTAGCGGCAGAATTATTCTTCAACCAGACGGAGTTTCTGCACGTAAACGGCCTTCATCATTTTCTTACGGTTGGCTACGCTGGGCTTTTCAAATGCCTGACGTGAGCGGATTTCTTTAACGATGCCGGTCTTTTCAAATTTTCTTTTGAATTTCTTTAAAGCTTTTTCAATGTTTTCGCCTTCTTTTACTTGTACGATAATCATTTTTAGAATGTTATTTTTTTGTTTATTGTATTTGCGTTGATTTTTGCGCGACAAAATTACACATTGTTTTCCAATTGACAAAATCCAAACACTGAAACTTTTGGGTGTCATGCAATTTTTTATTTTAAAAACTCAATATTAAGGAAGGTGTGGCAAAATCGCAATTCGAGCAAATTGCAATTTTGCCACACCTTCCTTAGTTATGATATATATATTGAATTATTCCATGTAGCCAAATGCACGGAGTTTATTCTCGCGGTTTCGCCAGTCCTTTTCAACTTTCACAAACAGTTCAAGATAGACTCGTTTGCCGAAGAATGTTTCAATGTCCTTACGTGCTTCTGTGCCGATACGTTTCAGCATTGAGCCGCCTTTACCGATAATTATACCTTTCTGTGAGTCGCGTTCCACATAAATTACGCCCATTATATGGATTGACTCCTCTTTTTCGTCGAATTGCTCAACCACGACTTCAACCGAATACGGCACTTCCTTGTCGAGATGCAAAAGCATCTTTTCACGGATAATCTCTGTCACGAAGAATCGGGCCGGTTTGTCGGTCAGGGCGTCTTTTCCATAATAAGGTGGTGCGATAGGCAGCAGCTCAAGAATTCTGTTCATCAAAGCGTCGACATTGAATCGCAGTTTGGCAGAAGTCGGGAACACTTCTGCATTTGGAAGCAATTCTTTCCATCGTGCAACAATGGCATCCAGTTCCTCGTTACCCTTGAGCAGGTCGATTTTGTTAATCACCAACAGAACAGGAACAGTTTCTTTGGCAACCTTTGCAAGGAAGTCGGCATTTTTTGTCGGATCTTCAACAACGTCGGTGACGTAAAGCAGCACATCGGCATCGGTCAGTGCGCCTTCTGAAAAATCGCGCATTGCCTCCTGCATCTTATAGTTGGGTTTTAGCACTCCTGGAGTGTCGGAGAACACAATCTGATAGTCGTCTGTGTTCACAATGCCAACAATTCTGTGGCGGGTAGTCTGAGCTTTGGCAGTTATGATACTGAGGCGTTCGCCGACGAGATCGTTCATCAGCGTCGATTTGCCTACGTTTGGGTTTCCTACTATGTTTACAAAACCTGATTTATGGTTTTCGTTCATTGTCTTGAATTTTAGTTATACATTCTATTAACTATAATATAACATCCGACCGGCGCAGGATGTTTACCGGCGCCGGTCGTCAAAGTTAATTATAATTATCAATATTATATGTATTTGTCGCCGTACAGCATTTTCACATCGTTCACATAGTGGCGTATCTGTTGCTCCTCGGAGCGTGGACAAACGAGCAGCACATCGTCTGAATCGGCAATCACGTAGTCTTTTAGGCCGGTTACAACCACAAGTTTTTCGGGATTGACTGCAAACACGTTGCCGGTCGAATTGTAGGCTATTACGCGCCCGTTTTGTGTGACATTGCGATCGTCATTCTTAGGCGAATTGTCGTAAAGCGATGTCCATGTTCCGAGATCGGTCCAGCCGAAATTCACACATTCAACATAAACATTCGATGCCTGTTCCATAACGGCATAGTCAATCGAAATGCTCGGGCATGCTGCGAAATTTTCTTCGATGAAATTCTTTTCAGCCACCGGATCGGCAAATTCAGATGTTAGCAGCGAATCAAACAGTACGGCCATGTCGGGCGTATAGGCGTGTAGGGCATTGATGATCGATTTAGCTGTCCACAGGAAAATTCCAGAGTTCCAAACAAACTCACCGCTTTCAAGAAACACGGTGGCAAGCTCACGATCGGGTTTTTCTGTAAACGTTTTCACTTTGAGTATGTCATCGGAGTCGTCAACTTTGGCGCCGGTCTGAATGTAGCCGTAGCCTGTTTCCGGACGGGTAGGGGTGATTCCGAGAGTTAGAAGCGCATCGTGGTTTTCAACGAAATCGAAACCTTTTTCAATCGATTCAGTGAAAACATTCTCGCAAGTAATCAAATGGTCGCTTGATGTTACTATTATCGAAGCTTCCGGATCGCGCGAAAAAATATGGTAGGCTCCCCATGCAATGCAAGGTGCTGTGTTGCGGCGAGCCGGTTCCAACAGAATTTGCGATTCGTCGAGTTCTGGAAGTTGTTCCCTAACCAGGTCGACATACAGGTGGCTGGTGATGACTATGATATTTTCTTTCGGCACCACCGGCAGAACTCGTTTGTAGCTCATCTGCAGCAGTGAAATACCCGTGCCGAAAAAGTCAATGAACTGTTTCGGACGGTTTGCGCGGCTGTAGGGCCAGAACCGGCTCCCGACGCCACCGCACATAATCACACAGTAGCGGTGTTTGTTTGTCATGATATATCGGATTTAGAAAATGAGTCAAGTTTGTTGAGATAGAAATCACGCAAATCTGTCCAGCGGTAGTAAGGGTGTCCTTCAGTTGCCGGTGCAACAGGCAGCCGAACCTCTTTTTCGTTGAGCAGGATTTTCACAATCACATTGTCGGCCGAGGGTTCGCTTCCGTTGTCAGGCCGGTAGAATACCATCTGGATGTTACATGCAGTCGGTATCAAGCGGTAGTCGTGCCATTGACCTTCGAGCTGTTCGAGCGAGTCGATAGGTTGCCACAAGTCGTCGAACTCCATGAGAGTCGCCAACGCTATAACAATTCCATCGTGGCCGAAACGCAGATTCGCACCGCTGCGGGGCGAGAGAACGGCAGTGTCGGCGCTGGCTATTATGTTGCGCAACGTAGCTGCTTTCTCGTATGGGATAACACCTTTAGTCATTGGAGAATTGCCGGCTTCGAAAAACCATATTGCGTTGTTTTTGAGCCATGCATGGCGAATCTCATCGGCTGAGAATATCTTTTCTGTAAGCCAGGGAGCATTGGGGTGACTTTGCATCGCGCCAAGCATCACAATCAGGCGGTCGGACAGCAATTGCAGCGGAACGCTGTCGGCATACTTAGGATCGTTAAACAGCTTTTTCAGAAATTTACCCTCTGCAAGATGCTTGCTGTGAAATGGAATAAGGTATTTTTCGTAAGCTTGCTGTTTGACTTTGGTTGCAGTGTCGCTCCATTCGGGCACCATGTAGTGCATGTCGGCTTCACTGGCGTCGAAATTTATATCGAGCTCCGGCTGTGCTGCTTTCAGTTCTGTCAGCTCGTTGAGCATCGACATTATACAACGTAGTTTCACCGACGAGCGGGCTTCTACGTGATTTCCAGCAGCAAAGATTTCAGGATAGTTTGACGCCATTCGACGCGCTATAGCCCTGTGTTCTTCGGCGCCTATTTCGGTTAAGTCGCCGCGTCGCGACGCTCCTCGCGTATTTTGATCCGCCACCAGACGATACACTTCCTCGCCAATAGGTGTCAGCTTCCCTTTGTCGTGTGCTTCCTGCATGATTTGGGCCGGTTGGGTATACTCAAAGTCGAGTACAATCCAGCGGGCTCCATGACGTCCGTAATGCTCCATGTGGAATGGCTTATATCCCGCGGGTGCAGGTGTTTGTGCTGGCGGGTCAACAGTTCGCCAAGGGTATTGTAAGTATTGGTCGGCTGCTTCGTGAGCGTTTGGACTGGGCAGGGGCGATGAGGCGTGGATTACAGTTGCTGTTGACAGCGCAAGCGCTCCGCAAAACAGTATGTGAAGTTGGTTTATTACACGTTTCATTGTTGTGCTGTTTTTGTGAGCGACTGTTCGTATCTGTCGATCTTGTCGGTGTAGAATTTGCGTAAGTCACACCAGTTGTAATAGGGATATCCGGCCTTTGACGGTTTCACAGGCAGACGGACTTCATTTTCGTTGAGAAGCACCTTAACAAGTACATCGTCGGCCGACAGACTTCCTTCAGGTCGGTAGAATACCATTTGGATATTGCACGCCTTCGGGATAACTGTGTAGTCGTGGAATCGTCCGGGTAGCTCGTCGAGCGATTCAAATTGTTGCCCGAGGTCGTTGATTTCCATAAGAACGGCTAACGGAAGTACAATGCCGTCGTGGCCGAAACGCATATTCACACTCAATTTAGGCGATGTCATGGCTGTGTCGGCGCTGGCAATCATGTTGCGTAATGTCGCGCGACGCTGGTATGGACCGTGGTAGCCATTGCTTTTTATGTTTATTGTTTCGATAGCCCAAAAAGCATTGCCGCGCAGCCATTCGGCATAAGTTTCTTCGGGGGTGAATACGTCGGGCAACATCCAAGGCCACCCCAGATGGTTTTGCGCACCCCCAAGCAATGCGATGAGCACTTCGGCGAGCTTCTGTGTGTCAAGAGAGTCGGTGGCATATTGCACGTCGTTGAAAATTTTTGGCAGATATGCGCCATTGTTCATTGTGCGCTGACGCAACTGTGCCAATTCGGTCTGCCGGGCATGCTCTATGATTTTTCCTGCTTCAGGGTCGTTTCCGGGAACGATATATGGCATGTCGGCCCACGATGCGTCGGTGTGAAGCCTCATCCCCGGGTGGGCAGCCTTGAACTCGTTCAGTTCGTTCATCATCGACAGAATGCAGCGCACTACCACCGACGAACGAGCATCGACCAAGGTGCTGTCGGTGAATATTTCCGGAAAGTTGACAAGCATGCGTCGGGCAATTCCGCGATGTTCAAGAGCACCGATGTCAGTCAGTTCACCGTCGCGGCCTCGGCTGAGTTTTTCTGCTGAATCGGCAAACTGGTAGATTCTTTCGCCGAGCGGTGTCAGTTTTCCTGCGCGGTGGGCTTTGGCGAGTTCCCGTGCGGGATAGCCGTAGTTGGCTTCGCCTATTTGCCACCGTGACCCGTGGCGACCGTAGTGCTCCATGTGAAATGGCACATATCCTGCCGGAGCAGGAGTCAGAGCGGGAGCCGGTTTGTCGAGATAGGGATAAACCAGATATTGGTTCACTGACTCCTCAGGTTTTGGCATGGGCAGTGGAGTTGAGGCCGATGCTGAACTTCCTAATGTAATGGCAGCTGCGAGTGCCGTGCTGATTATTTTCATGTTGTATGCGTAGGTTGTCGCTAATGTATGTATTGCAAATTTAGCAAAATGCCGATATTTAAGTAATATGCAAATTTAGCAATATATGTTAATTAAACCAATTTTCGGCGACATAGCTTTGGAAATGACTTTGTGAATTTAACAATAATGCCTATCTTTGAGCATAAACAAAAAGATGAAATTCATTTTATGAGATACATAATATGCATGCTGGCCTGCATTTGTTCTTTTTTTGCCGGACATGCGCAAATCAACACCGATCAGGTGATGCGCGTGGGGCAGAACTCGCTCTATCTGGAGGACTACGTGCTGGCCATACAATACTTTAATCAGGTGATATCGGCCAAACCAAATTTGGCACAACCATATTTTTTCAGGTCAATAGCAAAGATTTCGCTTGAAGATTATAGTGGAGCCGAGGCTGATGCTTCGCGTGCAATAGAGCTGAATCCTTTCATAACCGGTGCATATGAGGTGCGAGGCGTTGCCCGACACAACATGGGGCGTCCGCTTGAGGCTGTTGCCGACTACGATAAAGCACTCGCACAGCTTCCCGAAAGTAAGGGCATTTTACTAAATAAGGCCATTGCGCTTGAAGAAACCGACAGTTTCAATCTTGCCGAGCAAGCCTACAACACACTGCTTCGCGTTCATCCACGTTACGACAACGGTTATGTCGGTCGTGCACGGCTCTATCTCCAGAAAGGCGACACTACGGCTGCCCTTGCCGATGTGGAAAAGGCCCTTCAGCTAAATAAAAACAACGTAAACGCTTATGTTATTCGTGCAGATGTTGCAATTAACAGCGGTAAGGATTTTGAAAAGGCGCTTGCCGATATGGACGAGGCAATTAAATTGCAGCCCCAATTTGCCGGATTCTTTGTCAACCGAGCGTTTTTGCGTTATAAGCTCGACGATTATTTCGGAGCAATGGCCGATTTCGACTATGCCATTCAGCTCGATCCATTCTCGGTGCCGGCATTGTTTAACCGCGGTATGCTACGCGCCGAAGTGCACGACAACAACAAGGCTGTGGCCGATTTCACGGCTGTTATAAACCTTGACCCGGAAAATTATAAGGCGATGTTTAACCGCGCGCTTCTCTATAGTGAAATAGGTGAATATGCCGACGCGGTCGCGGATCTTGACAGAGTGATCGCGCAATATCCTGATTTTGCAGGCGCATATTTTGCACGTTGCGAGGCCTATCGGTTGATGGGTAACACCCGCCAGGCTGAGCGCGACTATAATCGCTCGATGGCGCTGTCGAAATCGGATACTCCCCAGACGGCCGATGCCGACACCGAGAGCGATGAATCAATTGCCGGACGCCGCCAGGAAACCCAGCAGCAGGTCAGCAACCGTTTTTCTTCGCTGCTAACTATTGCCGATAATGCAACAGTAAAGGAGGAATACCAAACACAAGGGATTAAAGGTAAGGTTCAGGATCGCAACACAACTATTGAGATTGAACCGATGTTCACCCTGAGCTACTATGTGGTGACAAACGAACTGCGCGAATCGCCTTACTATATTAAGGAGGTTGACGACATTAATTCAACCCGAATGCTACGTTTTGGGCTTATGGTCACAAACCATGCTCCGCAACTAACCGACGAGGACGACATCGACAGGCATTTTTCATCGATCAAATACTATGATTCATACCTCGATACGCACAAGCCACGTGCGATTGACTACTTCGGTCGCGCAATGGATTATTATACCTTGCACAACTATTCGGCAGCATTGGCCGATCTTGACAAGGCGATTGAGTTGACGCCGGATTTCACGATGGCATATTTTATGCGAGCTGTTGCCCGCCACCAGCAGGCCGCAGCCGATCTGGCTATTTCCGATAAACATTCGGCTCAGGGGGGAGCTCCCGTAGCTACCGACGCAAGGATGATTCGGGCTGAAATCATGTCCGACCTTGATAAAGTAGCCGAGTTGTCGCCACGTATGGCGTTTGTCTATTTCAATCGTGGAAATCTTGCCGTTGAATCGGGCGACATGACCTCTGCGCTAAGTGCCTATACGAAGGCGATCGAGGCGAAACCCGATTTAGGCGAAGCATACTATAACCGAGGCTACGTTTACATGAAACTTGGCAATAAGGAAGCCGGAGTCGCCGATTTGTCGAAAGCCGGTGAGCTTGGAATCGTGCCGAGCTATAATCTGTTAAAACGCATGGGACGTTAAATAATCATCACAATTCTATACCATATAACAATGAACACTTCCGATTTAAACCAGCTCCAGGCAAAGGGCATCAGACCTGAAGTTTTTGAGGCCCAGCTTAAACGTTTTCAGACAGGCTTTCCGTTTCTACGCATTGTCGATTCGGCTCGTGTGGGAGAAGGAATTAAGAAACTTACACCCGAAGAACAGAAACAAGCAATTGAACGTTGGAAAAAGTTCCGCAACGACGGTGGACAGACATATAAGTTCGTGCCTGCATCCGGAGCGGCATCACGCATGTTCAAATCGCTTTTTGCTTTTGTCGATGGCGATGAAGAACAACCTAAGCCCGGATCTGATGTTGAAAAATTCATAGCCGGTCTGGAGCGAATGCCTTTCTATGCTGAACTTGACAACGTATGCGAAAAAATGTATGGTAAAAATATTCCCGCGCTGCTTGCCCAATCGCGCGGAAAAGACGTTGTTGCCGCATTGCTTCGTCCAGAGGGTTTGAACTACGGACAGTTACCTAAGGGGTTGTTATTATTCCACAGCTATCCCGACGGGCCGCGCACTCCTCTCGAAGAACATCTGGTTGAAGGTGCACAGACGGCTGCCGACAACAACGGTGTTGTCAATCTGCACTTCACAGTTTCGCCTGAACATAGGGCTCTGTTTGAAAAACGCATAGCTGATGTTGTTCCTGCACTTGAAAAGCGTCTTGGAGTGAAATACAACATAAGTCTGTCGGAACAGAAATCGTCGACCGACACTGTTGCCGCAAATGCAGACAATACACCTTTCCGTCAGGATGACGGCTCGCTGCTGTTCCGCCCCGGAGGACATGGTGCCCTGATCGAGAACCTGAACGACATCGATTCGGCTGTGGTATTCATTAAAAACATCGACAATGTTGTGCCCGACAACAAACGCGCCGATACAGTGCTCTACAAAGAAGTGATTGCCGGCTATCTGATCGAAGTGCACGACCGCATTGAAGAATATATCCGTCTGATCGACTCAGGCAGCTACACTATGGATCAGGTGCGCCAGATGATAGCGTTCCTACACAACATTCTGAACATCCGCGACGAAAAACTGAAAGAACTTGAAGATGCCGATCTGGTTCTTTACATACGTCGTAAACTTGCGCGCCCGCTGCGTGTTTGCGGAATGGTTCGTAACGAGGGAGAGCCCGGCGGTGGTCCGTATATCGCCTACAACCCCGACGGCAGCACATCACCGCAGATCCTCGAAGGTTCGCAGATCGATCCAGCTAATGCCGACTATAAAGCCATGGTTGCAAAAGCCACTCATTTCAATCCGGTCGATCTGGTTTGTTACATCAAGGACATCGACGGCAAAAAATTTAATCTCCCGGATTTTGTCGATCCTGACACAGGTTTTATTTCCGAAAAATCGAAAAATGGCCGTGAGCTTCGTGCACTCGAACTGCCCGGTCTGTGGAACGGTGCGATGAGCCAGTGGAACACAGTCTTTGTCGAGGTTCCAATCTCAACATTCAATCCTGTTAAGACAGTCAACGACCTGCTGCGTCCGATGCATCAGTAATTTCGGAACAATACGCCTTACAAAAATGTTATAACCGGTGAGAACCTGACATCAGCACAGGTTCTCACCGATTGCTTATGGATACAAAATCAGCTGTAAAAAAAATCTGGAAGGAGTGTTTCGACGATTCCGCTGAGTATATGGACATGTTTTTCTCGCAGGTCTACGATCCGGCGCATGTCATGGTGTCGGACGTCGACGGAAAAACAGTCAGCTCATTGTTGTTGCAACCCTTTGCCATAAATTTCCATGGTGTTGAGTTGCCGGCCAACTATATTTGTGGCGCAGCTACAATGCCGCGGTTCCGTATGCAAGGAATAATGTCGGAACTCATACGCAGCGCTCTCAACCGTTGCTACCGCGAGGGAGCTCTGTTGTGTTGCCTCATACCGGCACATAGCTATTTATATGCCTACTACAGAAACTTTGGTTTCTGTCCGGCTTTTTACACGCGCCTGTGTTCCTACACTGATGTGCATCCGTTCAGCCACGAAGGTGTTTACAACCCGGTGGCAGAACTTGATACCGACCGAGCCTACGACTTTTTCAATCGCATGATGCACAAGCGTCCAAGCACGATACAGCATTCACGCCGCCAGTATAGCCAGATATTACTTGACAATGCCCTGTGCGGAGGTGTGTCAGCTGCTGTCGAGTCGCCCGACGGCGAAATTCGTGCTATGGCATTTGCCGTACCAGACAGCGGGCAGATTGTCGTGACAGATATGCTTGCCGAGGATGACGATGCCGAAAATGCGGTGCTCGGCATAGTACTTCGTAGCTTCGAGGGTATGTCGATGCGTGTCCTGGCATACTATGGCGACCGGCCGCTTGAGCTAAGACCCAGAGGAATGGCCCGTATTACAAACGTGATGCTCTGTTTGACAGCAATAGCCACGGCTCATCCGAAACTCAACATCACAATAAAGATTACCGACCCTATAATTGCTGAGAATAACCGTGTTTTCCGTGTAAAAGACGGTAAAGTGACAGATTTCCCTCATGAGCAATACTCTGGCCGACTCGATTACGATATTACGCCCGAAGTATTCGCATCCATTGTATTTGGCAACAAAGTGACTGCCGATATTCTCGATTTTCCAAGCGTAAGGCCGTTCATGAGCCTGATGCTCGATTGATAACTTGATAATTGATTAGATATGAAAAAACTGTTTACTGCATTTTTTGCATTTTTTGCACTCTTCACAACTTTCCAGGCATCGGCGGCAGACAAAGGAGAAGTGCGTGTCGCCACTGACAGCATCGTTACTTCGCAGATTCTCGACTTCATGGTGTCGCCTCCGGTGGTGAAATCGGAACTTCCCGTTGTGATCGACCTATGGGCTCCATGGTGTGGCCCGTGTCGACGCCTTGCCCCTGTTGTCGAACAGCTTGCTCAGGAATACGCCGGACGAGTCGATTTCTACAAAGTTAATGTCGACGACAATCCCATGACAGCTATGGCTTTCCGAGCTCAGTCCATTCCAATGCTTGTCTTTATATCACCCGAAGGCACTCGCATTAATGCTGTCGTAGGCCTCCAGCCCATTGAAACCCTCCGGCAAATCATCAACGACTATCTCCTTACGCCCGCAAAATAGTTGAAGCTAAATTGTTATTTGCTAATAAAATATACATACTGTCAACTTTTTTTGCTAAGTTTGCAAAAAAATGATATAACATGATTTTAGAATCATTCAAATATTCATCAGGCAACTGGTTTCTTGAGCCCTTAACATTAGGTATGACAAACCTGATAGTCGGAAAGAACTCATCAGGAAAGACACGTTCATTAGACGCATTGTTTGAGGTTATATCGTTGTTGGCTCAGAAAATTGATATTGATCGAATTGAAGAATGTGATACAGAACTTGTATTTCGCAGGAATGAAGATGAATTAAAATTATCGATAAAACTCTCGCGGAAAGAGGTTGTAAGAGAAATTCTTACTGTTAATGGAGAGGATATTATTGTGAGAAATAATATCCGTGCAACAATCTACGGAGAGGAAGCTAATCCGCCTGCCGATAAACTCTTGCTTCATGTCCGCCGGGATACATCCACTTTGCCCGATATTGAAGATATAATTAAATGGAGTAATCAGACAATCATAAGGAGTTTTATAGATACGTCTAAACCATCGCGCGAGCAATTATACGAAATAGTTTCAAGCTTTAACGATGAAATGAAGCAGAATGTCGTAAAAATGGCTAACGCAGTAGGTTTCCCGTTGACAAGAATGGATACATTTAATAATGTTTTCGATATTGCTCCAGATAAAGCAGAAATCAAGCATATTCTTTTTCAAGAAGAAAAAGTTTTGCCGTTCCTGTTTCTTGACGAAATGTCGAACGGAATGCAGCGTACCATTCTGATGTTTATTTTCATAGAGTCAATCATTGATTCCGGATTTCCGGCTCTTGTGGCGATTGATGATCTTGGCGAAGGATTGGACTATGAAAGAGCCACCAAATTAGGTAAACTGTTGTTCGCGACATGCGAAAAGAATAATATCCAGTTCATAGCAACTACCAACGAGGAGTATATGATGAATATCGTTGATATTGATAAATGGAATATTTTGAAGAGAGTTGGACATAGGGTAAAATCAATTACATCGGCATCGGCACCTGAAATATTTGATGATTTCAAGTTTTCAGGTCTTGATAATTTTGATTTCTTTACATCGGACGCCTTTAGCCGTCTATGAAGCGTTTTAAAACTGTAAGTTATGAAAATTGCAGTATATGTCGAAGGACAGGCTGAGCTTATATTTGTTCGAGAACTATTATGTAAGTGGTTTCAATACGACCCCGCTAAATTCGCTCTGAGATGCTATAATTTATTTGGAGAAGAGCCACCGGGTAATGAAACTGATTATCGTTTTGAAGGAGCTTCGGAAGCTACTTACACATACTATATTTTTAATGTAGGAAATGACTCAAGTGTATTGAGTAAGGCTATCAAAAACGCTAATCGACATATCAATTTAGGATTCTCGCGCATTGTAGCTCTGCGCGATATGTTTTGCGACAATTATCATGAAATGGCCTATAGATCGCACAAAACGAGAACTATTACATCTGAATTAAACGCAAGATTTATCGAGGGAGCGCAAACTAAGATTAAACAGAAAAATCTCGCCGACTTCGTTTTCATTAACTTCGCCATTATGGAGGTTGAGGCTTGGTTTCTCGGTATGGGTTGGTTTTTGGAAAAAGTTAATCCAAAACTTACACAAGACTATTTAAGAGATGCTTTTGGCTTTGATCTTGATGCCGATGTAGAAACCAATGAATACCATCCGGTAAATCTTCTCGATAGAATATATAAAAGTATAGGCCGGGGCTATGATAAACATTTATCCGAGGTTAATTCCATTATGGGTCGGCTCGACAAAACTGATTTCGAAATGCTGTTATCTCTGCCTAAATGTAATTCATTCAACCATTTCATGTCGAATCTTATACCGGCATAGAAACGAGATTTTGTTGTGTCGGCGGTTAATTGTAATTTTGCGGTATGAAACGTTCTGATTTTGAAATCATGGCGCCCGTAGGGAGCTATGAATCGCTATATGCTGCGCTCGATGCGGGCGCCGATGCTGTATATTTCGGCATAGAAGGGTTGAATATGCGCGCACGCTCGTCGGTCAATTTCACGGCTGACGACCTTTGCCGCATTGCCGAAATTTGTTCGGCACGCGGTGTCAACACATATCTGACTGTCAATACAATTATCTACGACACAGACATCGAGTTGTGTCACACCATTATCGACACTGCCGCTCAGGCCGGAATAACGGCAATCATAGCAAGCGATATCGCGGCTATCACTTACGCCAGAAGCCGAGGCGTTGAGGTGCACATCAGCACACAATGCAACATCACCAATCTGGAGGCCGTCAGGTTTTATGCACAGTGGGCCGACGTGGTGGTTCTCGCTCGTGAACTGAACATGGAGCAAGTTGCAGCTATTAGCCGTGGCATCCGCGACAATGACATCCGGGGACCGAAAGGAGAACTGGTGCGCATAGAAATGTTCTGCCACGGAGCGCTATGCATGGCTGTTTCCGGTAAATGTTATCTGAGCCTGCATCAAATGAATTCGAGCGCAAACCGGGGGGCATGTACACAGATTTGCCGTCGTTCCTACACAGTGCGCGATCGCGAAACAGGCCAGGAACTCGACATTGAAAACCAATACATCATGTCGCCAAAAGATCTCAAGACAATTCATTTTCTCAACAAAATGGTCGATGCCGGTGTGACAGTGTTCAAAATCGAAGGTCGTGCGCGAGGTCCGGAGTATGTTAAACTTGCTGTCGGATGCTATTCGGAAGCCCTTGCAGCAATCTGCAACGGCACATTCAACGACGAGGCCATTGAACGATGGGACACAGAGCTTAACAAAATTTTCAACCGTGGATTCTGGAATGGCTATTATCTTGGACAACCGCTTGGCGAATGGAGCTCAAAATACGGTTCGTCGGCAACCCGAACAAAGGAGTATCGTGCCAAAGGCATCCGTTACTTCTCGAAACTCGGTGTTGGCGAATTTCAGATGGAAAGTGGAAGTTTGAACATAGGCGACGAAGTGGTGATCACAGGTCCGACAACGGGAGCCATTATTTGCCGTGCCGAAGAACTGCGCCTTGATCTGAAGCCGGTCGATTCCGTTAAGAAAGGCGACCGGTTCTCGATGCCTGTTCCTGCGAAGATCCGCCCTTCCGACAAACTTTATGCCTGGGTTGTCAATCAGCCGAAGTCGACGAATTAACCGTCATTCGTCCGAGTCGTCGCATCTGGTACCATACCATTCCTACAACCGTAGCAATGGCGAAAAGATCCGATGTCGGAAATGACAGCCAAACTCCGTCAAGGCCGTAGATTGGCGGCAGAATGCATAGCATAGGCACAAAGAAAATAACCTGCCGTACCAGTGATACGAAAATGCTTTTGCCGGCCATACCCAGCGACTGAAATAAAGTTGTGGCAACGATCTGGAATCCGATGAACCAGAAAGCCAATGTCGATACTCTGAATGCATGTCGGGTGACTTCGATCAGTTCAGCATCGGAAGTGAAAGCCATGGCAATGTAGCTCGGAAACGATTCTGCAATAATGGCACCGAATGTGGTAATTGCAACTCCAACACACGCAGCCAGCCGGAAAGCTCTGCGCAGACGTTCGTATTGCCCCGCACCGTAGTTGAAGCCGAGTATCGGCTGAACGCCCTGACACACACCGACAACAATCATACACAATAAACCTGTGTAGGTTGTGAATATTCCAACTGCACCAACTGCAATGTCGCCTCCATAGCGCCATAGCAGATTGTTGACCATAGCGTTAGTGGCACAAGCTGTGAAATTGACCAGACTCGGTGCTGCACCGATGGCTACAACTGAGGTGACAATGCTCCATTTCAACCGGTAAATACCACGTTGGAAGTGGACAACTGAATCCGGTTTACAAAAATGTAGCCAGACAAACACCAGTCCGACCGACATCGAAAGGTCTGTGGCAATGGCGGCTCCTTTTATTCCCAAGTCAAAACCGAAAATAAATAGTGGTCCCAGAACAAGGTTCACGCCGGCGCCGATAAGCATCGTATACATAGCCAGGCGAGGGTAGCCAGAAGCGCGCATCACGTTGTTGAGCCCATACATCATGTTCATTATCAGCATACCGGGCAAAATGTAAAGCATGAAATCGCGTGCGTATGGAAGCGTTACTTCCGACGCACCGAACAGCATTAGTATCGGATCGATATAAATAGCAAATAACGAGAGATATACAACCGCGTTGATTAGAATCAGCACCACTGAATTGCCGAGCACGCGGTTGGCTTCGTCGTGATTTCCCAAACCAAGCAGAATTGAAATACGGGCAGCAGCTCCTGTTCCGACGAGCAGTCCAATCGCCGCACTCAGATTCATGACCGGAAATGTCACTGCCAGACCCGCTATGGCATCAGCTCCAACACCACGTCCGATGAAAATGCGATCCATCACATTGTAGAGCGACATTACAACCACTCCTACAACTGCCGGTAGGCTGTACTGCCACAACAAACTCCCTATCGGTTCCGTACCGAGTCCGGCTATCGTCGTACTACCGTTAGCCGCCTTCATGCTCCTTCTCCGGATGTTATGGCGTTGTATAAGTTCCTACAACCGTCTTCAAGAAGATCGAGTACCAGTTCGAATCCTTCCGAACCTTCGTAGTATGGATCCGGAATATGATCGTAGCGCGTTGCCATGCGCACAAAGTGAATCATCGGTACAATTTTTGCTTCCTCGACGAGCGTTGGCGCCATACGACGGAGAGCATGGAAGTTACCGTCGTCCATAGCGACAATAAGCTGATAGTTTGCAAAATCGGCTTCTGTCACAGGGCGTGCGCGGTGTGTCAGTTCGTAGCCGCGGCGGCGCGCATGCACCCTCATACGTTGGTCGGGTAGCTGTCCGGCATGTCCGGCATACATTCCGGCCGAATCGATCTGCCACTCTCCGCTACGGCCTTCGCTGTCGACAATCGACTGCATTATTCCTTCTGCTGCCGGCGAACGGCAAATATTTCCGAGGCACACGAAGAGAACTTTGTAGGGAGGCGTCATGGCGCCGGCTTTGTCAACCGATGTTTTCATTGTGCTAATTAGAATTTATTGACAACCATCCGCAATGCGGTGAGTTTTTCAAGCAGTGCGGGCAGCTTTTCAAGTTTCAGCATATTTGCTCCGTCGCTTTTGGCAACGGCCGGGTTGCGGTGTGTTTCAATGAACAGCCCGTCGGCTCCGGCTGCAATGCCTGCCGATGCCACAGTGTCGATCAGATCCGGTCGGCCTCCGGTGACACCCGACATCTGATTGGGTTGTTGCAGCGAGTGAGTTACATCAAGAATAACCGGTGCTCCGAACTGTTTCATTGTCGGGATGCCGCGATAGTCTACAATCAGATCCTGATAGCCGAATGTGGTACCGCGCTCTGTCACTGCCACTTGGTTGTTACCTGCGTCGCGCACTTTGTTGACAGCATGGAGCATTGCTTCTGGCGACAGAAACTGACCTTTTTTGATGTTAACCATACGGCCTGTACGGGCAGCTGCCACAAGTAGGTCGGTTTGTCGGCACAGGAATGCCGGAATCTGTAGAATGTCGACATACTCGGCTGCTATGGCTGCCTCCTGTTCGGTGTGGATGTCGGTTACAACGGGTATGTTGAATGTTTCTTTTACCTTGCGAAGAATCTTGAGTGCTTTTTCGTCGCCGATGCCGGTGAATGAGTCGATACGCGAACGATTGGCTTTTTTGTACGATCCTTTGAAAACATAAGGTATATTCAGTCGGTTAGTCACCTCACAGGCAAATTCGGCAATGTCGAGAGCCATTTCCTCCCCCTCGATTACACATGGGCCGGCAAGGAGGAAAAAGTTGCCGGTAGACGACGATTGTAAGTATTGAAGCATGTTATAGCATGTTTATTACGTGAAAAGTTTGTGCCGCGGCCAATGCGGCTGTTTCTGTGCGAAGTCGGGCATCGCCAAGGCTGACGGGTATGAATCCGTGTTCGAACGCCATGCGCACTTCTTCGGGCGAAAAATCTCCTTCCGGACCAATCATCAGTGCGGTCGATTGTGCTTTCTGAAGTTCAAGGGCGAGTAGCCTACGTTCAATATCATCGGCGCAGTAGCCCACAAATTTCTGCCGTGCGTCGCAATTGGCGATAAACTCACCGATTGGAGTCAGAGGAGATATTTCCGGAACGACTGCTTTAAGTGATTGTTTCATGGCCGACACGGCTATACGTTCAAGTCGATCAGTGTTTACGTTTTTGCGTTCCGAATGGCGGCACAGAAGCGGCACTATCCGGTCGACACCCATTTCTGTCAGTTTTTCAACGAGCCATTCAATTCGGTCGGCATTTTTTGTCGGAGCAACGGCAACGGTCAGCGGAGCGGCCCACACGCGTGGAACATCTTCGACGCCTACAATCTCAACGGTTGCTTTGCGCGGATCGGTGCTGAGCAGTCGGCATGTGTAGCGGTGACCTTGTCCGTCGACAACGCTCACATATTCGCCTGCCGCCGTGCGAAGCACCCGCAGACAATGGCGCGCTTCGTCGTCAGGCAGAATAAGCGATGTGGCTATTTCCGGCGCGTAGTACTGTATCATGCCGTTTTGTGCTTGTACTTGAACAAAATCTGGAACATCACTGCTACGACAGCTGCATACAATGCGAATATGCCCCATGCCGCGCTCCAGTTGCCTACCATGAATCCATTGGCATCGACTTGAACGAAGTGGTTCACTACGGCGCCAGCCAAAAGCATGCCGATCGATGCACCCAGACCGTTGGTCATCAACATAAACAGTCCCTGTGCCGATGCCTTGACAGAATTGTGGGTTTCCTGTTCGACAAAGAGCGCACCGGAAACATTGAAAAAGTCAAATGCTACGCCGTAGACAATCATGGAAAGTATAAGCAGCCATACGCCTGACCCTGGATTGCCTATGGCGAAAAATCCGAACCGGAACACCCATGCAACCATTGCCATCAGCATAACTTTCTTGATGCCGAATTTGTGCAGGCAGAACGGAATGAGCAGTATGCAGAATGCTTCCGATATCTGCGAGATTGAAGTTAAAAACGTGGCGTTATTGGCTCCGAAAGTGTCGGCAAACTCAGGCGAACCTTTGAAGCTCGATATGAATGGTGCGGCAAAGCCGTTGGTGATCTGCAGAGCAACGCCCAGAAGGAGCGAGAAGGTGAAGAAAATAAACATGCGCGAGTCGCGGAACAGCTGGAACGCATCCAGTCCAAGTGTCTGCGACCACGATTTGTTTTGTCGCTCCGATTTGTTAACGGGTACATTGGGCAGGGTCAGTGTATACAGCGCAAGCATCAGCCCGAGCACGGCACATACAAGCAGCTGGGCTGAGGTGTATTGAAATCGCTGTGCAGCCGCCGGATTTGAATCGGATAAAGTGAAACCAATTGAGCCGTCGGAGAAATATGCACAGTTCACAAACCACATAGCAGCTATGAACCCAACAGTGCCAAGTACGCGTATCGGAGGGAAATCTTTCACTGTGTCAAGTCCTGATGATTTGAGAACAGAGAACGAAACAGAATTAGTCAGTGCGATTGTCGGCATATAAAATGCCACGCTAAGAGTGTACAGGCAGAAAAATGGTCCGAATTCAAGCTGGACATGACTTTGAGCGTACATCCACGCTGCAAACATAAATGCCGCTGCAAGCAGATGGCAAAGGCCGAGCATCCGCTGTGCTGGAACCCAGCGGTCAGCGATAACACCCGTTATGGCCGGCATGAAAATTGACACAAATCCCTGCACGGAGTAGAAAAGCGATATGTCAGAGCTGAGCCCTGCTCCGCTCAAATACTGCCCAAGACACACCAGATAGCTTCCCCATACGGCAAACTGCATGAAACACAGTAGTCCGAGTCGCGATTTTATGGCATTCATATTCTTGATTTTGGAAATGATGATTATTTAATGGTTATTCTCCTCGTTTCTGTTTAAGAATCATGCTTATACGAGCAGCTTCCTCGTAGTTTTCGGCTTCGATCAGTTTTTTCAGAGTCCGCTCAAGTTCTTCGACAGTGTAGTTCTCCGGCTTCGGATCATGATTGAAACCGGTCGAATCCTCTTCGGCCTGATTTGTTTCTTCGTCGTGGTCTTCTTCGTCGCTATCTGAATTAGCTTGGCTTTCCTCCATGATGAATCCGGTTTCGTCGACAATTGCTCGTGTTGTGAAGATAGGCGCGTTGGTTCGCATGGCAAGCGATATGGCGTCGGATGTGCGTGCGTCAAGAACCACTGTCCGTTCGCCGTCGGAGAATGTCAGTTCCGATGAAAAAATACCGTCTTCGAATTTGTATATGAACACCTCTTTGAGTTTAACTCCGAATGCATGTGCAAAGCTGACAAACAGATCGTGTGTCATCGGACGCGGAGGTATGATTTTTTCCATCCGTATGGCAATCGACTGTGCTTCCGGAGCACCTATTACTACCGGTATTTTATATGGGCCGCCGACTTGCGAGAGTATCAGTGCGTAGGCCCCTGACTGAATCTGGCTGTACGATATGCCGAGTACTTTCAGTCTGATTCGTTCGTCGTCCATGTTACTCTTTTTTATAAAATTACGTTTTGTCCGGTGATCACACCGCTACCATAGCAAAGATGCGACCGTTCGTCGTAGATCACACCGAATTGGCCCGGGGCAATTCCTTGTACCGGGGTTTCTGACTCAACCAGATATTCTCCTTCGTCGTCGAGGCGGGTGATCACGGCCGGAATGAATTCCGGCATATGCCGGTTCTTGAATGTGATACGTCGTCGTGTGCATCCGTCTTCCCAGGGGTTTCCGGATATGAAATGCATTTCGCCCAGATGCAATGTCTTGCCATACTGTTGGGCGGTGCCGTAGCCCTGGCTGACGTAAACAACGTTGTCGTGAACATTTTTCTTGACAACATACCAAGGTCCGCCACTTAGACCGAGGCCTTTGCGCTGCCCGATAGTGTGGAACCAGAATCCGTTGTGTTCGCCAACTTTGCGTCCGGTTTCGAGTTCGATAATCGGACCCTTGTGTGTGCCGAGATGTCGTTTGATAAAGTCGTTGTAGTTGATTTTGCCAAGAAAACAGATTCCCTGCGAGTCTTTGCGCATTGCATTTGGCATTTTCACTTTTATAGCGGTTTCACGCACCTGTGCTTTGGGCATGTCGCCAATGGGGAACATCAGGTGTTTGAGTTGGTCGTAGGTGATCTGCGCCAGAAAGTCGGTTTGATCTTTTACTGGGTCGACGGCTGTGGCCAGGTAAACTCGGTCGCCTATAATGTCGGTTGAGGCATAGTGACCGGTTGCCGTCCGATCGAATTCGTGCCCCCAGCGCTGCTCGAAAAATCCGAACTTGATCATCTTGTTGCACATCATGTCCGGATTCGGTGTCAAGCCTTTGCGTATTGTCGACAAGGCATATTCCATTACATGCTCCCAGTATTCGTTGTGCAGCGAAACAACTTCGAGCGGCAAGCCGTATTTGCGCGCGATGAAAGTGCACATCTCAATGTCTTCCTCGGCCGCGCAGTCGCCGCCATGAATGTCGGTGCCTTCCATGCCGATGCGGATGTAAAACAGATGAAGGTCGTGACCGGCTTCTTTAAGCCTGTGCACGACCACCGCACTGTCTACGCCTCCCGATATAAGAACCGCTATTTTCATTTTTTTTCGTTTGTCGGTGTGTTGCTGATTTGTTGGTTATACTTCCTCAAGCTCTTCGGTTTCCGACTGGTCTTTGCCACGAGTGGAAACTATGTAGAGCGATATAAAATAGTCGAGCGATATCTTGCCCGGACCGGCCAAAAGAATGAACAGGTAGATTCCGATGAACATCAGGGGCAGGTAGCCGGGCTGGGTGCTCGAAATGGAATAAATAACAGTGTCAGGCAACAGGTTATTGAGAATGTAGTGTTCGGCAATGATCATTGCAATAATAGGCGGTATGGTTGCCAGTCGTGTCATAAAACCGGCCATAATCAGCAGTGAACAGACGAGTTCGATTGCAATCATTACTCCCAGCGACAGCTCGTGACCCATACCCATAACGCAAGGAAAAGTCGGAGCCATGGTGTGGTAGTTGATCAGGTGTCGTATACCGAATTGCAGCAGCATTATTCCTACGAACAGGCGGATGAACAACCTCGCCATGTTGGTGTAGGTGTAACCGGTGATGGTCAAAAACATGTTTTCAAAAAATCTTCTCATAACTTTACTGTTTTGTGCCGGTATCTTCCGGAGTGTTGTAAATGGCTGTGGAAAGTGACAGTATCTGGTCGATGTTCACATCGCGGGCAACTATATGATTGTTGCGGTCGAGGACATAGGTGCGCGGCAACACACGCAAGTCAACCAGATTGGTTGATTCGGGCGAGTAACCTATTTCCCAGTTATATGGGTAGCGTTCCATTTCGGCTTTCCATGTGGCGTCAACTTTTTCCGGAGCTATGATGAAAATCTTAAGGCGTCCGTTTTCAACAAGCGCAGATGTGGCGCCGTCGGCTTCCAGACGTAGGCGTGTGAATGAGCAATCGGAGCAGTCTGACGGCTGGAAGATAACGTATTTGTACTCCGCGTCATAGTCGGCCAGGCTGTGCGATGCGTCGTGGCGTGTCTTGTAAGTAAGCTCTGGAAATGTCGAACCCACTTGCGATGAATTCAGCAGTTTGATTTGAGCCAGATAATATTCTTTGTTCTTTGGCTTGACTTTCTTGTTGCTCAACACCGGTCGAAGAAACATCATATAGCCTGTTTCGCTCCAGAAATCGGCATTCGAACCATACATCTCGGCTTCGGCGCGCGAGGCCATCCGAAGCAGGTTTTCCGGCTTGCCGCCGAGTTTGTCGACGAGAATAGCAACCGACCGTTTTATGCTGTCGGGGTGAGAGTAGGGCACGAACGACACAAAGTCGTGGAATGCTTTGTTGAATTTCGCCGTGTCGGCAAGAATTTTTTTCATGTCGGCCTTGTCCCAGAAACGTAGCATCACGTATGATGTGCGATCCTGTAGAGTTCGCATCGAATCGGGTGCTATAGGGTATTCAAACGGTGTTTCGGGCATCTTCAAGTCTAAAGTATCGGCTTCGCCGGTGGCATGTTGAGGTGCTGCCGAAAGCTGCAGAGCCGGGCAAACGGCTATTAGCAGCGCTATTGTGAGTATATGTAATATCTGTTTCATATCACAAAGATAATGAACTCGACGTAAATTGCCGCATAAATAAATTATAAAAAGCCCTTATAGCTGTTTACGGCCGTTTCTGTCGGCGGTGGTCAATGAAGGTAGAAAGGAGAAGTTAGGCTTGTGTAAGTGTCCGAACCGATCAGAAGGGTGTCGGAAATGGTTTTTCCGACGCCTTTCCTGATGTCCCACAGTATACGCCGTGCGGGCGCCTGGGCTTTTGTGTGAACATCGGTGCGACGTGCTACGTATAGCCCCGCGAGAGCGGCGCGGAATTCAATTTCATCCGCTTGCTCGGCCGGTGTTATCATACACAGCCGGCCGCGTGTGGCGAGCACACCGTTCTTACAACCCTCAATGAGTGTAAGCGGTGTCAGGTTGTGTCCGTGGCGAGCGGCTGTGCGCATTTTGTCCGGCGAATGAATGTCGGTCAGATAAAAAGGTGGATTGCTGACGATGAGGTCGAACGATTTGCTGACATCCCCGGCCAATATGTTGAAGTCGATTACTTCTGCCCGGAGTCTGTCGCCCCACGGCGATGCATGGAAATTTTTCGATGCCTCAGCAACTGCTTCGTCCACTATATCTATGCCGGTGATCGATAGCGAGGGATTGCGTTGTGCCAGCATCAGTGAAATCAGACCGCATCCGGTGCCTACATCGAGCGCAGTATCGCAACCGTTTGTGTCGGTCCATGCTCCGAGAAGCACTCCATCGGTGCCTACTTTCATTGCAGCCAAGGAGTTCTCGACAGAAAACTGTTTGAACCTGAAAACTTGTTCGCGTTTTGGATTTGTGCCCATGAGGAGTCGTGGATTATTGATTTTTGAGTTGCCGGCTCAGAAAAAATTTCTTAGTAGCCACCATAAACATTACAGTTCCGGCAATCTGCATCAGAGCCGTGGCGGCAAAAGCCGCAGTGAAGCCTGCGAATTGCGACAGAACACCGCCCAGAACGATGCCGAGTCCCATTCCTAAATCCCACGAGGTGAGTATCGACGAATTGGCTGTGCCCCGTTGGTCGTTGCGGGCTACTCCGACAAACATGTTCAGAAATGCAGGATACATGTGGCCGTTGCCGAGTCCTATAAGAAGAGCCGACACGTAGAACGACCATGGTGCCGGAACAGCTGCAAACAGAACGTAACCGGCCGATGAAATCAATGTTCCCATTATGCAGCTTTCCACTATTTTTCCGTTTCGCAAAGCTTTCCCGCCATGCAGACGTGCGGCGACAAGGCCAAGCGACAGCAATGCGAAAAACAGCCCGGTGCCGTCGGTAATACCCAACTGCTGTTTACCGTAGAGGGCTACGTAGTTCGACATCACACCCCAGCAGAGTCCGAAGAACATTATGTTTACAGCAAGCATCCAGGCGCGTGTCAGGAAAAAACGGTCGAAACTGACAGGTAGTTTTTTCTTAACGCGCAGGCGTGGTTGTATTTTTATTGTGCTGACACATGCGAATCCGATCATGGCAAGAGCGAATGCCAGCCAGAACAATAGCTGGAAACTACCGGTGGCATGATAGATGAATATGCCGATTGTGGGTGATACGGCCATGGCGAGATTATTGCTCAGACCGTAGTAGCCTATTCCCTCGTTGCGGCGTGATGAAGGCAGAACATCCATAGCCACTGTGCTGTTGGCAACAGTCACAGCTCCGAAGGGCAGGCCGTGGATGGTGCGTATCAGGGCAAACATAAGCAGAGTTCCTGCGCCGACATAACCGGCAAAAAGAATGAAGAAAAAGAAGAAGCACACCATGAGCACCTTCTTGCGGTTGAATGTGTCGACAATGAAGCCGCTGAAAGGTCTGACCAGAAGCGCGGCAATTACATAGCCTGACAAAACCAGACCGATTGTGTCTTTGTCGGCATTGAACTGCTCGTCGAGATAGATTGGCAGGAGTGGTGTCAGCAGATAGAATGAGAAAAACAAAAGAAAATTGCCGGCCATGGCTTTCAGGTAGCCGGCGTTCCAAAGCCTTTCGAGTTTTTCTTCGGTTTTTGCTATTGAATTTCTTGGCGTGTTCATGACTGATGCCTGATAGCATCAAGCGCACCGATGAGTTCACCGGTGCGCTTGCGTTGATTTATTATGGTTGTTTTAGTCGCTTGACTAGCTTATTCTTTGTACTTCTTGACGATAACGCTTGCGTTGTGGCCGCCGAAGCCGAATGTGTTCGACAAGGCTGTGTTCACAGTGCGTTTTTGTGCTTTATCGAAAGTGAAGTTCAGATTGTAGTCGATGTTTTCGTCGATGTCTTCCGGGTCGTGGTTAATTGTCGGAGGAACGATGTCGTTTTCAACAGCCTTCACACAGAACATTGCTTCCAAGGCACCTGTTGCACCGAGAAGGTGTCCGGTCATCGATTTTGTCGAACTGATGTTGAGATCGTAGGCGTGGTCGCCAAACACTTCCTTGATAGCCTTCACTTCAGAAACGTCGCCTACGGGAGTCGATGTTCCGTGAACATTGATGTAGTCGATGTCTTCGGGTTTGAGGCCTGCATCTTCGAGCGCATTTTCCATAACGATTTTCGCTCCGAGGCCTTCGGGGTGAGTGGCTGTCAAGTGGTAAGCGTCGGCCGACAGACCTCCGCCAACAACTTCGGCGTATATTTTTGCGCCACGAGCTTTTGCGTGTTCAAGTTCTTCGAGCACCAGCACGGCTGAACCTTCACCCATCACAAAGCCGTCGCGGCTTTTGCTGAATGGACGCGATGCTGTTTCGGGCGAAT
>CAYQYL010000022.1:0-27012 GCA_964421745.1 uncultured Muribaculum sp. | reverse complement strand
TTGGTCTTGGTATGACTCTCGCATCCGACAAGATGCGCGAACGTCTGGCAGCCAACATGCAGGCTCTTATCGATTGCGCCGACTGCTCTGCAGAAATTAAAGAACTCGCCACACAGTGGCTCGATCAGAAAGACGACGCTGCCGCATCGCGTGCAATCGCCGACAAACTGGTTCCCGCTATGGAAGCTTGCGGTTGCGAAGCATGCAAGAAAGTTCTTGATCTGAAACAGTATCTTGTTAAACGCAGCCAGTGGATCATCGGCGGCGACGGTGCAAGCTACGATATCGGTTTCGGTGGCCTCGACCACGTGATCGCTTCTGGCAAAAATGTAAACATCCTCGTACTCGACACAGAAGTTTACTCCAACACCGGTGGTCAGGCATCTAAAGCCACACCTATCGGCGCTATCGCAAAATTCGCAGCAGCTGGTAAACGTGTCCGCAAAAAAGACCTCGGTCTGATTGCAACCACCTACGGCTACGTTTATGCTGCCCAGATCGCAATGGGTGCCGACAACAACCAGGCACTCAAAGCAATCCGCGAAGCAGAAGCATACGACGGTCCTTCTATCATCATCGCTTACGCACCCTGTATCAACCACGGTATCAAATCTGGTATGGGTAAAGCTCAGCAGGAAGAAGCAAATGCCGTTGCATGTGGCTACTGGCACCTGTGGCGCTACAACCCCGCTGTTGAAGCCGAAGGCAAAAACCCCTTCACCCTCGACAGCAAGCAGCCCGACTGGGATCAGTTCGAAAACTTCCTTAAAGGCGAAGTTCGTTACGCATCAGTAATGAAACAGTACCCTGCAGAAGCAGCCGAACTCTTCGCTGCAGCCAAGGCAAACGCACAATGGCGCTACAACAACTATCGTCGTCTGGCCCAGCAGCAGTGGGGCGTTGACCCGGAAGTAGGTGCAGTTGAAAGCGAAAACAAATAATTGACTAACACAACCTCTTTTCAGTGAGCCGGTCGAAAGCCGGCTCACTTTTTTTCACCACCGTGCTGATTATCTCCATCATATAACCCCGTAATTACAAATGTCAATGCACTCTTCATAGAAGAGAATCTGCAATGGAAACAAATTGCTCTACCGAAAAATCATGTCACCCGTTGCGCTCTCTACGTCGGCAAAGTTACAGTCCCACACCGCCACTCGATTCCTGTTTTCGACCAGTTTTACATATTTTAACACAATTGACTATATCATTAGTATTCACTAATGACACCAATAAAAGGGTGTGGTATAATGATGTTTTACTCAGATTGCAGGTTAGCCACACGGAGCATACTCCTTATAATCAATCCATTAGCGCATAGCGCCATTTTCTGACACACTTTCACAAACTACTATAAATCAAGAGGATACTCCATAGAGTATCACTACAGTGCGGATGAATCTACATTTACGACACCCCCCTTATTTCTGAGCCGCCGTTTACTATTTCAGGCGGAAAGAATAGCCAAGCATAACCATTATTGTTGAGTTACGCGAGGCTGAAAAGGTATCTTTGCGATCATCAGGAAAGATGTTGCCGATACCGAAATAATAACGGCCTTCAAGGCTGATACGGTGGCGACGCTTAATAATGATTTCCACACCGGCGCCGGCCGTGATGCCATAGTCAAATTTGTGAGAGGGCTCCAGTGCAAATTGTTCCGTACGGCGATTTTTTGGAAAACCGGGCGTTGCATCCGGATTATTCACATCAAAATTGGCCGAGCTGCTTGTACTGAGCAGATAGCCGATTTCCGGACCAAGATTTACAAATCCGCTAACATGCTTGTTCTCGAAGAAAATATTAGTCATCACAGGAAGTCGCAAATAATTCAACATGCGTTCGAAGTTGAATGGAGCCTGCTCAAAATTCTCTTTCCAACCACATTGCACCATATTCAATTCGGCTATAAGACCGAAATTCCGCTCTTCCCAGTATTTTACCTGCACACCGGCCATTTTTCCAAGTAACATCGATTCCTTGGTTGACGGTGTAAACGAAACCTGCGACAAAGTGACACCACCGTGTGCGCCAATCGACACTTTCCCATTGTAATGTGCCTGCGCACACAAGCTCAAGCTCGCAGTTAAGACAATAAAAAAAGAGAAGATTTGTTTCATCATCATATTGCGCGGCGGTCTACTATGCCTGACGGACGGAAATTAATAAAATAAAGCGAATCATTGACTTTACCGGCTCCGCCCACCGGAACAGAGAAGTGATAATCATTCTGAATGCCATCGTAACGCATCTCAAAGTCCACGTCGCGACGAACATTGTCATTCAAAGCTCTAATAAGGTACATGCCCGTGTCAAAACCAAGTATACCCTGAACCGGGATAGCATTCATTGGTTTCGTTCCAAACCAACGGTGGTAAGCATCATTAAATTCGCGGCTGCGACCGCTTTCTGCATCGTTAAAGAACCGCGAATAAATCGTTGCGTTCATAAAATGCATATTATCCAACGACTCCTTGCGGAAAGTGATCCATTCCGGATAGCCGAACAGCTGCACAAATGAGTAATCATCGAGTTTTTCTTTATACTGCTTCAACTCAGGAATGATTTTATTAAATTCCACCTGCGATCCGGAAACAGGGATGAAGACATAACGCTTTGCCGCATCAAGGTGGGCAAGCTCCTTCGCGTCGAGCATCCCTTCGTATGTAACATTAACAAAGGTCTTTCCGGCTGCTGTCAAGGATTCGCGCAAAGTATTCACAAATTCCATCTTGTCTGCTTTTCCGTCTTCAGGTATCAAAAACACCGGTTCATAGTCAGCAAACGTATTCAACAGTTCCGAAGCGGCTTTGCTATACATCATAGGCGAAGGTATATTTGCCTGTAAGACAGACTCGTTTGTAGTATACGCCGAATTGCGAACTGCAAAAATATTCATCACATTGATATTATTCTCAGCTCCAAAACGTGCAAGCACATCCAGCTGAGATTCATCGTCGGGAGCAATTATAATATCGGCCTTGCGCACATTATCGTTCTGGAGAACAGCCGCAAGCGTCGAATCCGCACCATACGTGTCGTGAGCCGATATGTGAAGTGGCAACCCGTGGTTTCGGAGCGAATCGGCTGCCATTAAGAAGCCGCGGTAAAATTCTGTATATAGCTGAGCCTGTTTTGTCGGAGTTTCTTCTTCAAGTCTGAAAGGCAACATGATAGCGATACGCAACGAATCAATCTCTTCAGTTGCATCGCTTGGTTCTTCATCCTCGACAATCGATGTTAAGACCTGTTGCTCGGCAATGTCATCGGATACAGCCTTACGCTCGTATCTCGAATATGCCCTTGGTTCCTGTTCCGAAGCAGCTTCGGCAACAGCCTGTTCCACTTCAACCTGAGCCTCATTCGTTGCCGGTGTAAGGTCCGGAGCCACAGGCGTTTCACGCAACTCATCGCCATCGGCAGGCAAAGTTAATATCGTGCCGTGCTTCAAACCATTTTGCGCGACGGAAGGGTTATATTCAAACAATTGCTCCTCTGTAATGCCGTATCGATTGGTTATTCCATAGATTGTTTCGCCCTTCTCCACCAGGTGAGTACGTGCCTTTTCTGCCTTTGGCATCGGAGCTTCTGGATTCGGCGCCACCGAAGGAGCCTGAGCCGGAACACCCGTCTTCCCAGCTGCCGCCAGTCGTTCGGCTCCTGGAAGCTGATCAACAGGAAAATAAAGTGTCTGTCCGGCACGCAAACCGTCGGACACTGCGGGATTGAATTTCACCAGTTCGCTTCGGGTAATACCCAATTCCCGACATATCGTGAACACTGTTTCTTTCGGCTTGACAGTATAATAGTAACATTCGGTTCCGCCAATAGTGGTCACCGGCAACTCAATGGCACCCAGAGGCAACATCATAGCCAGAGCAGCAACCACCGCTGTCAGTCGTGATATAAAATTCATTGAACGTTCAGTTTATTTCATGACAAATTATGCGCAAAGATACACAGAATTTCTGTCATAACAGCTTTTGCCGGCAAACTTTCGTTTCCCGCCCGGACAGAGCGCATATTAAATTTTCTAAAAACTACCTAAATCAGTGCAGCATAATGGCGTAAGCTGATTCAACCGTGAGCCGTCGCTCTAATGTGCTGTTGCTTTTTTCATATCTTTTTCAAAAACTATAGACTGCTGACAAATAATCTGTTGCGAAACCATGTTGCGCCAATTGTATATACATGTATTATTCAATCGTTCTGGTTAGTCAGATTTATTCACAAATTATAGTAATGTTTAAGCAAATTCATCAGCTGCAACGTTTAACAATATTTTCGTATGATATGCTGATATTCCGAATATTAGTCGTATATTTGCAGTGGAAAAAGAAGGTGCGTAATAAACTGCAGGCGCTTAAGCTATGCAAAACCGGTTAACGGCATAAAATGCAATCCGGAACACACCAAACACCAAATCAGGTTTATATTCTAAATTTAACAGTCAAAACTAACCATCATCATGTCGTTTAATATATCGAACTTAATGAACTTAGCCTGTAAGAGCCTGTTGTGTGCCACTCTGGCCACTTCTGCCTTTACAGCCAACGCCGAGCCGAAAATATCGCTTAGCGAAGTTGCCTCAAAAGCGGGGGAAACAAAAGACTCCACCGACTTCAAGAAAACGCTAAAAGACGCTCAGGTTTATAAAGGAATGTTCAATGCTTATCTGGACAAGAAAGGCAAACTCACCTTTGAAATTCCTGACAGCGCTTTCAACCATACTTACCTGCTTGTGAATCGAATCAAAGGACTGTCGCGCACCGACGATTATGTTGCCGGACAAATGTGCTCCAATCCACGCCTGATTAAATTCACAAAAGACCAGCAGAATGTCTACCTCCACCTCGTACAGACCGATAATGAGGTTGACCCGAACGACCCGATCAGTGCCTCGTTCGACCGCAACTTCATCGACCCCGTGCTGAAAGGCTTCAAAATTGCCGGCACCGATTCCTGTTCGGTGTTCGTCGACGTGACATCATTCTTCGCCGGTAACGAAAAATCCATTTCACCAATCAAAGAGTCGAACCCTCTCACAAAACTACTTGGTGGAAAGGACGGAATCAAAGGAACATTCTACTCCGACGGTTCGGCAATCACAGCTGTTAAGTCGTTCCCGCAAAACCTCGAAGTAGAGAGCCAGCTGGCCTACACCACACAGACCGCTGCGCGCCCCTACACGGTGTTGATGTCGCGGTCGATCGTGATGTTGCCCGACGACCCGATGCCTTCTCGTCTGCAGGATAACCGCGTCGGTTACTTTTCAACCGATAAATATCTTTACAGCTCTAATCTCGACCGAATCAAACCTTATGCATTGATTCACCGTCATCGACTCCAGCCTAAGGCTGCCGATCGCGAAGCCTATTTTGCCGGAAAACTTGTTGAGCCTGAAAAGAAAATTGTATTCTACGTCGACTCTGCGTTCCCCGAAAAATGGCGTGGAGCTGTCAAAGAAGGCATTGAGTACTGGAACACCGCTTTCGAAGCTGCCGGATTCAAAAACGCAATTGAAGCGCGCGACTATCCAAAGAATGATCCGGATTTCGACCCGGACGACATCCGCTACTCATGTATCCGCTATTGCGTCACTCCGACCGCAAACGCTATGGGACCTTCGTATGTCGATCCACGTACTGGCGAGATCTTAGGCGCCGACGTAATCTGGTATCACAACATACTCTCACTGCTCCACAACTGGCGCTTCACACAAACAGCAGCTGTAGATCCTCGTGTGAGAACATCCGTGTTCGCCGACTCCGTGATGTATGAATCGTTAACCTACGTGGCCGCTCACGAAGTTGGCCACTGTCTGGGACTGATGCATAACATGGGCGCTTCGCACGCATTCACACTCGACAATCTACGCGACCCAAAATTCACCCAGAAGTACGGCACCACCCCCAGCATCATGGACTACGCGCGCAACAACTTTGTTGCTCAGCCCGGCGACATGGAACGCGGAGTGCGACTGACTCCCCCTCCGGTGGGCGTATACGACATCTACGCGATAAACTGGGGTTACCGACTGATTCCCGGAGCGGAAACCATGGATCAGGAAAAACCGGTGCTCGACAGTTGGATTCGAGAGAAAGACGGTGACAAGATGTATGAGTTCGGGGCACAGCAGTTCATGGGACTCGTCGACCCGACCGACCAAACTGAAGACCTCGGAAACGACCATATAAAAGCAGCCGACATGGCTATCTCTAATCTGAAGATAATCATGAAGAATTTCGACAAATGGGCTGCCGAACCCGAAAGCAACTATGAGCCGCTTGAGGAAACCTACCGAGCTATGGTCCAGCAATACATGCGCCATGTAGGCCACGTTTACCCCTACATTGGCGGCATGGTGTTCAAAGAAATCCGCCAGGGTCACAACGACGGCGACGCCCGGACATACATCGACAAAAAGCAGCAGAAACGCGCCATGGACTGGTTGCTGGCTCAAGCCCGTACAAGCGACTGGCTGGCTCCGGCCGAACTGATGCTGAAATGGGAAGAGCCCTACCAGTGGCAAGAACGGTTGCAACGCAGCGTAGTCGGTTGTCTGCTTTCGTCGGCAAAACTCTACCGTATAAATGAAGGCGGTAAAGTAAACCCCTCGAAAAACTATACGCTCGAAGACTATCTCGACGACGCGATCAAAGGTATTTTCGCTCCAAGCTATGCCGGCAAGAATCTTAGTGACACCGACCGCAACATGCAGGCTGCAGCCTTAACGGCAATGACAAAATATTCGGGTCTGCAACCCACACCGTCAAAATCTACAGTGAAATCGCTGACTGCAACAGAAGAATTCGAGCAATATTCGCTCACAGCCGACAGCCCGGCAATTCCCTGTAGCCACAGCCACTCGCTTGCAGCCGACAGCGAAGAATCGACCTCGTTCTACCGTATTCTCATCGGGTTGCCGACAATGCCCGAATCTGAACTGCAGCCAATAATGGCCTCACGCCTTGAAGATGTGCTGTCGCTCTACGAATCGAAAGCCAATTCAGGCAACCGGGCTACCCGCGATTTCTATAATTATCATATTAGGAGCTTGAAAACCCTCCTCAACAAATAATAATCTCTGAAATAACGTAACACCTGCTAACAGACAAAACAGATGCGAAAACTAATTGTAAACTCATTCATATTTATGGCGTGCACACTGGTCGCGCTGGCACAGCCGGCGACCCGACCATTCAGCGGTGTCGTTATTGACGAGAACGACGAACCGCTTGTTGGCGCCAACATCCGCGTCGACGGAACATCACAGGCCGCAGCCAGCGACCTCGACGGCAAATATACGCTTCTGCTCCCGGCCGACAAAAATGCAAAACTGACAATCAGCTACGTAGGCTATAAGGCAGCACATCTGGAAGTGACTCCGCAACAGAACAACATCACAACCAAACTCGACGTGTCTTCGACGACAATGGACGAAGTCGTTGTCATCGGCTACGGTACTGCAAAGAAAACAGCACTCACATCTTCTGTTGAAACGATATCGGGCGACGAGCTTCTGCGCATACCGGCCATGAATGTCGATCAGACACTTGCCGGACAGGCAGCCGGCCTTGGCGTAATGAACACCACCGGCGATCCCTCATCGGCAAAAGAAGCTGAAATTCATGTGCGCGGTAACATTGGCGCGCCGCTGCTTGTTATCGACGGCGTTCCCCGTCTGGGAACAAACACATCGGAAGGCGAAATGCGACTTAGCGACCTTAACCCGGACGATATCGAGAGCATCTCGATTCTGAAAGATGCTGCTGCGGCGGCTGTCTACGGTGCACGCGCTGCTAACGGCGTTATTCTTGTGCAGACCAAACGTGGCAACAACGGTGGCAAAGCAAAAGTTAACTATCGCGGGCAATTCAATTTGCAGGAAGCTACCTATCTGCCTAAATTCCTGAATGCCTACGACTTCGCCACACTTTATAACAGAGCCGTTGCTGAAAGTGAAAGCGATGTCTACACATCCTACGATCTGGCAGCTCTTGGTTCAAACCCCAATGTATATGGCGACGAAAATATGCTCGACTATCTTGACAAATGGGGACACTCCCAACGTCACAGTGTTTCTGTGTCGGGTGGCGTTCAGTCGGTGAAATACTTTGTGTCGGGCGGTTATGCCGGTACCAAAGGACTTTACTCTAATGTCAGCCGCGATCGCTACAACTACTCAGCCAAACTCGATGCTGACCTGATTCAGAACCTCACCATGTCGGTCGACATCACCGGATCTGTTTCCGACAACAAGAATTCAAGCTATACAACCATTGAATCGGCCTACAATTTTTCGCCGCTTCAGGTGCTTCGGTTCACCGACGGCAATCTTGCCAGCATCAACGGCTCAAACCCGCTGATCGCAGTTAACGGTCTGGGTGGCTACAACCAGGTGAAGAGCGACTATCACACCCTCAACGCTGTGCTCCGCTACAACATACCCGGCATCAAAGGCCTACAGGTATATCTTAAAGGCACTATGGATTTCAACCACCAGAACACGACAAGCTATTCGAAACCCGTTCCTCTGTATCTCTACGATCAGGAAACAGGCACAACATCGCTCGATTCAAAAACGGTGTATCCAAATGCCAAGATAACGATGACCGACCGTCACCAGCGCGTGCTCAACAAGCTCATCGAGCTGGGGATCAACTACAACCGTACGTTTGCCAACAAGCACGATGTGACCGGTCTTCTTATAATGAACTATCAGGACTATCAGAACAAATACCTGTCGGGACGCGCAAACAATCTTCCCGGCGAGTATCCCGAAATAATCGGTTCGACAACAGACGCATTCCTGACGGGTAATGAATCTTACACAGAGCGTGCTTCGGTGGTTGGTCGTGCGACATACGGTTTCGACCAGCGCTACTTTGCTGAGTTCAGCTTCCGTGTCGACGGTTCTACCCGCTTCGCCCCCTCACGCCGCTGGGGCTTCTTCCCCACAGTTTCGGCATCGTGGGTTGTGTCTAACGAACCGTTCTTCAAATCCGTATCCCCAGAGGCGCTGTCGTTTGCCAAACTTCGCGGATCGTATGGTATACTTGGCGATGATGGCTCGATAGCCGACTTCTCCTATCTGATGAACTATATCTTCTCGACAAATGCCGGCTACCCGATCGGAGGCAACTTCGCTCCCGGACTTATGGTCGACCCCAACAACTATCCTAACAAGGACCTGAAATGGGGTAAATCGAAGGACTTCAACATCGGTATCGACCTTGGCACACTCAACAACCGCCTGTCGGCATCTTTTGAAGTTTATGAGCGTCGACGCACCAACATGGTTATGTCGGCACCGACCTACCTGTTCCCACCCTCGTCGGGAACCGACGGCAATGTGCCAAGCATAAACTTCGGAGAAGTCCGTTTCCGCGGCTGGGATCTGTCGATCAAACACCTCAACACACTGGGCGACTTCCGCTACAATGTGACTGTTAATCTTTCGAAAACTACAAACAAGGTGCTCGACTACGGCGATGAGTCGACTGTAGCTCCTAACCTCCGACGCAAAGGCAACAGCTATCTTGTATGGAGCGTTTACGAAGCCGACGGTCTGTTCCAGAGCTATGAGGAAATTCAGGCATGGCCCGTCGACCAGGACGGCAACGGCAATGCCACTCTTCGCCCGGGCGACATCCGCTACCGCGACAATGACGGCGACAACATATTGACAACCAACGACCGTATTAATGTTAAAAACGGTTCATATCCCGATTTCTCCTATGGTATCTCGCTTGGATGTTCGTGGAAAGGTATATACATGAACGCCCAGTTGCAAGGTGTATCGGGCTACAACCAGAAGATTAACGAAATCTATTCGCTTGAAGACGGGACATTGCAACGTTTCCAGCAGTATCACATGACAGACTCCTGGACACCTGAGAATCCTGACGCTTCTTATCCGCGAATCAAATTCGCTTCAAAAATGGACAACAACCGATTGGAGAGCACTTATTGGATCCGTAAATGCAATTTCTTGCGTCTGAAAGCCCTCACGATTGGCTACCGGTTCCCGACAAAATTGCTGCGTAAGGCACACATCTCGACACTCGACATTGCCCTTCAGGGCGGTAACCTGTTCACATGGTCGTCGCTCGACAATATGGATCCGGAAACCCTGCGCGGCTATCCCCTTTCACGCAGCTACGGCGTATCACTCAACTTCGGATTCTAACCTATTCACCTGATTTACTGACAATACAGACACCAATGAATAAATTTATCAAATATATATTCCTGCCTGCTTTGCTGGCATCGTCAATGTCATCGTGTCACGATGGCGGCCTGTTCCGTGATGTTCCAAACGACAAGCTGTCCGACGAAACGATATGGGAAAGTCCGCTGCTTCTGGACGAATACGTGCTTTCGTGGTACCGCCATTGCGACAGCGGTTTCTACACCTATGTAACCACAATCATGGCCGGTATAGGAACGGAGTATGAACCTTGGTACGGCGACCAGCTCACCGTTGGCAAGAGTTCCTGGTATCAGGGCGACTATGGCGACATACTGAAGAGTTCGCAGCAGCGAATCACCAAACGCGGCCTGACAATGTGGACAACATCGTACAATGAGATTGCATCGATCAACAAACTGCTCGAAAACGCAGGTTCGATTGCTCCTGGCGAACAAAAGACTCGTCTGTTGGGCGAAGCTCACTTTTTCCGCGCGTACTACTATTATAAGTTATTGCGCATATTCGGCGGACCGCTGCTGATCGACCACACATGGAATCCACTCAAAAACACAGAGAAGTTTGAGCGTGCATCATACGAGAAAACCGTAAATTTCATTGCAGAAGAGGCCGAACTGGCCTACGAACTGCTGGAAAAGGTCAACACCCCGGCTAATGCTGGTAGGCCTACAAAGGGCGCAGCTCTGATGCTTAAAGCCAAGACCTATCAGTGGGCAGCCGGACCTAAGTTTCAGAATGCAGAGAAGGAATACCTGGGATTTCCCGACAATCGCACCGAGCAGATGCTCGATGCTGCCTATGCAGAATATGAGCGTATTGAAGAACTCGGCGTTTATTCGCTGATTCAAATCAACGGAACAACTCAGGCCGATGTCGTCAAAGGCTATCGTGAGATATTCCTGACAAAGAATTCGCAGGAATCGATTTTCGAAATCCAGCACGACGACAAAGGAAACTTTAGCAATGCCAACGGCCATAAACTCGATCGCGATGCTGCCGCTCCTTTCTTCGGAGGAACAACAGCGGCCTACAACCCGACACAGAACCATGTCGACGAATACCGTATGGCTAACGGGAAACGAATCACAGAAGCCGGCTCGGGCTACGACAAAAATAACCCGTATGAAGGCCGCGACTACCGTTTCTACGCCAATGTGCTCTACGACGGCGCAATGTGGAACGGCCACGAAATGGACATTCATTATACCACCGTGAACGGTGAACAGGTGAAAGGAGTCGACCTGACAATCTACGGCACATCAACAACAGCCGCTGTGACACGCACGGGCTATTATATGGCAAAATTCCTACGCGAGAATCAGACTATCAACACCGACGACACATACGCCAGCTCGCAGAACTGCATTCTCTGGCGCTATGCAGAGATGTTGCTCGACATGGCTGAAATCGACTTCCGACGCGGCGATACCGACAAGGCTCTTGACAAAGTGAACCAGATTCGCCGCCGCGTGAAAATGCCGGAACTTGAGTCAGTGACATGGGACGACATTATGAACGAACGTCGCGTGGAACTCGCTTTCGAAAAATCGACCTACTGGGATTTCCTTCGCTACGGCACAGCTGAAACCATGCTGACTGGAACAACCAACCCGTTGTTCGGCGTGAAAATCGTTTATAGCGCCACAGGAAAGAAAACAATCACCAACCCGGTTGTCAACGGACGCAACACCGTAGTGCGCTACTTCCGCGAACGCCAGTACTTCTACCCTATTGCCTGGGACGACATCCGTTTCCACGGCATCGAACAGAATCCCGAGTGGGTGGAGATGTAATATCTCCTCCCGCTTTCGGGCTTATTTGACCGACACATTATTCACTAATCAATAAACTATTCATTTATGAAAAAATTATTACTCCCCGTAGTAGCTCTGGCAGCTGTACTGTCAGCCAATGCCCAGCAGACCTACAACTATTTCGATGCAGCCGACGTTGACGCAAACGGCTGGCTCTGGTTTGACACCCAGGCTAAAATCGACAAATATGTAGGGTTCCAGACCCCGACCGGCGCACCGAAAATCATGCTTCAGAGTGCGACTTTCGAAAATGGAGATGGTGAATACGCCGAACCATGGGCCGACCCTGAACAGCCCGGATGCAACGCCGAGGGCGAACTGGCCGGAGAAGGTGCAAAAGTTGGAGCAATCGTACTTACTCCAGGTTCAAAAGCAACCAACGACAGTCCTGACGGAGGCGGTATCATGCTCTGGCTGCCTGACTGCGCCGAAGTATCTGTTTACGTATCGGCCGACAATTACATCTATGCCGGTGTTCTCGGAGCCAAAGACGCATGGGTTGAACCTATCGACTGCGGTGTCATCCAGACCTACACTAAATTAGGATTCGTCAACAAATATTTCCTCAAAGCCTGCCAGGGCGAAGTAAACAACATTCAGGATGTTGCCAATGCCAACACAGGTCTGACATGGTATGCAGAAAAAGGTAACAAAGTTACATGTCTGCTTCGCAACAACTTCAAATCGAACATCTACCTGCACGGTATCAAGGTGCTGACCTACACCGACGCAGCCAATCAGGGTGGTGGCACATCGGCAATCGACGATGTAGAAGCTTCGCAGCTCACCCTTGTTGCAAACGGCAAAACCCTCGTAGCCAGCCAACCGGCAGAAATCACAGTTTACAACCTTGGCGGAGCAGTTGTTGCCAAAGCCAATGCCGCATCGCTCGATCTGTCGGAACTCGCTTCTGGTGCATACGTAGCCAAAGCGTCTTCAGCAGCCGGCGTAGCAGTTGTAAAACTTGCTCTCTAATAAAAACTTTTCTTAATTGAACATGACAAGACTCCTCACCCTGACACTGGGTTTATTCCTATCACTTTCCACATTGGCAGCCTCACGGCTTGCCAATGTGGTATGTTTCGTACGTTTTGCCGATCAGACGGCCGACGGCTGGCAGCACGACGCCGCATTCTACGAAGATATGTTCAACAACACCTCCGACGATGCAAACTCTGTCTATGCCTACTATCGCGACATGTCGTTCGGAGCGTTTGAATGGACTGCAACAATTGTGGCGCAGGAGTATGCCGACACATATTCTCGGGGATATTACCGCCCGAAAACAGATATTAATGCCGATGGTTACGCAACAGTAGCCGAAGGCACCAAACGATTCCAGACACTTGTTGCGGCTGCTGCCAAACATGCTGAGAGTCTGTTGCCGGAAGGCGCTGTTATCGATGCACGTGGCAACGGCATTGTAGACAATTTCACATTAATAATACAGGGGAACTCCGAAACATCGTCGTCACGCATTCTGTGGCCTCACAATTCAGAAATGATTTACGCCTCCGGCACGCTTGCCGGAAAACGCCTGAAACACTATCTGGCGATATTCGACGGCGGAAATGGTTTCAAGAATCTGAAACCGATACCCGTCAACACAGGTGTCATCTGCCACGAGCTGATGCACACACTCGACGCACCCGACCTTTATAGCTCAGGATCGCTGAATCCTGTCGGCATATGGGATCTGATGTCAGACAATCAGACCGTTCCGCAAGGAATGCTTGCCTATACACGTCAAAGCAACGGTCAAGCCTACGGCAACTGGATTCCTACCATAGAACAGTTGACCGAGGCCGGCGAATACACTGTCAATTCGATGTCGTCGGCCACAGCTGAAAACGTTGTATACAAAATAAAACCTATCCGTTCTAATCCGGAATATTTTCTTGTTGAATATCGTACGCGCTCAAGCCGTTGGGACTCCTCACTTCCTGCATCGGGACTGATTGTCACACGCATCAATCCAGATCGTGAAGGCAACGGCGCCCGCTTCTTCCAGGTTTATGTTTTCCGTCCTGAAGGAACTCCCGATGCAGCCGGCAAAATTAACGAGGCTGCAATTTCGCCTGACGGTCGCGCTACGTTCGGCTATAACTCCGACGTGGATTTCTATCCTTTCTACTCCGACGGCAGTCATGCCGGATTTGCTTTGACGGCTCTATCATGCGACGAAAATGAAATGAAATTCCGTCTGGATTTCGATTTATCGGCAATCGACGACATCTCGGCAGATTCTGCTTTAAAACCCTACTTTAACGGCAACGAAGTCGTTGCACCAGGCGCAGACTGTATTCAGATTTTCGACATTCAGGGACGCGCCTATTCCAACGGTAATATACCCAACGGGCTCTTGCTTGCCCGCATCACCTACCCCGACGGAACAACCCGCACGATTCGCTTTGCAAATTAATGGGGCGATTAGATGCGACCTGTTGCATTGAGAATATTGAAAACAAGATCGTGAAGAATGTCATAGGGATCGCGGCGTGAATCGATACCTTTGGTTGCGCAATCGGCACGCCGGATCAGTCGTAGAATTTCAATCAGCTGCCAAGCATTGTACATCCGCATACCGCTCTTATAGTCAGGCGACAGCCAGTTGCCTTTGCGCCCGAGCTGTGCACACAGTCCGGCCTCGGATTTGTCTTTGCTATATAGCAACAGCAAGAGATTGGAATAGAAGGTCCAGAGCATCGAAATCGTGACTACAAACGGATTATTTTTCGAGTTAGCTTTGAAATAGTCAACAATTCGAAATGCCATCAGAGCGTCGCGCTCCGACATTGCCTTAACCAATTCAAAATTGTTGTAGTCCTTGCTCATCCCGATATGTTTCTCGATAACCTCCGGTGTGATCATTGCTCCTTGCGGCAAGGCAACAGTCAGTTTGTCGATTTCGTTGTAGATCCGCGATAAATCCGAACCAACATAGTCGGCCAACATAGCCAGACCCTTCGGCTCTATGTTCAACCCTTTCTCTTTAACAAATTCGGCAATAGCATCGCTGACATTGCGCAGTTTCGCCGATTCGAAGACAACACCTGTTGCGGACACAGCCTTTTCCAGCTCCTTTGACTTGCATTTTGCCCCGCGGCTGCACAGCACAAGCACTGTTGTTGGAGATACCGACGACATATAGGGCACAAGCTTATTCAGCTCGTTCGCCGTTATCGACTGGCACTCTTTAACTATGACAACCTGATAGTCGGACATCATCGGGTAACGGCGACAGGTGTCTACTACGGTATTTATGTCGGTTTCAGGAGCATAGAATGTGTACAGATTGAAATCTCTGTCGGCTTCCGGAACAAGTTCCTCGAATGTTTGCGCAAGCGCATCAATGTAGTAGCCTTCTTCGCCGTGAAGCAAATAGACAGGTTGCGGACGCTCCGACTTGATCTGTCGGCGCAGCGAAGCGAATGATAGCTGTTTGGAAGGTGCCATTTCTGAAATTTGTCGGCGAGTTATTTATTTTGTAAATTTACACAAATAATTTTCAAAATGCAACTCAACCTTCCACCGGCCAGTCTGCAGGTAGCAGTCGATGCCGCAGGCAACCGGAACGTGTTCGATTGTCTGCGCAAGAAGTTTGTAGCGCTTACGCCGGAAGAATGGGTCAGACAACATTTTGTGGCATTCCTTATCGAGAGAAAAGGTTATCCCGCCGGACTAATGGCCAATGAAATGGCGATTACGGTTAACGGTACGCGACGGCGCTGCGACACGGTAGTGATGAACCGCTACGGCAAACCTCTGGCAATTGTAGAATATAAGGCACCACAGGTAACCGTCACACAATCGGTCTTCGATCAGATCGTACGCTACAATATGGCTTTACATGTGAAATGTTTGATTGTCAGCAACGGAATCAATCACTACTGCTGTTTGATTGACTACGCGAGAAAATCGTATCGTTTTGTTGCTGAAGTTCCCGACTACACAACTCTTATCAACACTGAATGCTGATTGTTTATCGGGGCAGATAGTAGACAACGGTAAGATTCCAACCACGGTTTTTTGCGGTGAAATCATCGAGCAAACGTGTCTGCAAGGCTGTTGTCACACCCCAGGTATATCCAGCCTGCACCTGCCAGTTTTTCCATAACTCAAAACCAAGACCGGCAGTGAGTGCCACATCGCCACGCGAATACTGGAGAGCTTTAATCTGGCTATGTCCTGCGAGGATCGAGAACACCGGACCTCCGTAAACGAACGGGGCAAAATAGTCTTCAAGACCGTTCATGCGGGTCCACTTGAAACGCAGGTTGATAGGAATGGAAATATAGTGGAGCATCGAATTTTCGGTGCTATAACCAAGCGACTCCCAAACCTTGCGTTCGCCAAGATGAAGTTTAGCGCCACGCATTTCGTAAAATAAGCCCGAATTGATTCCGAACCCAATGCCCGGGAACATCACTTCAGTGGCCAAACCGGCTTTAATACCGACTGTGTGATCGACAGTTATAAGGCGTTGCGAGAATTTCAGGTTATTAAAGTTGATGCCGAGTGCCGGTCCGTAGCGGAACTGAGCATTTGCGGTGGCCGAGCAGAATATTGCTGCGAGAAGAAACAGCAGATATATATGTTTTTTCATCTTGGTGAATTTTCGTTTACATGTTAATTATATGCAAAGTTAATGACAATCGGCCAAATAACAACACTTTTTTGGACCATAAAAGCAATTATGGCGACAAAAAGAGCCGGTTAAACAAATAGTCTTGCCAGGTCTTCAGTGGTTATCAGGGCTACTACCGGTTTCCCGTCGGGTGTGAAACGGGCAGTTGGCAACGACGACAGGTCGCTGACCAGCTGTTCCATTTCGGCAGCAGCAAGCACCTGACCGGATTTTACGGCAGCGCTTCGAGCCATTGCAAGCGCTATCTTGGAGCGAATGTCGAAACCGGTAGTTTCCCCTGTGTCGGTTGCTGTAGCCACAAGATTCTCAATCAATGAAGCTGCCGGTGCATCGCCGACCACGGCAGGAAGACCGTTAACGCTCCAGGCATTGTCGCCCAGATATGACAGGTCAAAACCAAGGTAGGCAACCTCGTCGAGCAGAGATTCAAGTATGGCACTCTCTGAAGCAGGCAATGTAACTATCTCCGGAAAAATCACTTTCTGAACCGGCAGCGGATTATTGGCCGCCTGTTTAAGAAAACGATCATGAAGAATGCAGACATGGGCACGGTGCTGGTCGATTATGTTTAAACCGTCGTGAGCAGGGGTGAGCAGATAGCGGTTTTTGAGTTGCATTATCGCCTGGGCGGCCTCAGGTTCTTCTATAGCAGGTGCGTCGGCATCAGGAAGAAAGCTGTTTAGCTGCGATGAAAATCCGGCTGCCTTCTCCGTGGTTGCTGACGATTCGGAAGCAGATGTAAAATCGGAATAGAGTTGTTCCCAGTTATTAATCGTCGAGCGGATTCCATTGCTGCGCCATTCGCGCTCCGAAGGGGATAATTTAGGGGCACCTGCTGACGAGCGTGGAGCAAACGGGTTGTAGGTAGGATCTAATTCGACAGAGGCATTTGCCGATGCATCAGGACTGAACATCGGAATTTCAGGTGCGTCTTCAGTGTCGAAATCGATAGCTGGAACAGCATTGAATTTGCCAAGAGCTTCTTTTATTGTAGCAGTAAGGATTTGCCAGATCGGCTGCTCGTTTTCAAACTTAATTTCGTTTTTGGTAGGATGTATGTTAACATCTATCGTATCGGGGTCGACTGTCAGATTTATGAAATATGATGGCTGAGCGTCGGAGCTTATGAGCTGGTCGTAGCACATCATAACAGCTTTGTGGAAATAGGGATGACGCATATTACGGCCATTCACCATAAAATATTGTAGAGCACCTCGACGACGGGCGTTTTCCGGACGGCAGACAAATCCGTCGATTTTCACGAGTGAAGTAGCACTCTGAACCGGCACAAGCTGGTGGTCGAGGCTTTTTCCAAACAAATCGATTATGCGCTGTTTAAAGGAGCCACGCATGAGCTGATGCACCACCGAGTCGTTGTGTGTCAACTGAAGTTCAATATCGGGATTTACAAGAGCGAGTCGCTCAAACTCGCGTAAAATGTGTGACATTTCAACTGAATCGCTCTTGAGGAATTTGCGGCGCGCAGGAGTATTGAAAAAAAGTCGTTTCACCATCATGCACGACCCCGCAGCGCAAGCAACCGGCTCCTGCGATTCAACTTTTGAGCCGGATATGACTATACACGTGCCAAGCGGATCGGTGGAATCTTTGCGGCGTGTGCGTAATTCCACTTCCGACACGGCACAGATAGAAGCGAGGGCTTCACCACGAAACCCCATTGTGCGCAAAGCAAACAGGTCGGCCGCATCGCTGATTTTCGATGTTGAATGACGGTCGAAAGCCAGACGGGCATCAGACGGCGTCATTCCACACCCGTTGTCGACAACCTGTATCAGTGTGCGACCGGCATCCTTTATGGTTATTTTTATTATCGTTGCACCCGCATCGACAGCGTTTTCCACCAGTTCTTTCACCACCGACGCAGGGCGCTGTATCACCTCGCCGGCTGCAATCTGGTTGGCTACCGAATCGGGAAGAAGTTTAACAACATCATTCATGTGTTTTCTTTCATTAATGCAACAGCAAAGATAGCACATATCAATGTTAATTCAATGCCACACCGATGCAAGTTATCGGAAAACTATCAACAACAACCGGCCGATAAATTTCGCGTGCTTTACCGGCCATTTATTGTAAGGTACATTTGTATTTCGTACCTTTGAATTGAAATGATAACTGCGTCGATTGTTACATATCATACGAATCCCGGCGAATTGCGGAATTGTCTGGCTACGCTTGCCCAAAGTGCAGCCGACGAAGTGTTTGTTGTTGACAACGGCCGCGAGAACTCGATTGAAGAAGTTAGCAAAGAGTTCGGAGCCACTTATATCCCCCACGACAACCGCGGCTACGGAGCAGGGCACAACGCAGCGATTCGACAAGCAATGGCAAAGGGTTCGGAATACCATCTTGTGATGAACTCCGATATCGAATTCGACGGCGCAAGCATTGGCAAGATTGCGAACTATATGGACACTCATCCGAGAGTGGGACAACTGCAGCCCAACATATTAAATCCGGACGGCACGCTACAGTACACATGCCGTCTGCTCCCTACTCCGGCCGATCTGTTTCTTCGTCGTTTTGTGCCCAAAGCGATGTTCGGCAAACGCCGCAAACGCTACATTCTGGCTCAAGCCAACAGGGAGAAAGAATTCGATTGTGCCTATCAACAGGGAAGCTTTATATTTTTTCGCATGTCGGCTCTGTCTGAAACGGGACTTTTCGACGAGCGTTTTTTTATGTATCCGGAAGATATCGACATATCGCGACGCGTAGCTTCGTCAGGGTGGAGAGTGCGGTATTGGCCCGGGGTAACTGTTGTTCACCGACATCGTGCGGCCTCGTACCACTCATGGCACATGTTAAAAGTGCACATGAGCAACATTGCAATATACTTCAACAAATGGGGATGGTTTGCCGATCGGGAACGAAAACGACTCAACAAATTGGTATTAAGCCAATTTGATTTGATTTAATACCGTGGTATAAAACTCTATAGCCTCGCGAATCTCGAAGGGGAAAATGTACTCATCAGCTGTATGGGAACGTCCCGAATCGCCTGGACCAATCTTCACGGAAGGCCACGGCATAAGAGCCTGATCGGATAGTGTGGGCGAACCAAATGTAGATGCTCCCGCCATAGTCAGCCGCGCAACCAATGGGTGATCAGTCGCAATTCCGGAAGGATTAAGTCGGGTGCTTCGAGGTGTCAGCACAGCCTGTGATCCGACAGCGTCACGCATGATCCGGAGTGTTTCTTCATTGGAATAAGCATCGGTGGTGCGAACGTCGACAACGAATTTGCAAAGCGCAGGAACCACATTGTGCTGCGTGCCGGCTTCGATCTGAGTTATACTGATTTTTATTGGACCAAGAGTTTGGGAAACTCTATCGAACGACAACGAACGCAATGTATCAATAACGGGAATAGCCTTATATATCGCATTTTCACCTTCGTTACGTGCAGCATGACCGGCTTTGCCGTGAACCTCCGCATCTATAACCATAAGCCCTTTTTCGCTAATGGCAGCTTGCATCGCTGTGGGTTCTCCGACAATAGCGACATTCACTTTTGGCAAGAGCGGAATTACAGATTCTATGCCATTGCGCCCGCTAACTTCTTCCTCGCAGGAAGCTAAGAAAATAAAGTTACAATGTTGCGGCACGGAAGTTAGAATAACAAACGTCGCAAGCAATGAAACGACCGATGCACCGGCATCGTTTGTTCCAAGTCCGATTATTCGGCCGTCATCGCCATCTGTAGGCGTATATGGGTCGGTTTGCCAACCGTCGGCAGGCCGGACAGTGTCGATGTGAGAATTGAGAAGAATTGTCGGACGGTCTGAGTCGAAGTCAGGCGACAGAGTCCAAACATTGTTTCCATGACGTTTGACATCGAATCCATAACCAGTCAGAAAATCCTGAACTATTTCAGCGGCACGAGCCTCGTCGCGGCTGTGTGAAGGAACAGATACAAGTTCACGCAACAGGTCGAGAGCCTGGTAGAAAATTTCGTCGCTATCAATTTTCATTGTCAATCTTCAGAGTAATGTCGCAGGACACGACGGTAGGAATTGAATATTTTCGATTTGCTGACAAAGCCCATGTAGACACCTTTTTCGACCACAGGGAGATTCCAGGCTCCAGTGCGGTCGAATGTTTTCATTACATTCTCCATAGTGTCGCCAATCTCTATCATGGCCGGAGGTGAACTCATGAATTTACTGACATACATTTTCCGGTACAGATCGGGGCGGAACATGATGTTGCGAATGTCGTCGAGAAGGACTACTCCGAGCAGCATCCCTGCAGAATCGATAACAGGGAACAGATTCCGGTTCGACTGTGAGATAACATCAACCATTTCCTTCAAACTCATTTCAGGGTTTACAGGAATGAAGTCACTTTCTATAACGGAATTGATTTTGAGCAAGCGGAGCACCGATTTATCTTTATGGTGGGTAAGGAGTTCGCCTCGTTTGGCCAGACGAATGGCATAGATACTGTAAGGTTCAAAGACTTTGATTGTACCGTAGGAGATTGTTGAAACAATGAGCAACGGGAGGAAAAGCTCGTAGCCCCCGGTGAGCTCCGCCGTAAGGAAGATTCCCATGAGCGGCGCATGCATTACGCCCGACATTACACCACACATACCCAACAGTGCGAAGTTTTTCACCGAAAGCGTCACACCAAGGCCGAGTGCGTTGATGAGATACGCGAAAAAGAAGCCTGTCATCACCCCCATATATAGCGAAGGCGCAAACGTTCCCCCTACTCCACCGGCTCCGTTGGTCGACGAGGTAGCGAATGCTTTGCTAAGACATAGCGCACCGACAAACAACACGATAAACCAAACTGAATCGCGATATTTGTAGAAAATAGAACCGTCTACAATTGATCCGACATCTCCGCTAAGCATGGCTGTTATCGCGCTATAGCCTTCGCCATATAGAGGCGGCAGCAAGAAAATGCAACCGGCAAGAAGCGCCCCGCCAAGCGAGGCCCGAATCCATGGATTTGCAATGCGTCCATAGAAGTTTTCCATTGCATTGATGACCCGGATGAAATAGAGCGAGGCTAAACCACACAAAATGCCAAGCAAAATAGCATATGGGATTCGCGAGGTCATGAATGGCTCGCTTTGGACAAAAAAGAACTGAGCGTCGTAGCCACTGAAAACATAGGCTACTGTAGCGGCCGACACCGATGCAATCAGAAGTGGCATCACGGTGACAGTTGTCAGATCGATCATCAGCACTTCGAGAGTGAACAGCGCTCCAGCCAATGGTGCCTTGAAAATACCGGATACACCGGCTGCGGCACCGCATCCTACCAGAAGCATCAGCAGTCGTGGCGAAAGCCGGAAAGCTTGTCCGATGTTTGAACCAATTGCAGCCCCGGTAGATACGATGGGGCCTTCGGCACCAACTGAACCGCCGAAACCTATAGTGATTGAAGCCGCTACAACAGAAGTGTAGCAGTTATGGGGTTTAAGCCGACTTTTATTCTGAGATATCGAATATAGAACTTTTGTCACACCATGAGCTATGTTGTCGCGCACTACATAGCGGACATAACAGCTTGCAATCAGGATTCCAATGAATGGATAGATAAGATAGATATAGTTACCGCCGGTAACATCGATACGCAACAACAGGGAACCGGAAATGAAATGAATCAACCATTTAAATGCAAGCGCAGCGAAACCGCAAGTGACACCAACAACCAAGGCCAAGATAAGAATAAAATTCTTTTCCTTGATGTGATGCTCACGCCAAAGACGCATACGAGCCAAAAGCGATTCGCTTTTGGAGTTTATCCGGTGAAATATTTTATGAGCGACTGTCATGAATTATATCAGATACCTTTGCCGGTTACTACAATTTTAAACGTATAAATAAGGATGCGTAAATCGAGTAACAGCGACATATTGTCGATGTAGATGAGTTCATAGCGTAAACGTTCGATCATTTCGTCGACTGAAGAAGCATAGCCGAATTTCACCATTCCCCAGGAAGTTAATCCAGGACGCACCTGCTGCACAAGAGTGTATGAGGGTGCACGCTGAATGATTTGTTTAATGAAATAATCGCGTTCGGGGCGCGGGCCGACTAAACTCATGTCGCCTCTGAGAATATTCCAGAACTGCGGCAATTCGTCGAGCCGATATTTGCGCAGCTTACGGCCCAGATTGGTGATTCGCGGATCGGATTCCGATGACAGACTCGGCCCGTCGGTTTCGGCATTGACATACATTGACCGGAATTTGTAGATCGTAAACGGCTTTTTATGAAGCCCGATACGCACTTGACGGTAGATTGCCGGCCCTGGCGAATCGAGTCGTACCATGATGCCAATAACAAGCATTACAGGCCAAAGAAGCAACAATGCTACTGCAGAAACTACAATGTCGAAACAGCGCTTAATATTAGTTGTACTGCCTGAAATTGCGGGGTGAGAAACATCGACAAGCGGTTCGCCAATGACATTCTGAGTCCGGACAGGCGCTGACACCTCCTGGAAAAACCCCGGGTCGACGAGCACGTCACATTCCGTCGGTAGAAAGCGGTTTATTGTGTCGAGCGTCGGAGTGATTTCGTTTCCGGAGATAATGACAACTGTTTGTATCTCCCGGAGATTAATCAAATCAATTGCCTGGGACGTCGTATACACCGGCAAATGATCGGGTATTTCTATGTGTTGCCTGTCCCGGTCGGAAACAAATCCAACAACGTTTAGCCCCATCACTTTGGAAGCCTGGCAAAGCCTGGAGTACATATCATCGGCAGCCGAACCTGTGCCGATGATTAAAGTACGGCGCCCAATGCGTCCGTCACGCACCTGACAACGCACAAAAGTTGTCAGTAACAGTCGTGTGAGGTAAGTGCATCCAAACAATATACCGGCAAGAATGAGCAATAGTTTGTAAGTTAACAGTCGATCCGGTTCAAGGTCGTTTATCATTGCAACAAGGAAGAAAACAGCAACACCGGCGACAGTTGATCGAAGAGTCTGAAGAAATTCCTGAATGCGTGACTTCACAATCACTTCCGAGTAATAACCCGATAGCCAATACACAAAGAGCATGACAATGGGGAAAAGCAACACTTCAAGTCGACCCATAGGAGTGGCAACAATCGCAGCCGGACTACCCATAGAATGCGCCAACGGTTCATAGATGTAGCGAATGACTATGAACAATAGCAATGCGATTAATGTAGCGACATAATCGCTTACGACGTATAATATGCGTAATCGGGTGTTCTGGGTCACGGCCTAATTATTGTTGTTGAACCATCGGGATTAATTTTCACTATTCTCGACGGTTGTGGAGAGGAGGTTTCGTCGCGCCTACTGCGACACACATAGCCGGAATTGGCAAGAAGCTTAGGATCGATGTCGGCAAAGACTGAAGCTGAAGGTTGGCCACTGATATTGGCCGAAGTTGATACCAGAGGTTTGCCAAACTGCCGGCAAAGATTTTGAGAAAATTTTTCGGAAGTTATGCGGAGTGCAACCGTTCCGTCGGCAGCAAGCAGATTCGGAGCAAGAGTACCAACTGACGCGGGAAGAACAAGAGTTGTCGGGCGTCCATTGGACTGATCAAGTGCGGACTGAACGGTTTGGCGCGTGGCAGTCGTAAATCGCAGGAGCGATTCCATGTCGGGCACAAGCACTATAAGAGCCTTTGAATCGTCGCGTTGTTTAAGTGCATACACCCGACCGACGGCAACCGGATCAGTAGCATCGCAACCGATACCCCACACGGTGTCAGTGGGATAAATCACAGTTTCTCTGCGGTTCAATGCTTCGACAGCACAATCTATGTCGGTTTTCATCTCTTTTTCCATTGCTCAGTTGCGGAGGTTAATACAAAGTTAGCCAAATATTGGAAATTTCGAATGTGTCGGGCTATAAATGTTGCTATGAAGCAGTAAGTTTATCATTCGCGGACCAGAATCATCGCTGCCAGCGGCGCAACTGTGATTCTTCCCCCACGACTTACCCGTAAACCGTCGGCATTCATCTCACCGTTGTCAGCGATTACAGTCCACAAAGTTTTGGCAATATTAACTTTTACTGAGCGCCGGTTGGCATTGAGTATTACTTTTATTTCTTTTGAAGAATCGCCATTTGCATTGTCTATCAGCGAAAAGGCAATCACTCCTTTGGGAAGTTCAACTGAATCGAACATGAGATGGCGAGCGACAGAATCGGCCGTGGTCATGCGAAAAGCCGGATGTTGGTGTCGGAATTTGATTAATTCACAATAGTATCGAAACAATCCGGTATTAGCTTTTTTCAACGACCAATCGATAGCATTTACTGAGTCAGGGCTGCAGTAGGTGTTACTCTGCCCCTGTTTGTCGCGGAAGAATTCTTCTCCTGAAAAAATAAATGGAATTCCTTGAGATGTGAACACTATGGTTTGTGCGAGTTTTGCCATTCGCTGCAACAGTTCTTCAGAGGCACCAGGCACAGAAAGCCGCAATTTATCGGTCAGTGTCAGATTGTCGTGGCATGAAACATAATTAATGATTTGTGTGGGCGTAAGAGCGTATGGTGTTTTGCTCTTTAGGCTTTTAGAGAAATCTACTTGTGGGTGGGACGTTGCAGCAACGATTCCGGCCTTAACCGCCTCGGCCAAATCGGTGCGTCCGTTGACGAATCCACAATCAGTATCGGATGCAAAATGCCCCTTAACAGCATCGCGCAAATCGTCGGAAAACACTCCTACTCCGGGCAGTCTGGATATGTTTTGTTTGATTGCACGCTTTGATGAGGCTAACGTAGATTGGCCGGCAGTCCAGCCTTCACCATACAACAGGATGTCGGGACGCAGTGTGCACAACGAATCTCTTATCCGGCTCATTGTTTCGATGTCGTGAATTCCCATTAAGTCGAAACGAAAACCATCGATATGATACTCCTGAACCCAATAATTAAGCGACTCAATTATATAATCACGAACGTGAGAGCGTTCTGATGCCGTTTCGTTGCCACATCCGGAAGCATTGCTGAAACTGCCGTCAGGACACATTCGATAATAATAGCCGGGAGCAGTTAGCGAGAAGTTGGAATAAACGTCGGATGCCGTGTGATTATAAACAACATCCGTTATGACTCCAATCCCGGCATCGTGAAAGGCCTTGACCATTAGTTTGAATTCTCTCACTCGGGAGTACGGATCGGAAGGATCTGTGGAGTAAAGGCCTGACGGGACATTATAATTTCGGGGGTTATATCCCCAATTATATTCTGATGTGTTTTCATCAACACCTGAGAAGTCGAACGATGGCATCAGTTGCACATGTGTAATTCCAAGTTCTTTTAGATGGCCTATTCCGGTTTTATCGCCGCCGTCACTTCTTGGGTCGGCTTCGGTGAAAATTAAATATTTTCCTTTGTTTCGAAAACCGGAAGCCGGGTGAGCAGAAAAATCGCGATAATGCAGTTCATAAATTACCGCATCCGTAGGGGCATCAAGTCGAGGGCCTCGGTCAAGGCTCCAACCGGTTGGATCAGTGGCCGTAAAATCGATTATTGCGGCCCGCTGCCCATTCAAACCAACAGCTTTGGCATTAATACCGGGAGTTTCACTAAGCCAATGTCCACCTTGAAAAATACGAAATGTGTAAAACATTCCATAGAGTGGCTTCGGCACGGCCACGCTCCATAGGCCATTTGCACCCAATGACATAGCAATTCTTGCTACCGGAATGCTATCAGATCCGGCGTTGTAGAGGGACAGTTGGACAGCAGCAGCTTTCGGAGCCCACAAGTTGAAATATGTAATTCCGTTTTCTATAACGAGTTCTTCGCAAACAACATTATGTGTGGAGTTAATGACAGCCATAGATAATGTAGAATAAAAAAGCCTCAAAAGGTTCACCTTTCGAGGCTGTATATAAATTCATAGTTGAACTCTGTCGTTTAACGGACAACAATTTTCTTCGACCACTGCTTACATTTAATAATGTAGCACCCCTGAGGCAGATCGACAACAGCCGACTCACTCACTGTGACGGATTTTATCATCTGTCCTGTGATCGAATAAATATAAAACTGATGGCTATCGGTGTCGTTAACTGTTATCTGCACACCGCCTCCAACAGGCTTTACTGTCAAAACAGACTCAACCGCATCGCTGTCGATAGGCTGCGACATAAGACCTGCTGGCGATAAAATCGACAACATGAAAGCCACGGCTATGTTAACTAACGTTTTCTTCATCGGTATATAGTTTTGTCTGCAACTACAAATTTACGGTTTTATTGTGGTTCTTGCAAATTTTTTGACGTATTTTTTCAACACAGAACACGGCTCTTTCATTTAAAATCTCTTGGTTATAACCTCGGCAGTTATATTTTATA
>CAYQYL010000021.1:26388-27355 GCA_964421745.1 uncultured Muribaculum sp. | reverse complement strand
GAACACTTTAATTTAGAGTTTATAGATTTCATTAAATAGATATTTTATAGTTTTTCAGGTTATTGTCAAGACGAAGGGATGGCAGAGAAGGCTAAGAATGGAGACCTTTCATTATCCCGACTCATCATATATTTGCAAAATTAACTATAATTAATGGGGCAAGCCTATAAGAAATGTTGCAAATGCTATAAAAATTAATTATAACCTCCATCATGTATTGGATACGACTTGCCATTTGGCAAGAAATCTTCAAAAAAAGATATATCATTCCTCAGGAATTGCACGTCACAATCTCTCCGGCAGCCCAACAGAAAGCCAATGCTATGTATGAGTCGGTAAGCTCGGCTTATTCTCAAGGGAAACGCTCGTCAGACGAGGTGGTGGAAAAGGCGTTCTATCATTAAGTATGGAGTCCGGAACTCGCTGCCCGGTGTATGCAATTGGTGGTCGACAAAAACAATAATGCCGAGGCTGAACTTGGTAGTCTATACACATTTTTGAACTGCACTCCAAAAGTTTTTTGTCTAACTTTTGGGGTGCAGTTCATTGCAGGAGCCAGTCCTATATGGTTATTTAGCTGTCGCCAAACAAAACCGAATAACCATAAGCAAAGCAGCATTTTTTCTAACAACCAATATACGATCAGGTTATAATGTTGCTTGACAAGTAAAAAATCCTCCATTACGCCAAGGAAACAGAGGAGAACGATATACAGAGCGCTTCAATGCATGGATTCACTGACGGTAATTTTCCAACCTGCTGACTGAATTTAATTAACTACATTTGTGGGAGTTCCGGCTATGAAGTTGGCTACATTTGCAACTGCAATATCCATCAGACGTTGACGGGCCTCAACTGTCGCCCAACCGATATGTGGAGTTGTATAGCAATTTCGAGCTGTAAGCAAAGGATTTTCTTGTGTCGGCGGTTCACATGAAAGTACATCTACGCCTGCTCCCCTTAATGT
>CAYQYL010000021.1:0-26378 GCA_964421745.1 uncultured Muribaculum sp. | reverse complement strand
ATTATTGAGAGCCGATGCAAGTGCATTTTCATCTACAAGCTGTCCTCGCCCGGTGTTGATCAATATAGCTGTCCTTTTCATTTTTGCCAATGCCGATGCATTAATTAGATTCCTGGTCGAATCTGTCAAAGGGCAATGAAGCGAAAGAACATCACTATCGTTCAACAGTCTGTTTAGATTCTCAGCCTTTTCAACTCCCGCCGGAAGCACTTCTGCCGACTTTGATGTCAATGCCATTACCCTCATTCCTAACGCAATTGCAATCCCAGCTACTTTGCTACCAATATGTCCAAAGCCAACTATACCTAATGTTTTTCCGGCGAGTTCTGTCAATGGCGTATCCCAGTAGCAGAAATCTGCATTTCTGCACCAACGCCCCGCGCGGTTTTCAGCAGTATAATGCTCCACTCTGTTCGTTATGGCAAGAATAAGTGAAAACACCATTTGCGCAACCGAATCAGTGCTATACGAAGGAATGTTTGTCACAACCACTCCATTCTCGCGTGCAGCAACCATGTCAACCACGTTATATCCCGTTGCGAGAACACCTACATATTTCAAATCGTGGAGTGCTTCTATTGTTTCTTTATCAATCAAGGTTTTGTTCGTCAACAGTATATCTGCCCCGGCAGCACGCGACGCTACATCTTCCGAGGCGGTACGGTCATAAACTTTTACATCGCCTAATTTCTTAAGCTCTTCCCATGATAGGTCGCCGGGGTTCAATCCGTAACCGTCTAATACTACTATTTTCATATATAAAACTCTTAATCAACTATACCTAACAACGGCCGTTTGTTCAGAATTATTGTATATCAATGCTATCCACTTGAACCACATCATACACACCTGCGTTATGAATAGAAAAACTCTGTTATGAATAACGATGATTTATTTGATCTTTCCGGTAAAGTAGCTGTCGTAACCGGTGGTGGCGATGGCATTGGCAAAGCATCTTGCGAAATCCTGGCTGCCGCCGGAGCAGCAGTAGTTGTAAGCGACATATCTATCGAAAAAGCACAATCGGTTGCTGATTCCATTGTCCGAAACGGGGGTAAAGCAGCCGCCGTAGCGTGTAATGTTCTTGACAGCACTAATCTAATTAACCTCATTGAATTTGCTGTCAAAACATTTGGAACAATCAATATTCTTGTCAACAATGCCGGCATTGGAGGCGGTGGCCGTGAAAATCCATTCAACATCGATCGCGCTTACGTCGAACGTATCTATGCAATAAATGTTTTCGCACCATGGCAATTGAGCAAACTTGCTGCGCCCCACATGCAAAAATCAGGCTATGGAAGTATCATCAACATCACATCAATGAGCAGTGTAAACAACAGTCCTGCCATGGCTATTTACGGGTCATCAAAAGCCGCTCTTAACCACATGGCTTCCAATCTCGCCTATGACTACGGACCAATGGGTATTCGAATAAATAATGTTGGTCCCGGAGCCACACGAACCCATGCGCTCTCATCGGTGCTAACTCCCGAAATTGAGGCAAAAATGCTTTCACACACGCCGATTCACAGGCTCGGGGAAGTTTCAGATATAGCCGGTGCAGTTCTCTACTTTGCTGCACCAATTTCAGCCTGGGTCAGCGGCCAGACTCTAATGGTGAATGGAGGAGGAGTGCAAACTCTCGACTAAAACAAAACAATCATCATTTCTGATATTTCAACAGACCGTTAACTTTTCGTGTGAAACGCGCTCTCAGTTTTTTGCGCTATTAACGCATCGCGGATGCGGAGGAAGTGTCGCTGCGAAATTGAAAGATATGATGCCATTTCTCTATAGGGGATTGTGTCGATTACGTCTTGGAAACGTGGAAGCAACTCCTTGTAGCGTTCAAGCGGCGTTAGCGTATGTATCGACAAATAACGGCTGTAGGCTTCCTGCAAAAGTAGCGACGATACATTGGCAATTATTTCAGGATAACGTTCGAGCATATATGGCCGCACCTCTTGAATCTGCACTTGGAGTAACGATGCATCGCAACCGGCCACAATTGAAATCATCGATGGGCGATTGTAAAGAAAAGACCGCACATAGTCGCCTACTAATTCATTTGTAAATGAAAAACCGGTAACACATTCTTCTCCATCCGACCTCAATGCCGAATATTTGAAATACCCCGACTTGACAATACCTATAAAGCGACACACCGAACCTTCTTCAACCAAACAATCGCCTTTACGATAAGATACAATTTTGCCTTTATCGTTGCAAAAATCATAAAACGGTGACAAATCCACCTTTGCCATAAAATCATTAAGACGCGCCACAGCATTATCGGTTTTTAAGGAACAAAAAGGTTATTATAAAACAAACTACACCCCTAAAGTTATACAAAAAACTTTAGGGGTGCAATTTATTTTACTTGCCGGTCAGACGAGCTACAGTCTTGCGTGCCTCATCACGCACCGGTGCCGAAAAACGATTGTCTGAAGCAACACCTTCCATACGTTTGGCAATTTCAGGCGCACGGTAGGAATAATTAAACCACCCGAATGCCTCAACAAGCAACTTCTGAACATCTGCGTCCTGACAAACATACAGATAGTCGAACAAATTGTCGACTGACGGGTGAAGCGGATTGTTACGCAACTGACGAACAAATGCTTTTACTTCGCGTATATTAGGTTTATCCGATTTGAGCATCTCAATATTGTCAGCATAACGCTTGTTCGAGAACCGATCTGCAATAGCATCCTTGGCCTTGTTCATCATATCAGCTTCATCGTAGGCATGCCTGTAAGGGCGCTGGCGATCGAGTTCCGCAACAATTTCCTCGTAACTGAACAAAGGCATTGCGTTCTGCAACTGAAAATTGACACGTTCACCCTTCTGCCCGTCGGCATACGAGCGCACAACATACGGAATCAGCTCCGGACTGCCGTTTTTACCTGCAAAAACTGCCGAAAACCGTCTAATCAACTCATAGCTATCAGTAAGCCCAAGTTTAATCACCTCAACAAACTCAGGCGACTGCGTTTGAGAAAGTAGCATTAGTGCACTCAAACGCGGGAGAAAATCATCCGATTGGCGATACTGCTCAAGCAACTGGGCCGGAGTCAACTCACCGTCTCTGCTAAGCATTTCAAGTGCAAGTGCCTTAACAACCGGATAATCTGATTTCAGCTGTTTTTTCCAGAACTTGGAAGATTCATGCAATGCTTTGTTGACATCGAACATCTGTTTGTCGCGCGGCACAAACGCAAACGTCGGATCGCCTATCACGTGTGACTCAAGATATGGATTATATTTCACCATATTTCCAACACGCATTCCTAATCCGAGCATACCTAAATATTTGTCGCACCATTTGTCCTGCAGAGAGTTTACACTGTTTGCGATGACGGCAACACAGTCACCATCGCCAAACACATATGCTCCGGCAATATACTTGTCGTTGTTGAACGAACCGTTGAAACAAGCGTCAAGCATCACAACGCGAGCGTTTGGGGTATACTTTTCAAAATCATGCAAATGTAGGTCAAGACGGTCATTATAGATCGAATCAGCGGCAACCGAAGCAGAGTCAAGCACATTTTTGAACCACCACTCCGGCACATCATAGTCGCGTGCATATCTGGCAATTGCACTGTCGAGTGGAGTACCTGCATCGACTGCATTTCTGATTTTTCCACGGAAAAACAATTGCGCCTGATCAAGCTGAGTGCGCACATTGCGTGCATCAGGATAACGGTTAATATATTCTTTCACCGGTGAACCATGATGATGAAGCAGAGCCAGTGACAAATCGGGACGTTGCATCTGCGACATTAACGCATACTTGGCAAATTCAGCACTTTTGTGATCCAGATACGTCAATGCCGAAGGCTGGTTCTTCATCCACGGGAACTGCTCAAGATGGGCAACCTTCTCATCGATGCGCGACAAAGGCGATTCTGAATTGTAACCCGAACCAGAGAAAAACAGCATTTGCTCGAACTGTTCGTTACTGTTCTTTACACGCACAACTTTCTTCAGATAATCGCGCAAGTTGGTATACTTGTCTTTCCCGTTGAAATCGATGCTCTTTATTCGGCCTGAATACAACTGAGGAGCTGTCTTTTGAGGCGAATCGGGGCGCATCGAATAGTAATAGAGCAACGGTTTCTGCTGGTCTTGGCCGATGAAATCGAATTTCAGGTTAAGGTCATCATAGAAACGATCCGACGGACATGCCGACGTTGCAAGCCGTTTCATATTTTGAACTACCTTAAAGGCAGATGTGAGATGCTGCGCATCTAACAGCATCGGGACAGGTATATCACCGACAAACACCATCCCCTCGATCGGAGCCTGTTTGCGAACCGACATTGCTGAAATCACTTTGCGGAGCGAATCCGGAGTAACTCCCGAATTAACCACAACAATCTCAGACACCAGTCCCTGTCGGTCGACACTTTCGGCATATGCCTTTAGCTCTGGGGTTGCCTGTACGTAGCTGGCACTGTCGACAAATATGGCAAACCCGTTTGTAGCGGCAGCCGAGGTCAGTACAGCACACAGTGCCACACTAGCCAGCATAGAACGTAATCTATTCATGTTCATATTATATTAAAATGAGAATGTTAGTCCGCAATTAACGGAACTCATGCTTTCGTTTTTATACATTTCTGTTTTTCCACCGGTACAGCGCGACATGCCACCGGCCACATATGCGCCGATAACAAAATCGCGGATCGGAAAATATGCCTCAACACGCCCGTTCACTGCAAACGACGATGATGTCAGGTAGGCATACATCGGCATCGAATACAATTTCTCAAGATCAAGGCCCTTGAAATCGCAACTCGACGAAAGGCACATGTCGTAACTTCCGTCAATGCCGGCACCAAGGCGAACTTTGCGAATATTAAAATACTTCATAATGTTAGCCGCAACATTCAGCCGACTGTACTTTCTAAAATATACCTCCGGAAAATTTTTAGTATCCGACGAAATATATCCGGCCGACACACCGGCTGACAGATCCGACACACCGTTATTGTCCAGCCGATCGAAACGATAAGACACCTTACCGTTCAAAAGTGTTTCCTTGTGCTTTATCGACGAACCCATGACTTCATAATGAGTCGTTCCGTTCACAGTCACACTCTTCTGGTCGAACCAACGGCCTTTAACATCGTTCATCTGCGCCGATAGCTCAATGTTGTGCGATGTGCGGCCAAAATTCAGACTCAGACGGTTGGCAAACTTAAACGCCCCATTCATATACTCGCCAGCTTTAAACTGATAGGTGCTACCACCGTCGGTTGAATGTTCATTTTCATTTTCATAGATAACCGACAAATAGTCGGCCACGCTCTCACTGAAGTTGTAGCGGACATCAGCACCGGCAAACCACGATGTTCCCTTTGAATCGCGCGTATACGATGCACCACTCTGCGGATAATATGTTCCAAGACCGCTCATCGCATAAAATGGATAGTTCACTGCTGTAGCCAGACTCGAATAGTGGAGCGATTCATTAAACAGATTCAAACCTCCGGTTGCCCCGACGGCCAGATTGTGAGTGATGCTCCATTGTACACCCGGATTAATAATGAAACGCATACCCTTGGTTTCAAGACGCGGGTCTTTTTCGTCCGACATCACCCCCACTCTATAATCGGCATTGATACCTATACGGAATGCATCGGAAAGGCTGTATGCTACACGCCCATCAATACGAAATCGTTCGGTGTCGTAGTCGCTTGGCTCTGAATCCGCAAGCACAAACGGATTCAGTTTACTTTGATAGAGAGTTGAGTTCCAGCAACGTGAACGCTCTTTTTCATTAAAATAAGCAATTCCACCTTCGAATGAGAGTCTTTCCATACGCTTGATGCCATAGGCATCCACCTTTAGGCCGTTTGTGTGACCCGATTCGTCAACAGCATGGAAACCGCCGTTGGCCCAGTTGTAGCCCACTCCGACTATTGCCAATTCCGGAACTGCAACCCGACTGACAGAAACAGGATTGAGGCTGCCGTTCTCAATATTGTGCACATAGTTGTAGTCACGGTATTGCATCTGTCGCACTAAAGAGCTATCCCGCTCTCCGCCTGCTGCGGCAAAGAGCGGGGATAGTAATGCGACATGCGTAAGAATGAAAGAAATCTTTCGCATACAGAGTTAATTTAGTCCGCAACTGTAGGGATTACGCCCGGAGTGGGAACTTGGTCGCGGAGGAAATCTTCAGTCGAGTTGTTTGTATCTTTGAAAATTGCACGGCCGTTTTCAACGCGTTCAACCTTACGACGAATGCTCTTGCCTTTGTAAGCGGCTTCGCAATAAACGATACCGGCATCAACTTCCGGACGCAGACGGATAACACGCTGGTCGGCTTTATCTGAATTGTTCACAATGTTAAGACCGTCAAGAACATATTCCTGAGGAATCATCAGATATTTTGTTCCGGATAAAGCACCGTCGGGACGCTCTTTGAAATTGGCATCATCTTTTGCATAGTCAATCGGAGAAACATCTGCAGGAAGTTTGGCAAGAATGATAGCGTTTCCTGTGTAAGGTAATGTCCAGTAGTTCTGTGTACCATTGGCATAGATAACCGGCATGTTTGGAACATTGGGGTTGTCGATTGAAACAGCAGGTTTGTAGTCGCCAAGGAAAACTTCATAGTCGGCGTTGCTAAGGTCTACAGGTGACATCATAGCGCCATCGACAGATGAGTCATAGGAAGCAGCAGTTTCTGCAATGTGGTTCTGAGCCTGTCCTGCGATAACGACGCTCTTACCGGGCTGCAACGGATAATCTGTTCCTGAACCAATGAAAGCAATAGTGTAGTATGTCAGTGCATATTCTTTCATGAGTTCACCGTCGATCATCCAACATGAAGGCAGTTTAGCCTGGCTTCCTTCGAGAATACCCACAACACAGTTGTCAAGATACTGCACTTCGTCAGAGTTGTTGTAGATTTCCATAAACTGGTCGCGCATGTAAGGCGTTTTTCCATTCGGTTTAACCATGTTGTAGTAAACCTCCTTAAAGATAAGACCGCTTGAAACACTTTTCACCAGTTCAAGTGAGATAGATGTTGCGTCGTAGACACCTACCGATTTCGATGCGCTGTATGAAACTGCAGAACCGACATTTTCGTTACGGAACGATGCAGTCACACTGTAAGTTCCACCGGGAAGTTCAAATGAATATTCCGACAGAATTTCGTTCGAAGAATATTCGCGGCCTGTTTGTTCGTTGATAACAACAACCGAACCGGAAGTAATATCGGCTGCCTGAACATCCTCAGGAAGTACAACAGACACACTAAGGTCGTAGTACGTTGTCACGGAGTCGTCTTTGTCGCACGATGTAGCAAACACAGCAAAAGTCACCAGTGAAAGAAGTGAATAAAAAATCTTTTTCATTGTTTGTTAATAGTTTGTATGATTGATAATTGTTAGAATTTCGCTTTAATCTCAGCCCCGAAATACATCGGGCTGTAAAGTTCCCGATAGCCACCAACTTTATTCTGTCGATAAACATTGCTGAATTTCAAGAAGTTATTGGCGAGCATCGATATCTGAATATATTTTTTTATTTCTTTAGTCAATTTAAAGTTAAGCATACATGTCACCGGATAGTCCTGACGGGTGAAATATTCCGGGTTTGTGTAACGCGAAATCAGTTCTTGCGGACGTTCAACCAACGACGGATCCCAATCGTGATAGGTCATATCCTTGTCGTAGAATCCAATTGGATCCACTTCAAGCACATTTGCTCCGGTCGAAGAAATTGTCTGGTGATAAAGTGGATTTCCTTTCGAATCCTCCCAAATGTTTTTCAGACTCTCCTGCCATACAACCTGAAGTGTTGTCGACAGAATCAATTTGATTACGGGAATATGAGTCACAAAACGGAAATTAGTATTCACACGCGAACGAATCGTTCCACTACCCTCAGGCATCTTAGCCAGATAGGTGTTGAAGTTGGTGATTCCGCTTGCCGGATCGATTCCGGAAACCACGCGACTCGATGAATAGCCGTTTCCGGTTGAACGACGTTTAATCCAGAACCAAGCACCGTCGATAATCAGATCGGTTGACAGTGGTTTAATTTTTCCGAAATTGAATGTGTATTCAATACCATGTTTGTCTGTTACATACACGTTCGACGGTGTCGAATATGAGCGAACATCTTTCTGATAGTAGGCATTGGCCTTGTTAACTGTTCCGTCGGCCGTTGTATAATGCAACGCTCCGTCGAAATAAGAAGGAACCGAAGAGCTGACAACGTCCTGCGGAATCACGTAACGGTTATATCCCACTCCGAGTGGCACTGACTGGAATCCGTATTCATCAGACACATGTTCCTTGAAGAAAGTCACAGAACCCATCACACGTCCGACTTTACCATTCAAACCGACTTCAAATTTTTGCGAACGTGAAGGTTTAAGATCGGGGTTGGCCGTGTTTCCGACAACGGCTGTAGTCATCACAGCAATGTTGTTCGGATTGCCTATGCCTGAATAGCTGTTATAGCTTACGAAATCGAAATAAGCAGGTGTCGGATAGAGATAAGCCATTGTAGGCATCTTTGTCGCCACACCGAAACCTCCCGTGAGCGAAAGGTTGTCAAACACTTTGTTATTGTCAGGTGTAAGGAACTTGTAGGTCATATTCACACGCGGGTCTACAGCGTTCATGTCGCCGCGCAATGCTTCTTTCTTGTCAATCAGCAGACGGCTGAAACGCACACCGGGTTGAAGCGTCAGTACAGTGGTTCCAAGCTTATATTCCGTATGGTTTTCAACGAAAGCGGAAAGAGTGTGCATAGCCGGAACCGATTTATACGAACGCGGGCGCACCGACTGTCCGTCGCCCTGTATCGGCGGCAGATTCTCGTCGTAAACCATTCCGAGTCCTTTGTTTGCGTTCATCGTATAGTCGGCACCTAACTTGAAGTTCGATGCTCCTTTGTCGAATATGAAGTTGCGATTAGCTTTAAGTTGAGCGAAAACATTCACGGGCTTTCCGTCGAGAACATAATGACACATGTAAGAAGCCGGCAGGAAGGTTACCTGCATTTCTCCGGGGACATACGAATGGGAGTAAGGTACAACGCCGCTACCTACATTCCTGTTGTATATATCCTGCTGATGTGTGTATTGCACCGAGGCCGAATAGTTAAGATTCGAGATTGCAGCCCGGTTGAAACGCCACATACCGTTGATTGCAAGACGAACGCCCTGCTCCTCGTTTCTGAAATATTCGCCTTTCAGCATAGCTTCATCGCTCTTCGTGTCGCTAATATTACTATAATATGTCGCACGCACATTGAACGTCAGCGGGTAGCTGGTTTGGAAAAACATTTTCGAATATGAAACGTTGGCTGTCAAGCGATCATAACCAAGATATGTTTTACGACGGTCAGCATTAGACTTGGTGTAGTCAACAGCAAAATTCAGCGAACCACGGTTGCCACCCAGACGGAGTCCTTTGCCGAACGAAAGCAATTTCGAGTTCGGATCGACTTTTACCATTGCCTCCCACGGTGTTGCACCCGCCTTTGTGTTGATAATGACTGCACCAGACGTTAAGTTACCATATTCAACAGACGGAATACCACGAATAACTTCGATTGATTCAATGTTGTCGGGCGACACCTGACGTAAGTCAACACCTCGACCTGATGTAGTCTGGTCATTCATCGTATTTTGCTGTACCGATGAGTTTGTGCCGGAACGTGCCGTTGAAAAAACCTGCATGTTAGCATCGTTCGACAACGGAGCGCCATCCACAACTACAGCTGTCCCAAGAGCATTATTGGCATTGTCGCCTGCATCAATTTCTCGTATAGAAGCCTGACCGGCGTTAGTCAAATCAGGATTCTTTGTCACTGCACCTGGCAACAACTGAAGCATATCTTCTACGCTTTTCGCCTGCAGGTGCTGTATGGCCGATTGCCCGATACGCGACGATGAACCCATTTTCCCCTCCTCGGCTGTCACCACAACCTCTTTAAGAGCAAGAGTTGCCGGACTGAGTTTAAGCACGAGATTGCTGATATCGACATTTTTAACAATGAATTCACCTTTTATCGTCTGATAGCCCAGATAAGCAACTTCATACTGATACTTGCCTGGCGCTAATTTTGGGAAATTGAATTTTCCTTCGTCGTTAGTCGAGGCCCAGTCAAGAGTATTGAGTTTAATCATCGCCATATCAAGCGGTTCGCCTGTTTCAGCCGATTGCACACGTCCACTCACTGCGTAAAAATCTGCGGCAAATGACGGAATTGCGCCTGACACAATAAGCGCTAAAGTGCATAACAAGTGTATAAATCTTATTTTGTACATTATGTTTAATGAGTTCTTAAGCAACGATTACTGTATACTTGATTGGAATAAATATACATTATGCATATTGCAATAAGTAATTATGCAAATTTATAACAGAGTACTATCTTATGCAATACCTAAAAATAATGATTTTTCTTTATCATTCCTTTTTCTGCACTACAAAATTACAAATAAAATCTTATAAATTAAAATTAATCGTGCAGAAACAACTATTTTTTAGAAGTATCCATAACCTCTAAACTATTTTTTCGTTAACATTTCCTTAATTCACGTATTTTATCCCCGAACAATTCTTTTTTCTTGCTTGTTTCCATAATACAAACTAATGTTTTTATCCTAATGAAAGATGTAACCACTACGTTGCTTGACCGTCGAAGCATTCGCCGATACGAACGCGAAGCAATTTCCGATCAAGCTATGGATTTTATCTACGAAGCCATTCGCAACACCCCGACAAGCTACAATGGCCAACAATTTTCTGTGATTGACATAACCGATCAACCACTAAAGGAGAAACTATATGAATTGACAGGTCAAAAGCAGATAAAGACTTGTTCTCATTTCATGCTGTTCTGCGCCGACTATAATAAAATAAGCGTAATAGCAAAAAAGAAAAACATAACGATGCCCGATTTCGCACACACTGCCGATGGTGTCATTGTCGGTGTTGTCGATGCTACACTCGCAATGATGAGCGCTCTTGTCGCTGCAGAATCCATGGGTTTGGGTACATGCCCTATCGGTTACGCCCGCACAGCTGCACCCGAAGCGATGTCGGTTTTGCTTAAACTACCACAAAAAGTATTCGTGGTCTGCGGACTGGCAATCGGCGTGCCTCGTGAAATGCCTGATTTAAAGCCAAAACAGCCCAAAGACCTGATTGTATTCAACAACGTCTACCGTCAAAGCGACATGACCGATGATTTAATGGCCTATGACAACGAAATAAGCCACTACAATCAGACCCGCTCGGGCACTACAAGTAATAACGACTGGGCGGCACACATAATTGGCTATTATTCCGAAGCTATGTCATATCGCATCCTTGACGCCCTTCGTAGCCGAGGATTCGACGTAAAGCAATAATATCACAAACATACATCAAACGGACGCCGGGAAAACCTGTGCGTCCGTTTGCTACATCCGGACTGCCGTAAAACTGCCGCAAAACATTATTGGCGCTCTTTCATATCGCCGAAAATTTTAGCTTCCTCGCCAAAGATAATCAAAAACACATTATCTTTGCAAAAACATAAAAAATATACCATGATTAACCAATCGCGATTCATAGGAGCTATCGTATGTTTCCTACTTTGTGCCATTTCTGAGCCAATTCTGTCGGCAGCTAAAACCGTATGGTTCGACGGAAAAACACCTGTAACATATAAGATTTCGAATAATGCCGATCCGGTCGTTAGCACAGCTGCGCATATGTTTTCATCGGATATGGAAGCTGTCACGGGCTTTAAAGCAAAAGAATCCGGAGCAGAGGCGATTATAGTTGTCACACAACTCGACAAGGCTCCTAAATCAGATGTCAGGAAGTTACAAAGCATAGGCGTACCTGTCGATTCATTGAGAAGCCTCACTGACGGGTTCAATATAATCGTTAACGGTGAGAAAATATACATAACAGGGACAAACGGCCGCGGAACTGCCTACGGACTGCTTGAATTATCACGTCTGGCCGGAGTGTCGCCTTGGATATGGTGGGGCGATGTGGTTCCCGAAAAACAAAGCACCCTGTCTATTGACAGTAATTATTCGACAACTCAAGGAGCATCGGTTGAATACCGTGGAATTTTTATCAACGACGAAGACTGGAGCCTGCGTCCCTGGAGCACTAAGACCTTCCGGCCCAACGATGAGGGAGAAATATCGGCCGACACTTACCGTAAAATTTTTGAACTTTTGTTACGCTTGCGGGCAAATGCCATTTGGCCGGCTATGCACCCCGGATCAAAAGCATTCTTTCTAACCGACGGTGCAAAAGAAGTTGCCGACAGCTGTGGAATAGCTATCGGTTCCTCGCATTGCGAGCCATTGTTACGCAACAATGTCGGCGAATGGGATGAAGCCGTCCGCGGTCGCTTCAATTACCGCACAAACCGCGAGGCCGTTCACGACTACTGGATAGAACGTTTAAAACAGGTAAAAGGCTCAGCCGGAGGCAACTTGCTCACTATCGGTATGCGTGGAATTCACGATAGTTCCATGGAGGGCTATAAAACCGATGCGGAAAAGCTGTCAGGTCTTCAGGAAGTGATCGACAACCAGCAGGAACTCATCGGACGCTATATAGGTGACCCGGCAAAACAGACACAAGTATTCGTGCCATACAAAGAGGTGCTCCAACTCTATGAAAGTGGTCTGAATGTGCCCGACTATGTAACACTCATGTGGTGCGACGACAACTATGGCTACATAACCAGATTGTCCGACGAAACTGAACAACAACGTTCTGGAGGAGCAGGAATATATTATCATCTGAGCTATTGGGGACGTCCGCACGACTATTTATGGCTGTGTACAACCCAACCCGGATTGATTTTCAACGAAATGCACGGTGCCTACGACCACAATGTGCGAAAAATCTGGATTGCAAACGTGCATGATCCAAAAATTGCCGGCTACAATCTGGAACTTTTTCTCGACATGGCCTGGAATATCGACTGTGCAACAGACTCTACTCTGTCGAACCACTACAAAAACTGGCTTGCGCGCGAATTCGGGGCAGAGAATGCCAAAAGACTTTTCCCGGCAATGCACGAGTTTTATCGTCTGACAGGACAACGCCGACCAGAGTTCATGGGCTGGAGCCAGGTAGAACTCGACAAAAAACTGTATAACGGCGGCTGCAGTCCGGTCAGTCAGACCGACTTCAATGCAAACGTTTTTGGAAACGAACTCGATCGCTACCTTGATAACTTTGCGGCAGTTGCCGACACAGTCAGTCGCGTCGCCGCCGACTTACGTCCGGAATTAGCTGATGCCTATTTTGCATCAATCCTCTACCCCGTGCTAAGTGCGGAAGCCCATGCGCGTAAAATACTCGAATCACAACGTGCCCGCAATTCAGCAAGCGGCTCGACATCTGAATCACGTATCGCACAGACAAACATAGCAACAGCTAAAAGTCAAGCCGCCTATCAGCAAATACGCCGTTTGACAGAGCAATACAATGCACTTTCAGGAGGCAAATGGGCTCATTCAATGAACATGCGTCCGCGCGATCTGCCGGTGTTCGGCGCACCAAACACACCGGTTCAACTAACCGATTCAGAAGTGACTTACTGGTTGGGAAAGGCACCTGAAAAATCAGCTCACCCTCTCGATGCAGGTAAAACAATAGCTATGAACGCTTCGGATTTCAGCGCTGCCACCAATGGAGTATACACAATTGAGATGTTAGGCCACAGTATGAACGCCCTTTCAATCCCCAAAAATGGAGAAGTAACATACACATTTAATTCAGAAAACGACGGAGATGCTACATTACTGTTTGCCATGATTCCAACTCAACCCAACGACAACGGTGATTTGCGCTTCAGCGTTTCAGTAGACAATAACCCGGCAGAAACATTCTCTTTGAAGGAACCATTCCGTTCAGAACAATGGAAGCGCAACGTTCTGCGTGGACAAGCTCTAAAAGAATTAAGAACCCGCCTGACGCCTGGAAAACATACCTTGACAATTCGGGCACTCGACAACCATATCGTTCTCGACCAGTTAATGATTATCCCTGGCACCATGCCTCGTTTTTATCTAATCCCTGCCAATCAGGCTCCGGTTAAATAAGAAAATCGTAACTTTGCATTCGAAAACCAGACAAAATCAGATTTATGGCTACAAGTTTTCTTCAGGTCGAGCAACTGACAAAGAGTCATGGCGACAGAATGCTGTTTTCCGATGTCACATTCGGAATTAACGAAGGCGACAAAATAGCACTCATAGCAAAAAACGGCACAGGAAAAACCACTCTGCTCTCAATACTCGCCGGTCGCGAAAGTGCCGACAGCGGGAATGTGGTTTTCCGAAACGGACTGCGCGTCGGCTATCTCGAACAGACACCGGATTTCGACCCAGACAAATCGGTTATCGAAGTTTGTCTGAATAACGACTCCCGTATGAGCAAAGCCATTGCAGCCTACGAAGCTGCACTTTCGGGAACGCCCGGCTATGATCTGACAACTGCAATGGCCGAGATGGATGCTACTTCAGCCTGGGAGTTCGACGATCGCCTGAAGCAGATTCTCGGCAAACTCGGAATTCACAATCTGGAGCAGAAAACCGGGCAGATGTCGGGCGGACAGTTGAAACGTATTGCTTTGGCTCGTGTAATTCTTGAGGAACCGGAACTGATTATACTCGACGAGCCAACCAACCACCTCGATATCGAAGCAATCGAATGGCTTGAAAACTATCTTAAGTCATCGCGTGTGACGCTACTTATGGTGACACACGACCGATATTTTCTTGATCGTGTGACAAACAAGATTATCGAGATCGACAATCAGCAGATCTACTCCTATCAAGGGAACTATGCTTATTATCTGGATAAACGCCAACAACGCATCGAGGCAATGACGGCCGAAAAGGCTAAGATGCAGAACACACTGCGGCGCGAACTGCAATGGATGCGGAGGCAGCCTCAAGCGCGCGGTGGAAAAGCGAAATATCGCATCGATGCCTTCCATGAACTCGACGCCCGCAACCGACAACTCAATCTGAGCGATAATAAAGTGGATCTCGGCATTAAATCCACTTATATCGGATCAAAAATATTCGAGGCAAAAAACGTCAGTAAAGCGTACGGCGACAAAGTGCTTCTTAAAGACTTCAACTACATTTTCGCTCGCTACGAACGTGTTGGTATAATCGGCCATAATGGTGTTGGGAAATCAACATTCATTAAAATGCTGCAGGGGCTTGTTGCTCCTGACTCCGGTTCGTGGGACATTGGCGAAACCGTTCGCTTCGGTTATTACTCACAGGAAGGCATTCAGCTTCCTCCGGAAAAGAAGGTGATAGATGCGGTTACAGATTTGGCCGAAGAAATTGTTGTTAACGACGGTGTGCGTTACTCACCTATGCAATTTTTGCAGCACTTTCTGTTCTCCCCTGCCGACCAACAGAAATATGTTGCCAAACTCAGCGGAGGGGAACGGGCACGCCTGCATCTGGCTCTTGTTCTGATGCGGTCGCCAAACTTCCTCATACTCGACGAACCGACAAACGATCTTGACATAGTGACACTCGGAATTCTGGAAGACTATCTTGAGTCGTTCAACGGATGTCTGATTGTTGTTAGCCACGACCGTTTCTTCCTCGATTCAATTGTTGACCATCTGTTTGTGTTCGAAGGCGACGGTGTTGTGCGCGATTTCCCGGGAAACTACTCCGACTACCGCGCACAAAAAGACTCAGAAGAAAAATCTTCGGCAGTAAAATCGCAACCTTCAGTCGACAAACGCCCGCAGAGGGTGCGCGACGACAACAAAATGACCTATAAAGAACGCATCGAATTTGAAAAGCTATCGACTGAAATAGATCAACTGACAGCTGAATGCTCCCAACTCGACAAGTTGTTTCAATCGGGAGGATCGGCCGAAGAAATCGACAAAGCGTCTGTCCGCTATCAACAAATAAAACAACTTCTCGACGAAAAAGAGATGCGATGGCTCGAACTATCTGAGAAATCATAACATACACACTTCTCTTCTAAAATGATAAGGAGCCGGACGTTGTTGCGCCCGGCTCCTTGAGTATTGTCTGCGACCAACAGACTTCTACTCTGCAGAAAAGAATTATCGTTCAATCGCCAGCCGGCCTGTATGTTTGCCGGTGGAATCTGTCACAACAATAACATATATACCACGTGGCAGTGCTGTAACATCAATCTGTTCGCCGGCACCGACAACTGTGTTGATCATTTCCAGACCTTGCATACTGACAATCTGTAGTGTGACAGTATGATCGTTTCCGATTGTTATATAGTCTGAGGCCGGATTCGGATAAGCGTTTATGCGGTTGCTTACCAAATCATTGATACCGGTCAAACCGTCGTTTAGCATAACAGGGAGTGAAGCAGTGAAGTTAGCAGAAACATCGTTGCGCGAATATGTTGCTGACACTTTGATTTCACTTTTGAGTGTAATTTCCGAATCAGACGACACTGTCATATAATTGTTGTCAAGTTCAACTATCAAATCATCGCCTAATTCACCGTTGTCAACCTCGTATTTGATGTCATACAACCATGGAGCATGACACACAAACACATTGTTAAGGTTAACAATACAGGTGCGGTTATTACGCTCATTCAATTCTACACTTACAGGATTAATTGCGGGTTCAACAATTAAATCATCGGGAGCATATACAAACGGGATATCAAATGATTTCGTGATTCCGTAAGCAGTTGCTTCGAAGTGAAGCATATGGAACTCATATTCACCTTCGGTCATGTCATATTTAAGACGGTTGTTTTCGATCCGCAGATTGTCGGCCTGAGTTTCGGTATCGTCGATAGTAAACTGCATTTCCACTGTAGCTCCGCCTTCTACTGCAAAAATCTTGTCGTTTGTCAGCACGTTGCTCAGTTTATTGTCTGCAACTTTTATCATCTCAGTCGCTAATGCAATTTCCGGAATGTCTTTGACTATTACCTTGATTTCCGAGGTCAGTTCGGGATTAGTTTTGGATTTCACGGTCAAAACGGTTTCGCCAGGTGTAGCGGCATGGAAAAGTCCGTTGTTCATCTCTCCTATAGCCGGATTCGAATTAGCCCACTCGTACTCATCGTAAATATAGCGGTTGGCCTTCCGTCCATTGATAACAGTTGTTTCTTTGGTTTCTGATTCAACATTTATGTAAACCGTTTCGCCAGCCACACATGTTAGCTCCTTATTGTCGGCGGTAGAAGCATTTCCTTCCAAGTCAACAACGATTCCGCCGAGTTCGACCACTTCTATTTCAAATGAATCTTCTTTAGCTTTGTCGGTTTGCTTGAAATAGATTGTCACCATTCCTAATTCCTTAGCTGTAAACAATCCGTTCCGGTCTATAGTTCCGATGCTTTCGTCAGATACTCTCCAAGTAGAAGTGCCTTCGTCGATCGGACGTCCGTTTTTAAATGCGAGTCCTTCATACTGGCATTTCGTTCCTTTCACCACCTGGAGCTGGGTGACCGACATATAGTTCAGATAATAATCCTTAGGTTCATAATTTGCAAGTGGACGTGTAATGCCGCAACCGGATATTTCAGTCGACCACTCGCCAAGCCAACCTGCATTCTGAGAACCTGCGGTATAAATTTTAACAAAGTCTATTTCGTCGAGTTCCACATACTCACCTTTGCTGTTAACGGCCCATGAGATGTCGAATCCATCGGTTTGTGCGCCGTTTTCATCCTCATAATATGGGTTAGAGGGACTGGTTAGATCTTTGGCATTGGAGTGGTTGTCGGCATAACCGAATGCCGGACAACGGGCAAATTCAATATACGATGGCACACGTTTATCGAGCGATGAACGAATCATTGTGCCGTGGAACGTTATTTCGTCAACCGTAGCGCTGGGGTAATTTTCAGGATCAGGGAAATATGACTGTTGGTGGAACTGATTGGTGAGCAATGCTCCGTTTATACCATCTGAGCAATAGAATGGAACCGTGTAGCGTTTATTATACTTCGGATTGATATAAGTGATGTCTATATTGCGACGGCTTGTTTTAAACCAGTAGTCACTACCGGCCAATTCGTACCATTCGCCGTCGTCGGGAAGTCCGTTTTTGTTAGTGTCTTTCATCACCATTACGGCACCCGGTTCAGTCCATACTCCTTTGACTGTTGCAGTAAAAGCATTTCCGGCAATAGTGAAATCAACTCCATATGGATTACGCGGATCATTCTTTATCGGCTGATCAAATCCGAGAATGACATATCCACCGAAACCTCCGAGTGAAACAAGACCTTGGGTAGAGGGGAGTGTGCTTGTGCCCGAACCTTGCGAAACGTTTATCAGCCCCGAGGGATCTATGATTGAATTGGTAAACTGCCCCGGAGCCGGAAGCAATTCAATTACCTTTGTTATACATGGATTATCACGTATTAAAACCTCAACTTTTGCTTCCGATGTTTCACCGTCGAACATGGTAATACGGTAGTTTAGTGTATCGGCTGTCCAATTTTCTACTCCTGCCGCAGGGGTATAAGCAATCACCTTACTACCATTATCGGCAGTTTCAACTATTGCATCGCCATGTTTTGCCGAGTTAAGTAATGATAATTCATATTCCGCGTTACGCATTATCTGGTCGTTGCGCAGGACATCTATTGTCTGTTTTTCACTTGTTCGTGGAGCAAAAAACGAATCGTCATTTGCCAGTACACCATAGGTTTCAACTGTTACTGTCTTTGATACAGTGACATCATTCATTGTCACATCAATAGTAATATCCGCCTTGCCTGAAACTCCACCTTTCTGGATGAATCGAACATAATGACGATCATTTTTCACGATGTTGTCCTCGACCTCTATAAGCTCCTGATTCGAAGAACGTGCCGAATAGGTGATACCGAAATCCTCCCAAGTTGTTTCATCGTTCAGGGGTTTAGGAAAGTTGAAGAACATGTAGACAACGAAATCCTGTGTTTTGTCGTCGGCCTGCTTTAAACCACCGACACCATAGATGTTAGGTTTTTCAACCGGGGTTATAGGATTCGCCGGCATTTCCTTAGTAATAATCGGTCGCGTGCATGAAACAGTATTTCCCTCATATGTAACTGTTAAAGTCAGATTACAGACACCTGTAACGTCGGGATTGATTGTGTATTCAACCTGATTTCTACGGACCGATTCATTAAAAAGCAGCTCAGTTGTAACAAGCTGTGGATTGGAATTTTCCAATGAAAACACCACACCCAGCTCCTCATAAGGAATACTTGCCCATTGTGTCACTTCTGACGGAAAAGTGAACCACTGGTTTAAAAGCAGATAAGAACTGACAGGTGTTTTGCCCACATACTCTTCATAGATTGGTTTGCCTTCGTCTTTTGCGACAAATTCGCCGGCATGTGCAAAAACAGCGCAGACGAGTGTCATAAACACTAATAAGGATTTTATTCTCATAACATTTTATTTGATTGGTTATAACTATAATTTAATTTTTGCAACTTTAGTGCCCTGCTTACGTATATACAGGCCAGGCGACAAATTGTCGGGACAAACCTGATGTCCATAAACATCATACCATTTGACCGACAAATCAGTATCCATATCGGCCGACACAACATGAATGCCTGAAACTTCATGAGTGGTTATCACATTGATTGTGTGGGGCGTCACTATACCATTAGAGTCAAAATCGATCTGCACTGTCGAATGTCCGGGGGCAAGCGAACGCAACACAAGATTTCCGCAGACAACAGACGCATCGACAGCCGAAGGATCGGAAACATACCCGATGCGCTTCACAATTGTGTAGACTGGTGTGTCGCGGTCGATCGCCTTGTCGCAAAGTGGAATGATCACACTCTGCTCCCCTACTGTTATCTCATCTGGCATATCCACTATACAGCAAGGTTCGTTGTCGGGGAAAATAAACATTGCCGGATACCAATAGTTATCAATGAGTTGGTACTCGTCAATCATTTGGCCTTCATGGTCGAGCATTCGATATATCCACGTTTTAGCAGCAATGTTATTTCCAACATAATTTGCGCAATAAAGATTGTCGTCGACAGGACTAACCTGACAACTGCCACCATAGAAGTATATATCTTCTAAACTGCTGTCCTCTATCTCTTCCGTTATACCTTTGTCAATATCATGGCGAAAAAGATGCGACACAGTGAACCACGACACCTGACCTTGCTCCGGTGAATTATATATTGTAAACAATCGGTTTTCTTTCGTGGATGCATTCAACATTCCAGCTGTCCATGCATACCACGACTGTGCTACCCCGCCTTTATCAAGATCGACAAAAGTTGTTTCAAGTGAAAACTGATCGATACGTGTCAAACGAGTTCCTTGCCATGCATTTCCCGATTCTCCATAAGGATAAAGTTGGAAACTAACACCAAATTCATTCTCACCTTCGGCTGTATTTGTCCCTGCCCAGACAGCCCCGTCGGGAGTTTGGGTAATTGTGCTGTAACATCCTTCTACAGTGTCAATGACACGATCGTTAACCGGGTCGATGACTAACACACCCTTGTCTTGTTGAACAGCAAAAACATAGTCTTGACCTCGGATCATTTTTCCTATTTGATTCTGATACAGCGGACCTTGTCCATCGGAATTGATTTCCGAGCCTTCGACAAGCGGATTCTCCGTGCCAGGAATCACCTCCTCTATTGTTAAATTTTTAAGGTTCAAAACATAAATTCCGTTTGTAGAGCTGACATATGCCTTGTCGGGCGTCACGCCAACAACAGCCCGTCCGTCGGCAATGGACTCGCCCTTGTTGTTTACCGCAATATTCTCTATTGACGCCTTATAGCGTAATGTTTTTTTATCAGCAACAATGATTCTGCCGCCCGGATGTTCGGCGCCGCTTCCAGGATCAACAGACTGCTTGGATATTATGATCATATATGATCCGAAAATCTGAGCGTACTGTGAAGTACAGCCGAGTGACAGCCCCGGATTTACAAGTTCGAAAATATTATAGTCGACATATTTTTCATCGCGGTTCCAGAAATTAATGGTCGACTGATTGTGTCCATACCAATCCTCGTTAAGCACAAATACTCCGTTAACAAATTCTGTCTGAGCCGACATCGTTAATGCCGAAAGCAGAATTAAAAGCCTTGAAATTATTATCTTCATTATTTAAAAATTTTGTGTAATGTGTAAATCTTCGGCCCGACATATCTCTGTCGATGTTTCGCCAAGCCATCCGCATTGCTGATTAACTCCGGTGTATACGCGAATAAAATCTATACCGTCCAATCTGACAGGTTGGCCGTCGGCATCTACAGCCCAGTCGATATTAAAGCACGATTTATTTTCTATTTCATTGGGATGATTGTCGACATAGCCCCATTCGTAAGGGTAAAGCACAAAATAAGTTCCCTGATGGCTTTCGTCGACTGCATTCGGAGCCAGGCGGCTACCACTAAACACCAGACAATCAACATCGCACCACTGCGGAAAATAGCTCTGTGTGTGAAACGAATTTTTTGTTATGTAACCTTTGTCTCCATCACTGTCACTCCATGCGATGTAGAATTTGTCAGTGATCGATGTTCCACCACTGACTGCTACATGGTCGGACGCAGGTCGTTGGTAATAAATGGTATATTTATGACTTGTTCCCGGCTTATAGTATTCACTCCCAGCAAGTTCGTACCATGCATCGTCGGGCAAGCCATTCTGATTTGCGTCGACCGACACCAATACTATTCCGGGCTCGGCGCTCCCTCCGCTTTCGGTTGTATCCGGATTTGGATTCGTCGACGCATAGAACGCATTTCCATAAATTTTAAAATCGTATTCTCCCGGACTGTTCACCACTGTGTGGTCAAATCCAAATGTGACATATCCCCCGAAACCACCCAAAGAAACCATTATATCGTTTCTTCCCGATATGCTTTCCTCAACTTTTTTCAACATGTCGGCTTCGGTGTCGCCTTGTTCATACTTCGGCAGTAAGTTAACAAATTGCCCAGGCGCCGGACAATACTCATATACATGTGATATATAACGGCTGTAGGCTACATCCTCTTCGAAAACGACAACTTTAGTCTTGTGTTCAACCGGATTATTACGGTCGCAAATACGCAAAGTGATTTCATATTCTCCGGGAAATTGTCTGACAAAATACAGAGTTCTGTCAGTAGAGATAATTGAATCTGCCCCATTGCTATCCGGCATACTCCATTCGTATGTATCGCCAGTGTATTCGGGATGAAGCCGTAGCGTTTTCATTCTGTAGATAGCATAAGTTCCGTCGATACCGAGCGACACCATTGGTGTTTCCTGCGTGCAACCTGCTAAGACAGCAGTAAAAAACATATATATCAGTTTATTCAGTTTCATTTTCGTTCTGCGTTACTTTGTAAAAACACCATGTGGGCAGGTATATCGCCCGTACGGACTGTCCACTTCCGTTTCCCTTCCCGCGAATAGCAGTGTAATGCTCCGGATGAAACATAATTTTTTGCATCTGTCACATATATATCGCCCGTATCAGGATTGACAGCTATTCCATATGGCACTTCGATATCTGCTTCAGTGCCGTCGGTGATAAACGAGTCTGAAACAAGCCGTTTGGTGTGGACGTCGATGATTCCGTAGCTCACAATGTTTTTTTCTAATGCATTACTCCATTCAGCGCTGTAGAAATACAGTGAGTCGCCGACAATAGCCATGTTTGAGCATGGTATGTCGAGTGTGTCGGTCACTATCATCTTTCGGGAGTAACGGCTCTCCTTCTCAAGTACCATTATCTTTGATTTTATTGATCCATAGTTTCCTCGCGATGTAACCCATAATTTTCCGTACCTGTCCAACCTGATACGGTGCAGATTAATTCCAACCGGAATCTTCTCTACCTGCTTCATTCCATTCATTTCAACAACTGACACAGTGTAGTCGTAGCGTGGCACCCGATAGCCGCCGGAATTGGCGACATAGATATACTCTCCCGAAATTGCAAGTTCGTCGGGTTGATAGCCCACAGTGACACGACCTGTTATCTGCATTGTTGCAGTATCCACACGGTAAACGGCACCGGCTTGAGCATCGGGGTCGGTAGCAACCGGTCCGACATAGGAGGTAACATAAGCATTTCCGCGATGGAAACGGATATAACGACAATTCGGTATGTCGATCTGTCCTAATCGTTTAAGAGATGTTGCATCCATCACCTCTACCTTGTGAGAGCAGTTTATGACGGCATACAAACGCGAACCGTAGATCTGGATGTCATTGCCCACATCGCCGAGTTCTTTTATCACTGTAGGATTACGTTCGGCATAGAGATTACGCATATATATTCCGGAATTGAAATCAACCATGTCTATCGTCGATTTGTTGCTACCCATATTTCCTTCATTGAGCAGATACATGCGCGACGAACTTCCTCCGTCGGCGGGTCCGATTGGAAGCGGGGTATATTCAGCCGGCATCACGAGCTCATCTTCGCGACAACCGGCCAGGACGATTCCCAGCAATATAGCGATGTATATTTTGTGTACTGTCATAATTCAATGCTTAGTCCGAACCGATAGTTGCGCTTCGGCATAGGATAGTTAAGTATTACATCATAATCCTGTGAAAACAAGTTATTTATTTCGACAGTAGCACGACATCTCACCTTGCCGAGTGTGAATATATGCTGCAGCGATATGTCGCTTGTATACCATGGCTGAGTGTAATTATAGCGGATGTTCTCTTGTTGATTGTAACGGTAGCCGGTGTAGATGAAGCTGTAGTTGAAATACCATTCCCGCCATTGTAACATCGTAATGGCCGAACCGCTGTTCCAGGGGATATAGGGAATCTGGTGACGATAGTAATTATCGGCCGGATTTGTTATGTCTATAGCTTGCTGATAGGTGTACTGGGCTTTAACAGTAGCCGTCAGCTCACGGCCAAGACGAAATGTAGCCTCGGCCTGCGCATCTATACCCTTTATTCTGACACGACCGAGATTGAGCATTGTCCACCTGAACTGCTGTCCTTTAGGATAAGCCACGATTTTATCCTTTACAAGATTATAATACGCTTCAAAGCCAATTTTAAAGTAGCTAATGACTCCATGATCGCAACTGATATCATATGTCAGCCCAGCATTGTATTGTGTTGCTGTTTCCGGTTTCAGATAGGCATTCCCCATGTCAGTGTAATAAAGATCGTTGAATGTAGGCATGCGGTAGCTTTGCTTGTAAAAAGCACGTATTATAAGGTTTGGCTTCGGAAATGGCCGATATGATAGAAAAACAGCCGGTGTCAGTTTACTCTTATCAGGAGCTGAATCGCGGGCGCGTTTCTCTTCATCGACCACACTTAACAGCATTGAAGCCTGAGCTTTGAATTTATCGGCGAGTGAAAATGCCATGGCAGCCGACAGCCAGTGTGTGCTTCGGTCGACCGACAGATACTCCGACAGATTGTTATGCTGGTAATCATATGCCAACGACACATCCAAATCGGGCAACAGCCGAAACCGGTTGGCCAACGAAGCATAGACTTCTTTCTGCTTATAGATGTTGTCGACATGAATCAGTTTGTCGTCGTTGTTCACATAGCGGGTGTAATCGAAGGCATACTTGAGGTTTAGTTTCAAGCTCCAGAAATCGGATACATCCTGCTCCAGCATTCCCTGAACAAACGAGTTTCTGTCCCACAGGCGTTCACCGCGGCGCCATACATTGTTTACGATAGCACCCGGAATGCCGCGCTCCGAGTTATAGTGATAGATATATGCTTTCCAACGGCCTCTCGAAAGAAATCCATGCACACCTCCCTCGAAACGCACGGCATCGATGTCGCCGTTCTGGCGAACTGCCGTAGTGTCATAAGCCAGCGTTCCGGAGGGTGTAACACGCCTGTAGCGGAATTTGTACTTGCCTGACGAACTGATCCACTCCGAGTTGAACGTCAACGACACAGTCGACGATAACCGATAGTCGAACGTGACCGACGGACTGAAATAATCAAACGAACCAACGCGCACAGATGCACGCAAATGCGCTGTTTCTCCAACTTTAAAACGAGGATAACGGGTTGTCAGATATATCGAACCGGCATTACCGAATTCACGGGCCGACTGGAAAATCTCGCTTTTCTGGCCGTTATAAAGCGACACCGCTTCGATGTTGTCAAGCGAATATTTTCCTAAGTCGACCTGGCCGTTCTGCGCGTTACCGAGTTCAATTCCGTTGTAATACACGCCCATGTGGTTGGTTCCCATCGAGCGGATATTGACGGTTTTTATTCCGCCGACACCGCCGTAATCTTTCAACTGGATTCCGGAGAAATAGCGTAATGCATCGGCAACACTGTGGGAACGAAGTGCATCCAATTCAGCCCCTTTCAACGTCTGGGCAGGTATGACGTCGGCATACGACTGCCCTACAACGGTCACCTCCTTTAGCCTTACACTGTCGGGAAGTACGTCGTTTTCGACAGCGGCTGCCTGGAGCACTGTCATGGAAAATAATAAAAGTACACAACGGTTCATCAAAACTGCATTGTACGGTTAAACCTAACGTCAATACAGTTTTGCACCGGTTAAAGCACAAATGTGAACAGAATGGAGTCCGCGTAGCCAGAGTGGCGGAACATTTATATTTGTCTGTTTCGGAAGCTTGTTTCCTCGCAAGCCTGTATTGACCGATTTCGCACATGGCAGGTCTTCTGGCTTGTTTCCTCCTTTTCAGACAGCCTTCCCGATCATCTGGCAATCAGTGGCATAAATGTCTGCAGAGCTTTCGAAACTTACAGCAGCGGGACTGCACAGGATTTGCACCTGTTTCCCTTTTAAGTCGCAGACGCGAACTTTTCAGCGCATCGTGTGACACCATATGTGATTGCAAATTTATACATTTTTTCATTTCCACACAAATCCCGACAAAAAAAGCCGAGGCATTTCTGCACCCGGCTTTTTTTGTTTTTGTCTTGTTTGCGTGTGTCAGAATTCGCTCGAAAAATGGAAACGAATTTTTGGAAAATCGTTTTGCGCCATTTGCAGCACATAGTTTGAGTCGGCCATGAAAACGTCGCGGCCTTCGCGGTCGACAGCCATAAACTGATACTTTCTTTTCTTGAATGCTTCAAGCGCTTGTGCATCGTCGCTCTCGATCCAACAGGCCTTATACATCGACATTGGTTCCCATCGAACCGAGGCTCCATATTCATGCAGCAAACGATACTGAATCACTTCGAACTGAAGCTGTCCTACAGTGCCGACAATCTTACGGCCATTAAACTGATTAACGAACAACTGAGCCACACCTTCGTCCATGAGCTGCTGAAGACCCTTGTCGAGTTGCTTCGACTTTAACGGGTCTGTATTCTCAATGTATTTAAACATTTCGGGCGAGAAACTTGGC
>CAYQYL010000020.1:0-28161 GCA_964421745.1 uncultured Muribaculum sp. | reverse complement strand
AGCCGGCAGTTTTGCTGTAATCGTTTGTCACGCCGGTCATACGGGTGTTGATGGTGAGCAGATTTGCGGTCTGCATTATATCCATAGTCTTGCCTTCCGACAGACCTTCTTTAATATCGATCAGTACCACTTCGTCGGCCACGTTGTTGGTCACTAACACATTTGCACATGTGGCGCCTACATTGCCGGCACCCACTACTGTTACCTTTGACATAATTAAATTGTATTTTGGTTAATGTAAATTTCTCATTTTTTTAACGCACTGCAAATATAATAAGTTTTTGCGTAAATGCAGAAAAATTTCCGTAATTAATTGCCCTCCCTTTTTTATTGCAATGCCCCGGCTCCTTGGCGCACAATTTCGGGCGCCGTGCTGTCGGTCAAGTCAACCACTGTCGATGCCAGCTCGTTGCCGTCGCCACCGTCGATTATCAGTGACGCCAGGGAGCTGTAGAGCAGTTCGGCTTCGTCGGCCGACATAACCGCAGTGCCTGTTTCCGGATTGTCTGGCAACGATGTGCTAAGAAGTGGATTTCCAAGTGCGCGCGCCAGTTCGGTGGCTATCGGGTTTGCCGGAATTCTGACTCCCACAATACGGCGGTCCTTGAACACACGTGGCAGCGAAGGCGCCGCCGGCAGAAGGAATGTGAATGCGCCAGGGGTGTTGCGTTTGATGATGTCGAAAGCACGGTTGTCGATTCTGGCATACTCGGCAGCCTGACTGATGCTGTCGCAAACCACCGACAGTGTGGTTTTGCGTGGATTGATTCCTTTGATTTTGCAAATTCGCTCAATTGCACGCAGATTCAAAGCATCGCAGCCAAAGGCATAAAGAGTATCGGTAGGGTAGATGATTATTTCGCCACGGCGCAGAGCTTCGACTGCGCAGTCGATATGCATGCGGTTGATCGACGTCGGGTACATGCTCAGACGGGTAATGTTCATGGTCAGAAAGGTTTTCGATATTTGTCGGGGTTAGTGTCGTCCATAATCGAAAGATATGAGTTATAGCGCGACTGGGCTATGCGGTTTTCTTCAAGCGCTTCGAGCACAGCACATCCAGGCTCGTGGGTGTGCGTGCAGTTGCCATAACGGCAATTGTGCCCCTCTTCAAAAATTTCAGGGAAGAAATGACTCACTTCGTCGCGGTTCATTTCGATTGTTCCGAAGCCTTTTATTCCGGGAGTGTCAATTATCCACCCGCCTTCGGGCAATTCGTAGGCTTCAGAAAATGTAGTAGTGTGCATACCCGTGTCGTGGACGTCGGAAATGTTTGCCGTGCGCGCGTCGGCTCCCGGCAAAATACAGTTGATAAGCGATGATTTTCCTACTCCCGAATGTCCCGACAGAAGCACTATGTGGTTGTTGAGTTCGTCAATAAGTCCAGAGATGCCTTCGCCGGTTTTTGTTGAGGTGTGAATCACCGGATAGCCGATGCTTTTGTAGAGGTAAGTCACGGCCTCAAGCAACTCACGGCTTTCATCGTCGTCGAGCAAGTCGATCTTATTTATTATTAATGTTGCCGGCACACGGTAGGCTTCGGCTGTTGCCAGAAAACGGTCGATAAATGTTGTAGACGTTGCCGGATGAGCAAGAGTGGCCACAAGGTAGGCCCGATCGATGTTTGCTGCGATTATATGCGATTCTTTCGACAGGTTGCTGGCGCGTCTGATTATGTAGTTGCGACGCGGTTCAACAGCAGTGATGTAGGCTATTCCGTCGGGATTCACGTTGAGTGTCACTCTGTCGCCTACGGCAACAGGGTTAGTAGTGCGTATTCCTTTCAGGCGGAAGTTGCCCTTCACTTTGCAGTTTATGTCTTTTCCGTCGTCGGAGCGGACTAAAGTCCAGCTACCGGTGTTTTTTATAACAAGTCCGTCCATACAAGAGCAAAGGTAGCTAAAATATGGACAGTTTATGCCTGTAGCATTAAAAAAATGCATGTCTGGCATGTAACAAACAGCTAATTTTAAACTTAGATGCCGACAGGGAGATAAAAGTTTCAACTTAAATGTTAAACATTGTTAATGGGGGGGGGGTAATTTATCTTTGTTTACTAAAAATATGTTAGATTTGCGCCTGTTTTGTATTAAAAAGGTGCATAAAGTATAATAAATGTAAATAGCAGTTGCGAAACAGCGCAATAATTTAACAAACAAAATCAATATATTCTATCACAATTTAATTAACCGTATGAAAAGATTGCTATTACTCCTTGCGGCAGTAGTCACTCTCACACTTACGGCCTATGCGGCAAACCGCACGGTACAGGGTGTAGTGACCAGCGCAGAGGATGGTGAGCCCCTGATGGGTGCCACAGTGGTGGGAGTCGGAACGCAGATTGGCGCATCGACCGACATCAACGGAAGTTTCTCACTTTCACTTCCCGACAATGTAAAGACTCTAAAAGTATCGTATGTCGGTATGGAAACACGTGAAGTGCCTATCACCGATGGAATTATGAAAATTGAAATGGCCGGTTCCAATGTGCTTGACGAAGTGATTGCCGTTGCTTTCGGAACAGCTAAGAAATCGGCATTCACCGGTTCGGCCGCTGTTGTAGGAGCAGAAGAACTCTCTAAGCGTATCACCACCAACGTTGCTGACGCTCTTGTCGGAACTGTTCCCGGTTTGCAGATGCGCGGTTCGTCGGGTGCCCCCGGTTCTACACAGGGTAATATGAACATCCGCGGTATTTCGTCGATGTTCGCCGAAACCGATCCACTTGTCATTGTCGACGGTTCGCCTTATCCTGCTTCGTTGTCAAACATTCCGCAGGGCGACATCGAATCTATCACAGTTCTTAAGGACGCAGCTTCCGCAGCTCTTTATGGTGCGCGTGGTGCCTCTGGTGTGATCATCATCACAACCAAAACCGGATCTGCCAAGGAAGCGCGTGTGACTCTCGATGCAAAATGGGGTGCTAATACACGTGCCGTACAGCGCTACGATGTAATCGACAATCCCGGCGAGTTCTACGAAGCCTATTACGACCAGGTGTATAACTATTACCGCAATGCCGGTGGCTACGCTCCTCAGCAGGCCAACATCTCTGCAAACAACAAGATGCTCAACGACCTGGCTTACAATGTCTACAAAGTTCCTGCCGGACAAACCCTTATCGGTATGAACGGTAAGCTCAATCCTTACGCAACGCTCGGCAACACAATCACCCGCAACGGCCAGGAATTCTACCTGACTCCTGACAACTGGGACGACCTGTCGTACCACACTGGTTTGCGTCAGGAATACAATGTGTCGGTAAACGGTGGCACAGACAAGGCTACTTTCTATGCCTCGCTCGGCTATCTTAACGACGAAGGTTTTATACGCGGTTCGAGCTACGAACGTCTGTCGGCTCGCTTCAAAGGCGACTACACGGCTAAACCCTGGCTGAAACTCGGTATCAACGCCGGCTATATCAACTCTACCACACGTCAGGTGCCTAACCGCGAAGTAGACGAAGACTCAAGCATGAACAACAACAACCTTGCTTATTATACCGACTACATCGCTCCTATCTATCCCGCTTTCGTGCGTGGTATGGGTGCCGACGGTAAGCCCTACATCATGACCGACGAATATGGCCACAAGGCTTACGACTACGGTACGCCCAACTCCGGTTACTATTTGCAGCGTGCTTTCATGGGCAACGGTAACCCCATCGGTTCGAACAAATACAACAAGGTTGAATCGCTCGGCAACCAGCTCAACGCGTCGTTCACTGCCGATTTCACTATCACCTCTTATCTCAAGGCCAACGTAACATCGTCGGTTACATGGGGTGAAACCGAATTCTCCGATTTCGAAAACCCCTGGTACGGTTCGAAAGCTGCTTCAAACGGTCAGCTCGACAAATCGACAACTACTTCGATCCGCACCAACAACATACAGTCTGTAACCTATTTCGATCAGTTCGGCTTGCACAATGTTAATGTTATGGCAGGTCACGAATGGTACAAATCGGAAACACGCTATCTCTATGCAATGGCTCGCGGTGCATTCTCTCCCTGGATTCCTGAAATCAACGCTTTCGCTTCGCGCCCCACATCAAACTCCTACAAGAGCGCTTACAACGTTGAAGGTTACTTCGCCCGCGCTCAGTACGACTACGATTCGAAATACTTCGCTTCACTCTCTTACCGCCGCGATGCTTCGTCGCGTTTTGCAACAAACCATCGTTGGGGTAACTTCTGGAGCTTCGGCGCAGCGTGGATCATCAACAAAGATTTCCTCCAGGATGTCAACTGGATCAACAACTTGAAGGTGAAAGCTTCGGTAGGTCAGCAGGGTAACGACAATATCGGAAACTGGGCTTACATCGACCTGTTCAGCCTGAGCCAGTCAAGTTCCACAACTATGGCTCCCTCGTTCTATCAGATCGGTAACCCGGAAATCACTTGGGAAACAACAACCAACTGGAACTTCGGTTTGGAATTTGCGTTGTTCGACAATCGCCTGTCCGGATCGATCGACGGTTACTACAAGCGCACCAACGACTTGTTGTTCTGGCTCAATATTCCCGAATCGCAAGGCTCACGCGGCTATTGGGGTAACATCGGTGATATCAGCAATGCCGGTATCGAGGTGGTTCTAAACGGTACAGTCGTAAAAACACGCGACATCAATTGGAACATCAACCTGAATTTCGCACACAACGCAACAAATATTATTTCACTGCCTGAAAGCAAGAAAATCTATGGAGGTTTTGACAATAGTGAAAATAATATCAACATGTGGTATGAAGAAGGTAAACCGCTTTACAATCTTTATTTGCCCAAATATGCGGGTGTAAACGAAAAAGGTGAGGCGTTATATTACACCGATTCAGATATCGATATGTCGGGAACACAGAAATTTCCCGCTAAAAAAATGGATGGAACAACAACCGACATAAATCTTGCTCCAAATTATGAACTCGGTTCGTCGCTTCCTAAACTGTTCGGTGGTTTTGGTACATCAATCCAGCTTTACGGTTTTGATGCATCGGTTCAGTTCGACTTCTCTTTGGGTGGAAAGGTTTACGATACACAGTATGCTATGTATATGACTCCTGCCGAAACCACAAAGAGCGCAGGCCAGACCTATCACCGCGATTATAAGAAATCATGGTCGCCCGAAAATCCGGATTCAAATATTCCGCGTTGGCAGTTTGGCGACAAATATACAGCTTCTAAGTCAGACCGCTTCCTGAAATCGGCAAGCTATCTGAACTTCCAGTCGTTCACCGTAGGCTACACACTGCCCCGCTTCTGGAAAGAGATTTCAAATCTGCGTGTATTCGTAATGGGTGAAAACCTCTGTTTCTGGTCGGCCCGCAAAGGTCTTGACCCCCGTTACGCCTACACGGGAAACAACGGTATGTCGCCCTATTCACCGGCACGTAATATTTCCGGTGGTGTACAAGTAACATTCTAATTTAACTGTACGAATTTAACAATGAAAAAAATATTATATTCAGCAGTTGCCGCTGCCTCCCTTTTGGCAACCACCGGATGTATCGAGGAGATTAACCCGATGACAAACGTTGTCACCGGAGATCAGGTTGACAAAGCACCCGGCAGCTTCGATGCTTTAACCGATGCTCTCACTTCGCCCCTTGTCGGACAGTTCAACTACTGGCCTGCACAGATGTTCCCGATGGACTATGGCTATCCTTCTATGTTCCTTATCCGTGACGTAATGGGGCAGGATATGGTTTGTAATAACTCGGGTTCTTATTATGCTATTTGGGCATTTGCAACAGCCGGTATTACCCCGGAAATGGCATTTTGCCAATTCCCATGGACGGTGTATAATAAGTGGATCAAAAATTGTAACATTGTTTTGCAGCAAGCCGGCGACGAACCAGCAGAAGATCGCTATTTCGGTGTTGGGCAGGCCTACGCTTTGCGAGCAATGTTCTATATGGATCTGTCACTGATGTATGCACCGGAAACATACGCTAATAATCCCGATGCATTAACAGTACCTTGGGTCGATCAGTATTCCAAAACAGCAGATGGCTATCATAATCCGCGTATCACAAATGCTGTTATGTTTGGCCGTATAATCGACGACTTGAATAAGGCTGAAAATTATCTGGCCAATTATGTGCGGCCCAATGGAAAAATTCCCGACCTTTCGGTTGTCTATGGTTTGAAAGCCCGCGCATACCTTTATATGGGTCAGTGGGCCGATGCGGAATATTATGCAAAAGAGGCACAGAAAGGCTACACGATGATGTCGGAGGCTGAGTATTGCGACCGTAACACCGGCTTCAACACCCACAACTCTTCGTGGATGTTCTATGTGGGATTCAAATCGGACGACCCCTGTATTCAGCAAAACGATGCCGATTCATCATGGGGTTCGACAATGTCCTACGAAATTTTCCACAATGGTGGTCGCGGTTGCGGTTATGCTTCGAACTATGGTTATCAGATTGCGGTTATCGACCGTCACCTGTTTGAAACAATTCCGTCGACCGACTTCCGCAAAGGTCTGTTTGTTGACTTCGCAGTTAACAACATCGATCCTGAGGCTGAAGACTACGAAGATCAGCTTCTCGAATTCCTTTCGGCTTATACCGACTATCCTCGCGAACTGGCAACAACTCCTGTCAGCCCGGAATATGAATACGGTGTAGCGGGTTTCTCGACCAAGTTCCGTGTAGCCGGAGGCGATGCAGGCCACAACGACCAGTATATCGGTTTCTTGCAGGAAGTTCCGCTGATGCGCGTTGAAGAAATGAAGCTTATCGAAGCGGAGGCTGCCGGTATGCAGCAGGAAAGCCGCGGTATCGCGCTGTTGACAGAGTTCGCCAAGACACGTGATGCAAACTACGTTTACGGCACACATAACGATGCATATTACAATCCCGAGAACACACAGTTCCAGAACGAAATCTGGTGGCAGCGCCGTGTTGAACTCTGGGGTGAAGGTTTCGGAATGTTCGATATCAAGCGTTTCAAGAAAGGTATAATCCGTTCTTATGAAAACACCAACCATATCGACATGTATCAATGGAACGTAGAGGAAACCCCGAAGTGGATGACTTATCTCTTTGGTGGTACTGAACCTCAGTATAATTATGACCTGATTCAGAATGAGCTGTTCACTGCGCCAACTACAAATTCTGAACCCTACGTTTGGTAATAAAACCCTCTCTCCTCAAAACAATATATAAACACTATATGACAATGAAGAAATTTTTTCTCCCCATATTAGCAATGGTATGCGCCGGCGCCGCTTTCACATCGTGTAGCGACGACGATTATTCGGCCGGTCCTTTGTCGGATGGCGCGTATTTTCCCACCAACACGGTGACCAATTACACCAACCTGTTCCGCGACGCATCGGTGATTGAAATTCCGGTGATGCGCAACGGCGACGCAGAAGCTGCTTCGTTTGCCCTGCGGCTCGACGATCCCTCGGGTATGTTCTCTGTGCCGGCTACAGTGAACTTTGCAGCCGGCCAGAGCGAAACTCTCGTGCCGATCACATTCGACGGCGAAGCACTTGCGTTGTCAGACTACAAGGTGGTTCTGTCGATTGCAGAAAATGCTTTCCCTTACGGTATCGACGACCTTACACTGACTATCGGTCTTGACGGATCGCTGCGCTGGGCTCCGATGGGTATGGGTAAGTATGTCGACGGATTCCTGGCTCCAATTTATGGATTTGAGGCTGTTGAACAAGAAGTGCGTGTTGAACAGAATCTCGGAACTAAAGGTTTGTATCGAATTGTTAATGCTTATGGAGCAGATTCTCCGTATGTCGGTTATTTCGAAAAATACCCGGAGAACGACAGTTACCTTGAAATAGATGCAACAAATCCAAATTTTGTAATTATTGAACCTCAAAGTCTGGGTGTTGATTTGGGCTACGGTAATACCGTTGTGCTCAGTTCAAATTATTATTTCACCGAGATTGCTGGAAATCCAGCTGCAGCGGTAGTAGCTGCCGGTTATAATGGTACATTAGTTAATGGTGTGATCACCTTTACTGTAAAAGGTCTTATGATCCAGGATGATGAAGGTCTTGGCTACACCAATGGTGATGGTGGTTTCCGCCTTGAGCTTCCAACCGATGATGAAGAATAAGCTTAAATGATTTCTGAAAGGTGGCGTTGCAACAATTGTGACGCCACCTTTTTCGTTTTTAATATTTCGACTTCAGATATCTGCGATTTCTTTGCCGAGAAAAATGATTTGCATAATTGGCTGAGAATTCCTATCTTTGCAGTCGCTTTAACAAATCAACTTTTTAAAATTAATTAAAAGCAACAATGAACCATTACGAAACCGTTTTCATTTTAACTCCCGTTTTGTCTGATGCTCAGATGAAGGAAGCGGTCGAAAAGTTCGAAGGCATCATCAAAGACGCCAACGGAACTATTGTAAACGAAGAGATCTGGGGTCTGCGCAAACTTGCATATCCTATTCAGAAGAAGTCGACCGGCTTCTACACTCTTCTGGAATTCGACGCTGAACCGACTGTAGTTAAGACACTCGAAACTCAGTTCCGTCGCGACGAACGCGTGATTCGTTTCCTCACATTCCGTCTCGACAAGTACGCACACGAGTATGCTGCAAAACGCCGCTCTCTCAAGGGTGCAAAACAAACAGCTAACGAAGCAGAACAAAACAAGGAGGACTAAATCATGGCAACAGCACAATCAGAAATCCGTTACCTCACACCCCTGTCGGTTGATGTAAAGAAGAAAAAATATTGTCGTTTCAAAAGAAGTGGCATCAAGTATATCGACTACAAGGATCCCGAATTCCTTAAGAAATTCCTTAACGAACAGGGTAAACTCCTTCCCCGTCGCATCACAGGTACATCGCTCAAGTTTCAGCGTCGTGTGGCTCAGGCCGTTAAACGTGCCCGCCACCTGGCTCTGCTTCCCTATGTAACCGACCTGATGAAATAATTTTATCCACACTTAAGCTGACAATATTAGTTATGAAAATCATACTCAAAGAAGATATCGCAAACCTTGGCTACAAGGACGATGTTGTGGAAGTTAAGGACGGTTATGGCCGTAACTACTTGATTCCCCAGCGTAAGGCTGTGGTTGCTACCGAATCGGCTCTTAAAGTTCTGGCTGAAAACCTTCGCCAGCGTGCCCACAAGATTGCTCAGGCTAAAGCTGACGCTGAAGCTGCTGCTGCCGCTCTCGCCGGTGTTGAACTGACAATCGCAGCTAAGACAAGTGCAACAGGCACAATTTTCGGTTCTGTTGGCGCAATGCAGATTGCTGAAGCTCTTGCAAAACTCGGACACGATGTAGATCGCAAGCTTATCACTGTTGCAACAATCAAAGAAACCGGTAAATACACCTACACCGTACGTTTCCACAAAGAAGTGGCTGTTGAACTGCCTCTCGTAGTGGTTGCAGAAGGTGAAGGAGTTGCAGAGGCTCCTGCCGAAGCAGCTGCTGAGTAAAATCAGGCAACTTAAAAATTACGATAACAAACCGCAGTGTACAATGTGTGCACCGCGGTTTGCTTTTTTTAACAATATCTATGTTCGTTCTTCGGCGCTATTTGATTAACTTGAAGTCAAAAAGCTGATACAACCTATGGCCTGGTATTATATTGTGCTAATCGCAGCCTATTTAGGCACGATTATAAGCCTTGTGGCTGTGGTGCTGTCGGAAAACAGAAATCCGGTGAAATCTCTCGCTTGGATTACCGTGTTGCTGACAGTGCCTGTGTTCGGCTTTATCCTTTATATATTCTTTGGGCGTTCATTGAAGAACACAAGAATGATTACGAGGTGCAACAGACGGCGTCTGCGGCGTCGGGGAGCAAACAAACAGCACATCGATCCGGGTAAGACCAGTCTGTCGCCTCAAAGCTGTCAGGTTGCCCGCATGGTGCACACCATGGCCGGCGTGCCGCTCTACGAAGGCGGGTCGATCGATGTGTTCACAAACGGAAATGAGAAATTCAATTCGTTGTTTGCCGACCTGTCGGCAGCTAAACGCTACATTCTTCTGCAATATTATATTATCGACGACGATAAAACCGGCAACCGCCTGGCCGATTTACTCATCGAGCGTGCTTCGCAGGGAGTAAGCGTGCGTATAATCTACGACCACATTGGCTCGATCAATACCAAAAACACCTTCTTCAAACGCATGTCGGAAGCCGGAATCGAGGTGTTCCCCTTTTTTCGCGTAAACTTCCCGCTGTTCGCCACCCGTATCAACTGGCGTAACCACCGCAAGATCGTTGTGATTGACGGAAACATAGGTTATATAGGAGGAATGAATGTGGCCGACAGGTATGTTTCCACATGGCGCGACACACATTTGCGTATAACCGGACCGGCTGTGGCCGGACTTCAATATGCTTTTGCCGTTGACTGGAGTTTCATGGGACGCCCTCTGATCTCTGACGAGCCTCTGCCGATGCCTAAATCTGAAACACCCTACTATATGCAGTTGCTCACCTCTGGTCCAACAAGTCAGTGGAGTAACATTGCCATGGCATATACCGAGGCTATCGGTAAAGCCACCGACCGTGTCTACATACAAACGCCATATTTTCTCCCTACCGACACGTTGCTGCGTGTGCTGCAATCGGCAGCACTGTCGAAAGTTGATGTGCGCATCATGATTCCGGCAAAATCCGATTCGCGTATCCTCACCCTCGCTTCAGCTTCGTATATCGAGGAATGCCTTCGGGCAGGTATCAAGATCTACCTTTATCAGCCGGGCATGCTCCATGCCAAGACTGTTATTATCGACGATGAAATTGTTTCTGTCGGTTCTACCAATTTCGATTTCCGAAGTTTCGAACACAATTTCGAAAGCAACGCATTCATATATTCCAAAGATGTGAACGCATTGCTGTCAAAAATCTTCATGTCCGATCAGTCGCAGTGTTGCCGGGTCAATGCCGCAGAGTGGAAGCGGCGCCCGCGCCTGCAGAAAACTAAAGAATCTTTGACGCGACTTTTGAGTCCGGTTTTATGACGGATGTAAATCATATAAAATTCTCGGATGACGAAAAAAATGGGACCAAAGATGCTAAGTATTCGAGAATTTATAGTAAATTTGTGAAAATTTGGAAAAATGGCAGGCGACTTGCAGCAGACACTCGACCGTTTGAGCCGCAAAGCTTTGGGCTTGACAGAACGCTATGTGGCTATCAGGCAGAAGCTAAAGCAGGTGCAGGAGCAACTCGATGAGCGCGACCGCACGATAGAGCAGCTGACAAAGAAAGTGGAAACTCTCAGTCGCGAAAACGACTATCTTAAAGTTGTTACAACTGTCCATCCCTCGCGAGCCGAAGTGGAACGCAGCAGGGCTGTAATTTCCAGATTAGTGCGGCAAATCGACAGATGCATCAATGAACTGAACGACTGATGCAAACGAACAATAAACTGAATATTACCATAAAAGTTGCCGATTTAGCCCCATTGGGCATGTCGGTGTCTTTTGAAGGAGAAGAGGACATACGCCTGGCGGAGTATTATGTTAACCGCGCGTGGGACAAATGGATGCAATCCAAATCCCCCGATCAGGACTCGAAAGATATTCTCGGTATGGTGGCAATACACTTCACCAAGCTCTACATTGAGGAGCTTAAGAAAAACGAGAAAATCGACGCCAGACTGTCAGAATTTGAACAGCAGCTCGACAAACTGCTGCTTGACATAGAATAGAGCGGACAGAGGTCTGCTATTCGCCCCGCCACAGTGGACAACCACGATGTGGTTCAGACATACCAACCGACATGTTTCGGCCTAATAGCCGATTCGGCCGGCGACATTCAGAATTCCGCACTGACAGCATTCCCTACAGACCGGGGACTTGCCGTTGGTGTTTTTTTGTATTAGTAAATAACTTAATAAAAACCAATTATATAAACATAATCGCAATGGGAATTTTTATACCAATATTAGTGGCCAGCGTGATAGTGTGCGTGGTCACTGCCATAATCACTATAGCTGTTCAGCGCTCCTCGGCTCGCAGCAAAGCAAACGTGATAATCGACAAAGCCCGTAAGGACGCCGACATCTTGAAGCAGCAGAAACTTCTTGAAGCAAAAGAGGAAGAGATTCAAATTAAATCCGAGGCCGAAAAGGCGGCAAACCAGCGCCTTTCGAAAATTCAGCAGTCAGAAGCCAAACTGAAACAGCGCGAACTTCAGCTCAATCAGATGCAGGGCGACATTCAGCGCAAACGCACCGAGAACGAGAATGTCAAAGCAAATCTTGAGGCTCAGGCAGCTGTGCTTGAAGCTCAGAAAACCGAACTTGACAAGCTTACCCGCACCGCTCAGGACACTCTTGAGCACATATCTGGACTTTCGGCTGAAGAAGCTAAGGAAAAACTTATCGAGTCGCTTCGCGACGAAGCCAAGACTGCAGCCGCAAGCTACATCAACGACATAATGGACGAGGCCAAGCTGACTGCCAACAAGGAAGCCAAGCGCATCGTTGTTCAATCGATACAGAGAGTAGCGACAGAAACGGCGATAGAAAACTCTGTCACGGTATTTCACATAGATTCCGACGAAATCAAAGGTCGAATCATTGGGCGTGAAGGCCGTAACATCCGTGCGCTCGAAGCGGCTACCGGCATTGAAATCATTGTCGACGACACCCCGGAAGCAATCGTATTATCGGGTTTCGATCCCGTCCGTCGCGAAATTGCCCGGCTTGCGCTTCACCAGCTCGTAGCTGACGGCCGTATCCACCCGGCACGTATCGAGGAGGTTGTTGGAAAAGTGCGTAAGCAAATCGAAGAAGAAATTATTGAAACCGGTAAACGCACCGCAATCGATCTCGGTATACACGGTTTGCATCCCGATTTGATCAGAATGGTTGGTAAAATGAAATATCGTTCCAGCTATGGTCAGAACCTGCTGCAGCACTCGCGCGAGACGGCCAATCTGTGTGCGATCATGGCATCGGAACTCGGACTCAATCCCAAAAAAGCACGTCGTGCCGGATTGTTACACGACATAGGCAAAGTGCCCGATGAGGAACCCGAACTGCCCCACGCATTGCTCGGTATGAAACTTGCCGAAAAGTACAAAGAAAAACCGGAAATTTGCAATGCAATCGGTGCCCACCACGACGAAATCGAGCAAACAAGTCTGCTGGCTCCAATCGTGCAGGTGTGCGACGCCATTTCCGGAGCACGCCCCGGAGCACGCCGCGAAATTGTTGAGGCTTATATCAAACGTCTTAACGATCTCGAACAGCTGGCAATGTCATATCCGGGTGTGATCAAGACATATGCCATTCAGGCAGGACGCGAATTGCGCGTAATCGTTGGTGCAGACAAAATTGACGACGCCGAAACCGAAAAGCTCTCAACCGAAATAGCAAAACGCATCCAGGACGAAATGACTTATCCCGGACAGGTTAAAATCACTGTTATTCGCGAAACCCGTTCTGTTAGTTTTGCAAAATAATTTTTCCAGGTTGCTATGGATACAGAACAGAGCATGAACCAGGAGGAGGTCGACGACGCAAAAGCACGCAGCCAGTGGAACGGTATCAAATATGCCGGTTCCAACGGTGGTCCGCGTGGCAAGTTGCATTGCTATAACTGGCTTGGGGATATACCCGGCGGATTTGCCTCCTCTGACCTTGTAGAAGTCCAGTTCAAGAATACCCGAAAAGGATATTACCGGAACTCAGCCAACCTCGATCTTTGCATCGGCGACATAGTTGCCGTAGAAGCGCAGCCCGGACATGACATAGGCCAAGTCACCATGACCGGGCAACTCGTGGCTTTACAGATGAAAAAAGCCAATCTGCGCCCGGATGTGGAGATTAAACGGGTCTTCCGCAAAGCCAAACCTGCCGATCTCGAAAAATTTGAGCGTGCACGTGCGCGAGAAACCGACACCATGATTCAATCGCGCAAGATTGCTGAGTCGCTTGGGCTGAATATGAAGATCGGTGATGTGGAATATCAGGGAGATGGGAACAAGGCAATTTTCTATTACATTTCCGATGAGCGCGTAGACTTCAGAAAGCTAATAAAGATATTGGCGGAAACATTCAAGGTGCGCATCGAAATGAAGCAAATCGGTGCACGCCAGGAAGCTGGCCGCATTGGCGGAATCGGTCCTTGCGGACGTCCGCTGTGTTGCTCGTCGTGGATGACAAACTTCGTCACTGTAGCCACTTCGGCTGCGCGACATCAGGATTTATCGCTCAACCCCCAGAAACTTGCAGGCCAATGCGCTAAGCTCAAATGCTGCCTTAATTTCGAAGTGGATGCATATGTGGAAAGCGTAAAACGTTTGCCTCCGCGCGACATTCCTCTTGAAACCGCCGACGGTATGTTCTATCACTTCAAGACCGATATATTCAAACGTGAGCTAACATACAGCACTGATAAACACATGCCTTCGAATTTGGTTACAATCACGGCCGACCGCGTGTTTGAAATCCAGGCTATGAATAAAGCCGGCGAAAAGCCATTGAAACTCGAACCAGAAGGTAGTGATGAGAGTAAGCCCAGAAAAGAGTTTGTCGATCTTGTTGGCCAAGACTCAGTCACCCGCTTCGACAAAGCTAAAAAGAAAAAGAAAAAATCGGGTCGCAGTCAGCAGCAACAGCGCCCGGCCGGACAACAAGAGCAACCGTCACGTCAACCCAATAATAACAATGGCGGTAACCGTTCAAACCAGCAGGGCAATCGGCCTCAGCGTCAGCAGCAAGCCAATTCGCAGCCGCAAAACGGAGGTCAGCAGCAACGTCAACAGCGCAATCGCAACCGCCAGCGTCCGCCAAAATCGCAACCGCCTCAGTCTGAACAATGAACAGTGTCTTTTCCAAGGCATTCGGCCGAAGTATAGGTCTATTGATGCTGATCTTCGTGCTCTCGGGACTCACATTTTGTTCCGGTGGACCGAAGTACAGCGAGTTCCGTCGGCTTCCGCTATCCGGGTGGGCCTACGGCGACACAGTTTCGGTGACATTTCCAGCAGCCGACAGTGTAATGACGGGCATGCTGTGTGTTGCCCTGAAGCACAACGACGACTATCAGTTTGCCAACCTATGGATTGAGTTGACTTTGCCGGTGGCTGACGGTTCAGTGCGCCGTGACACAGTCAATATCCCAATGGCCGATGTTTACGGACGGTGGTATGGTGGTGGTTTCGGTGCCTCTTTCCAGCTCAGCGACACCGTGTTGCCGACCGTTACACTTGACATGCGCCGCCCTTTGTCAGTCAGGCACATAATGAGGGTTGACACTCTTCGTGACATCGAACTGATTGGACTTACATTTAATTAGTAATTTCTTTTGTCAAGATGAATTTATCGCAACACATCGACAAGCCGGTTTTCCGTCAGGTTGGACTGGCTGCCGACTCAATGGGGCAGCCATGCTATGTAGTTGGCGGATACGTTCGCGACATATTCTTAAATCGCCCTTCAAAGGATGTCGATTTCGTAACTGTCGGTAGCGGCATAGACCTGGCTACAACGGTTGCAGAGCAGATAGGAAAACGGGCTCATCTGGCTGTGTTCCGGAATTTCGGAACCGCTCAGGTTAAAACGCACGCATTAGAACTGGAATTTGTGGGGGCGCGACGTGAGTCATACAGTCATGACTCACGGAAACCGGTTGTCGAGGACGGAACGCTTGATGATGACCTTTCACGGCGCGATTTCACTATAAATGCTATGGCCATCTGCGTCAATTCCGACAACTTCGGCCAGCTTATCGACCCGTTCGAAGGTGTTGCCGACCTCGACAGGCAGCTAATACGCACTCCGCTCGATCCTGACATCACTTTCAGCGACGACCCGTTGCGCATGATGCGTGCAATCCGGTTTGCCACGCAGTTGGGCTTTACGATTTTCGATGAAACATTTCAGGCCATTACCCGTAATTCCGGTCGTATAGAAATCATTTCACGCGAACGTATTGCCGATGAACTCAACAAAATTATGGCTTCGCCCGTTCCCTCGATAGGTTGGAAATTACTCCACAACTGTGGATTGTTAAACTATATTCTGCCCGAACTTGAGGCAATGCGTGGTGTTGAAACCGTTGGTGGCCGTGGGCATAAAGACAATTTTTTGCATACCCTTCAGGTGCTTGACAATGTGGCCCGGCAGAGCGATAATGTGTGGCTACGGTGGGCTGCGCTGCTCCATGACATAGCTAAACCTGTCACCAAACGATACGATCCACGCTTGGGCTGGACATTTCACAACCACAATTTCATCGGAGCCAAAATGGTGCCGCGCCTTTTCCGCTCATTGCGCCTGCCGCTCAACGAAAAAATGAAATATGTCCAGAAGATGGTTGAATTGCACATGCGTCCGATTGCACTTGTAGAAGAAGAGGTGACCGACTCGGCTGTACGTCGGTTGCTGTTCGATGCCGGTGATGACATCGATGATCTGATGATGCTATGTCGTGCCGACATTACATCGCGCAATCAGGAAAAAGTCAGGCGGCATCTTGCCAACTTCGAACTTGTGCGTAATAAAATGGCTGAGCTGGAAGAAAAAGACCGCATACGCTGTTTCCAACCCCCGGTGAGCGGCGAAGATATTATGCACATTTTCAATCTTACTCCCTGCCGTGAAGTTGGGCAACTCAAAGAACGCATCAAAAACGCCATACTCGACGGTGTAATTCCCAATGAGCGTCAACAAGCATTGGAGTTCATGTATAAAGTCGCCCGCGAGATGAACCTCGAACCTATAAATAAACCGCAATAAAAATCTCTTCTCCGACATTCATAAACAGATGAAACAATTATTTGCTACTTTAATAATTATCCTGATGGCTGCTGCCGCGGCCTCAGGCGCACCAGCGCGTACTGCACGGAAAACGACAGCAAAGATTAACCGCACATGGATAGAAACCGGAACAGTTCGCGACGGTAAAAACGGAATAACTATACATGCCGACATCGATCTTGACGATGCAAAAGGAAGACTCATCGGATGTCAGGCCATGTTCTACAATATGCCGGGTGGTTGGTCGTTGCGCGACAAGAATGGCCAGTATCGTGTATCACCTTCACTCAACTACGTCGCTGCATTCCACTTCTTCCGTTCTGACAATCAAACCGAGCGCGGCCGCAACGATATAGCTATATTTATACCAATTGAAGAATTGCACATAAAAGGCAACCATAAGTATCGCATCTACACTCAATTGTCGCTCTATGCCGATCCGGGTCGTGATGGTGTCTTCCTTGCCGAAAGCGACTATTATCCGGTAATTATCGACCAGACAAAGAAAGATAATTTTACGGCCTATCTCGACAATGCAGCGCCGGTGTCAGTGGCCGATGCTAAAGCTATGGGAAAGTCAAACAAAAACAAGGCTATCATCCCTGTTGACAAAGCCAAGAAAAAACAAAAGAAAGAGAAGCAGGACAAGAAAAAAGACAAGAAAGCTAAAGCAGAACGCACCACACGCAACAGCAGTGTGAAGAAAGAAGAAATAGACCCCGCTACGTTCTGGGAAAAAGAAGAGATTGACTCTCTTTCCCTCCCGAAGCTTTACATTGAATAATCGGCAATACAATCACATCACCCTAAAGGCAGACAATATCTATTGAAATTTTTTTTGTGGGGTTATGAACATTTCCGTTCCCCGTCTGTTTATATTAGTGAATGGCAAAATTACTTTTTCCATTGCAAGAAATGTGATAATGATTGGTTTATTAAACAGGTAAGGAGAAGTCGTGAGACCTCTCCTTTCTTGTTTTCGGCCGGCCGGAAATTATCGCGCCGAAATAATAATGGGATTTCAACACTGATAATTATCACTGTTGTTTCTGTCTGTCTGCTTCAAGAATTTTGTTGTAGCATCGCAAAAACGCATTGGTCCAGACATTACCTTTCTTTCGAGGTTCTAAAATCAGTTTGGTGTCTTCTCCATGTAATTCAACCTTAACAATCCGGTTGGATGTAAGCTCCTCCAATTGCTTTTTGCTGAGAGGGAAAACCCAATCGTAAAGTTGAACACGTCCTGACGGAATGCCGAATGGCACCGAGCCTATTGCAAACCAGAATCCACTTGGCTTGAAGGCCTTCCCGGCCTCCACAATGTCACAACAAACTGTTTGTACAACCGAGCTGCTATCGGTAGTGAACCATAGTGTATCGCCCGGCTGTACGTTGTGGGACTATCTGTATTTGTAGGAGAAAGTCATGAAAAACACAGTGTCGTTGATCTCTTTGTTGATTACTCTCGACAGTTTCATGTTTCCATCTTCATCGCCAAGAACGGCAGCGATTTTAGTTTTTGCCTCCATTGTGTTCATGGCTGGGTTGTCTATATCGGAAACAATCTTTGCTGAGGTGCAGGAGCATAACAGGCTGGCGGCAGACAAAACTACAGCCATGAAAAGTTTATTGATTTTTGATGTTGTTTTCATTCTAAACTACAGATTCTTGTTGCGTTTTATGAGGGATATACATCGATGAAGCGGTTATGAAGCGGCCACCACAAGCATCCGACTATCGGAGTGTTGGGATAGATTTTTTTTAGCGTTCGCATATAGAACTGTACCTGACGGACATATTTTGGTGGTTCTTCATTTCCGAATTTGTAGTCAACAACGTGAATGCTTCCGTCGGCACACCATACGACGCGGTCTGGACGGTAGTGGCAGATCATCTTTTTCCGTGGGCTGTAAACGTCGATTGTTCGTTCGTTTAGCAGTCGGGTAAAGCCATCAAACCACTGGTGCGCTTTGTCGTTGTTGAGAGCTGTCCGGAGTTCTTCAAAAAGAGCATCTGCTTCCGTAGTAGGAATGAGCCCGTCGGCAACAGCTTGTGTTATTGATTTGCGCAGATCGGTGCGGTGACGGATACGGCTCATTATTGAGTGATAAACAATTCCCTGGTGGCGTGGCTGTTGCATTGTGTCGATGTCTTCAATGCGGTTCATTTTCCAGATGTGGTCGTTGTCGGCGCTGTAAAAAGGCTGGATATTTACGGTCGATTCTTTGACACGGCTTTTTGACACGGGTTTATTCTCCGGGGTTGTTGGTTGACCCATTACGAACAGGCCATTGTTGTCAATGTGTGGTTGAAGTGGAATCAGCATATCACTTTCCAGACCTTTTTCGGCTGTTACGGTTTTGGCAAAAGCGCTGTCGGCACGCCAGACTGCGCTGTTTATTAGTAATCCGATGTGCGGAAGCGCAGAAGTTTTGTTTTTTGGAGGGTTATATTTATATCCTACAACCAGTTCGCGAGATGCACGAGTAAAAGCTACGTAGGTTTTGTTCAGGTTGTCGATGATTTCTTCGGCTATTATGCGGTTTAGTTGATGTTCGAGTGATGTGCCTTCGAAATTCACGGTCGGTTCCATTGGTATAAATGGCGGTACGTCGTCGGGCGCGAAAGGCACATCAGAAAATTCCGGAATGCATCCACCTATGGCAGGTGTATTAACCTCAAACCAGTTTATGCGGCTCATCTTTTTCATAGTCCAGTCGGCGAACGGAATGTGAACGCACGGGTATTCCAGACCTTTTGATTTGTGTATTGTCATAACGGTGATCGCATCGATGTCGGCCGGAACTGCTACGCTCCGCTGGGAGCCGATTTCGTTCCACCATTTCATGAACGAATGAAGCGAGGCGGAGTTGTGGGCGCAAAAGTCAGCAACCATGTCAAGTAAAGCCGAAATGTAGATGTTCTGGCGATTGCGTTCGTCGTCGTTTACAAAACGGGAAATTATGCGCTCAACCATTGAGGTCAGGTTGAAACACTTCATTGAAGCAGCTTCGAGCGCGAGTAATTCAGCGTGATTGTCTGGCGATTCGAAAGCCTTGGCCAAAGCTTCGGAAGGTTCTAATCCCTCCGACAGATAAAGATGATATCGATTGCTGATCAGTGCCACCAATTCGTTGGCAGTAGGTGTGGCTCCCTTACGGTGGTCAACACTTTGATGGGCATCAACATAGCGGAGAACCCCGATGATACGTTCGATTACAGGCGATGAACTGATTTTGAGTGCTTCTTCAGTGATGATTTTCAATCCGTTGAGCTCCGGCTGGTCGGCAGCTGAGGCAAGCAGAAAGTCGACAACTCGGAGTCCTTCATTGCGCGCATTAACCAACACAGCAATGTCGCGCTGGCGATAACCGGCACGAAGCTGTCTTATAATGCTGTCGGCCATGTGTCGGAGCGAGTCATCTGAATCTGTGTATGGGAACAGTTCAACGTATCCCGACAGATCTTTGTGCTTTATTCTCTGTGCAACGTTGCGATAAATTTCATCTGTGCCGAGTTGTGATGCCAGTGTAGTGAATAGGGTGTTGTTGAACTGTACGACAGTGGCTGCGCTGCGCCAGTTGGTGTTTTCTGTTGGAGCGTTTCCCCGGATTTCTGCTACGGATTCGAATTCGTGCGGCACGTCTTGCGCTATGAGTGCCGGATCGGAGTTGCGGAATCTGTAGATAGCCTGTTTTTCATCGCCAATAATCAGATTGTCGGCATCCGATGCAAGACTCTCGCGCACCAGCGGGCTAAGATTGAGCCATTGCAAACGCGATGTGTCCTGAAATTCGTCAATCAGAAAATGATGTAGGCGTATGCCCATACGCTCATAAATGAACGGGGTTTCCTCGTCGTTTATAATGGCCCGGAGTATCGAGTTGGTGCTTGAGAGCAGAATGGCATTGTTTTCGCGCAGATATGTTTCGGCAAAGCGTTCGGCTTCTCCGATAAGGCCGAGATAGTAAAGCCGATCGAGAATGTAGCTGTAGAATTTAATACGCCTTATTAGTTCTGGAACAGGCGATAGCAGTTCAATCAGTTTTCTGTAAGATTCTGAATCGACTTCGCTGCGAAAGGCTGCTTTCAATCCCTTGTCAGGATTGTCTGCGACAGCGGTTGTTGTCGCTGTGGCGGTGTAAGTTCCATTACACCAATGTGTAATGTCGTTATAAACCCAATTGTTCAGTTTCTTTTCCAGTCCGAATTCATTGATAATGCCGCTACAATCCTCGCCTCGTTGTTTTATGTTTTTGCGAATCGTACGTATCGTTTTGCCTAAAGCCTCACTGAAGCGTATAATGCGGTCGAAGTCGGCTATATAATCTGAAATTACAGTTGAATTCAGTTTATAGACTTCATTGAGTGAGTCTTTGATGAATCTAACCAGATCGCTGTTTATGCTCGAACGCCTCACAAATATATTGAAAGCCTTTCCGTTGTCGATGCTGTAGTTCATATAGGCTTCGAGCCAGTTGGTGAGCAACGCAACGTGACGGCGTTGTGTGTCGTCGACCGGTGTTTCACGGTTTATAGAGGCGAGCATCTGGCTGACACCTACAAATGTGGCGTGGTCTTCGTCAAGTTCTATTTCATAACCGCCTTGTAGATTTACTTCGCGGGCAAAAGTGCGCAAAACAGTTTGGAAAAACGAATCTATTGTGCTGACATTGAACTGTCCGAAGTCAGACAGCAGTTCGGATAGCGCTTTAGCCGCACGTTTCTGAAGCTGCGGCGGAGAACAATGCAGATCGGCGCACAGGTTGCGTGTAAAACTTTCGTCAGAGTCGCACCCCTCGGCAATATCGGCCAACCGTGCAACTATTCGCTGCTTCATTTCATCGGTAGCCTTGTTTGTGAAAGTTATTGCAAGGATAGAACGGTGACGGTTGCGCTCAGCTTCGGGGGCGAGCGTATACTTTTCGCTGCCGGGCGATTTCTGACCCAGCAGAAGCTTTATATAAGTATAGGTCAGAGTGTATGTTTTACCCGACCCGGCCGAAGCTTTGTGGATTGTGAGCATTCAAGGCGAATCTTAGATTATTCGGGCTTTGTAGCCCGACTGTTTAAGCAGGGTGAGCAATTTCTGGCGCTGGTCGCCCTGAAAAAGAATTTCGCCTCCGCGAGCCGATCCTCCGACACCGAGTTTGCGTTTGAGTTCGGATGCGAGTTTCTGCAAGTCATCGTCTGAAAAGTCAGGCTCAAATCCGGTGACGATTGTTGCCTGTTTCCCGGCTCGGCCTTTACGTTCGAAAACTATGTCGAGGCGTGGTGAACCTTTTGGAGATTTTTCATTGTTGGCTGATTCGTCAACAAAGTTTCCTTCTGGTAGATCCGGATTCTGATTTTTGAACTGGCTAAGCGCATCGGCCAGCGATAGGACAGTTTTGGCCATTTTTATTTTTTGCGTTTGCGTTGTTTGATTTTTTTGACGGGCTTTTTGACGGGCTGTTCTATCGACTCAAGCAGCAATGAATCGGGTTCGTCGGTAAAGTCAGCTATGTCGTGCGTTCCGGAAGCGATTGCCGATATCGAGTTAAGAATCGACACAAGCGGCAAATCGTCGACGCCTGTGGCCGCATATATTGCTGCGGCTTTTGACGAGTCCTGACGAAATGCTTCCTGATAACACCAGTAGGCGAAACTTACATCTTCCTGGCGATCGTCGGCGTCGGCGATACGCATGTATATAAGCGATAGGTCTGTCAGTGTTTCTGCATCGGAAGGCTTTGGAGAAGAGTATATTTTTTCACGTATGCGGTCGCAGATCGATTGGGCCGAATCGAAGTCGGAAGCATCGGCATATTCGCGTGCCGACAACAGGTCGTCGCTTTCCGAATCTATTGATGAACATGCACTCAGCACAACGAGTGATGCACATGCCGATAGGATTGCTGTGAATCTAAGCAGATAGTTCATTATTGGTGAATGTTAGATTTCAGGTTGAATGGGTTGTGTATCTTCTTGGGTAGTTTTTAACTCTGTTGCTTGATTTTCTGTAGCAGGGGTTGCTTGTGTCGGAATGTTAGTAATGACACGACGCCGTGTACCGGGATCGGGTCCCTTCATCAGTTCCTCCATTTCGGGGGGAATATTGAAAATGTCGTCTTTGTCTTTAGGGCGGAGCACATCATACCATTTGAATGCCGACAAAAAGCAGTTGACGCGACGGGCAAGATAGAGTGGGGTGACATTTCCTGTTACTTCGGGCCACATTGCCAACCTTTCGAGTTTCTGATCTTTGAAGTCGGCTGTCAGGAAAGAACTCTCCGATTTTATTATTTTATTGTATGTAGAGTCGCTTTCCTCGGGGAGCATTATCACTTCAACATTTCCGCTTACATCAAGCTGTCGTAGCTGCCCGTCGGCAAACTTTGCGAGCAATTCTTTTCCGGTGAGCTGGTTGTAGTAACCTTCGTCGATATGTTCGGCTACGAAAGCAAAATCTGGAAGCTTTGCCCAGTCGGCTGTGGAATCGTTGAAATGCACCTGAATCACGTTGCCAAAAACCTGACGTTCGCCGTTCCAGACAATCGGGTGACGGAGCATATACATTATCGAATCGCGCTCCATGATGCTGAGCGAATCGCAAAGACCTTGCAAGTCGACACGCCAGAAACGTACACGTGGGTACACCGCCAGAACGTGGGTTGAATCTTCTGCGAGCAAGTAACCGCGTATGGTATCGCCGTGGAGGTAAAGTGTATCGGGACGGCTGTATTCAAGGGCTCGTGCACGTCCGGTAACAAGAGCGCTGTCAAGATCCTGAAAGTAGATACCGTAGTTGCCTTCTATTGCCGACGAGCGAATAGAGTCGGTGATGATCATGTTGCCGAATGCCTCACCGATGTGAGTGTTGTTGTCGTAGAACAGTGTGTCGCCGGTTAGGGCGTTCCCTCTCGGTGTGACAACGCGCGAGCGGTCGTATAGCAACGATTGTCCGCTTTCTGTGTCGTAGCGGCCGTTCGAAGAATAGACAGTAGCGCTATCGGTTACAATAACAGTAGGGCTGACAATCCGAGCCACATGTGTGTCCGTATTGTACAGCAGCCGTTCTGTTGTCATGCGGAATTTTTCTTCTTTCAGATCTTTGAGCACGACGTTAATCCTGAACTCCGCCTCTTTGGTGTCGGGGCTGTATTCTCCGTAGGTCGATTCAAGGCTGTTTTCGGCATCGGTAATTTGTCCGTTGGTGTTGTAATAGCCCAGATTGGCAGCTATGTCATAATAGAACAGGTCGGTAGTCAATTCAACGTCGCGGTTAATCAGTCTGACGCGTTGCGATGAATTGCCTATGAATGTAGCGAGTTCGGTCGGGCCATCGTAGGTCAGTTCGGCCGCATAAACGAATAAAGTGTCGCCCTGTTCCATACGGACATTCCCAAAAGCTTCGAGCGAGCCTGTGCCGTCGTAGAAATGAGCGCTGTCGCAGTACATAAACATGTCTGCTTTCCGGAAATGCACGTTGCCGGTCAGCACCTGATAGTCGGCGCCTATACGGTCGTCCATCCAGAGTTTGTCGGCATGTTCCAGAAAGACTCGTCCGGGAGCGTGGCGGTCGGCAGTAGGCACCGACGGCCGAATAGGATAGGTTTTTCCGATAATTGATTCCTGTTCCTTGTTGTCAGGTTCGGTACCCGAACAGAGTAGTGAGGGCACAACTATAGCCAAAAGGCACAGGAGGATATGAATCCGCCCATGCCGTTGAGGGGTATTTGTGTATTTGCAGTTGTTATGTCGCACAATAAAGCTGATGAATGTTTGACTGCTATTCTTTTGCGGCCTTAATCCACCCTTGATGCTGGAATTCGCAGTTACGCCAGCCATCTTCGATGCGGACATAAGTGTCTTTTATCTTTTTCTTCAGCCAATCGTCGATAATTTTGTCTTTGGCCGACTGCTCATACATCGAGAGAATTCGCTGATAGTCGTCCGACATGTTTGCGCGGTGACCGTCGATGCGTTTTACGAGCTTCACAATCGCAACCACTTTGCGGTTTCGCTTGCTATCGGTCATGACGAACGGTTTGGAAATCTCACCGACAGCCATTGTGCTGACTTCTTTGCTGACTTCCTGTGGCAGTTCCGACATTTCAAATCGGTTCGACTGGGTGTTTTCGTTCACCATCATTCCCCTGCTGAATCGTGTATCTTTGTCTTGCGACAGATAATAGACAGCTTCGTCGAAGGTGAATTTTTCTGCCATGATTTCCTGACGAACGGTGTCGAGTCGGTTAATAGCTTCGTTGATGTCCTTTTCGGCAACCTTGGGAGTGAGCAGTATATGACGGGTGTTGATGCGGTCGCCTCGTTTTTCAATAAGCTGTATGATGTGGAAGCCATATTGGCTTTCAACTATTTTCGACACACGTTTGGGGTCGTTGAGGTTGTAGGCCGCGGCTGCGTATTCGGGGTCGAGATTGGCTTTAGACATAAAACCGATTTCTCCACCACGCATGCTTGAACCAGGATCTTCCGAGTAAAGGATCGCCAATGTGGAGAAATCGCTTTCTCCTTTGTTGATGCGTTCGGTGTAGTCGCGCAGACGCGCTTTTACTTCGTCGATTTCCTCACGTGGAATCACCGGATTGAGTGTCATTATCTGAACTTCGACTTGCATCGGCACGAAAGGTATTGAATCGGCCGCCAGACTTTGGAAATATTTTCTTACGTCGGAAGGGGTCGATTTGAAATCCTTTGTGAGCGATGACTGCACCTGTTCCACTTTCTGGCGGTTGGTGATCACCTCACGGAGCAGATTGCGAATCTCCGGTAGCGGACGGCGATAGAATTCCTCGACTTTTTCTTTCGATCCGAGGTTGGCTGTGAGATAGTTTATCTGCTGGTCGACCATTTGTGTCACTTGAGCCTGCGGAATGTCTATTGAGTCCAATTCGGCTTGGTGGAGAAAGAGTTTCTCCATGGCAAGTCGCTCTGGAATCACACAGTAGGGGTCGCCGTTAATATCCTGGCGTTCAAAAAGCATATTCTGATATGCTTCTTCGACATCGCTTTTGTAGATAGGCTGGTCGCCGATCCACCATGCCACTTCCTCGACAATATTGTTTTGGGCTGTGGCTGCAAGCGCTATGGCGGCTGTGGCTGCCGCGAGTGTAATGAAATGTGAGATTTTCAAGACTGTAAAATTTTTTGCGAGTGCAGTGATTCGCTTCACTACACTCGCAAATTTAGCAAAAAATCTGTGATTACAGATTCTTTAATTGACCTTTGTTGATTTTTACCTTATGTTTAGCACGGAGTTCGTCGAGCCAGCGGTTTTCAAGCTCCTGCTGGTAGTCGGTGATTACTTGTGCGCGAACGTCGGCCACTTCCTCTGGTAAATCGATAGTCTTGCCTTCGTAGATGAACCATGTAGGCCAGCTCGATTTCGAACTTGTGCGATAGGGTTTGCCCCATACCGAGTGGTCGATGCGGGGATTATCGCCCTCTTTCACCAGAACTTTTTCTATGCGGAGTCCTTTGCCTACTTCGCGGCGAAGGACACGGCCAAGCGAATCAAGTCCGATTTTATGGCTTTTTGCGTAGAGTTCGGCTGCGTGTGCGAGTGAGTCGGTAGTGGCGTAAACTACTATGCCTTTAAACCGAGGTTTGTCGAAACGATATTTCTCGCGGTTTGCATTGAAGTAGGCATTCAATGCTGCTGTATCTGCCGATGCTGCTTCCCATACGCGACGGTTCGAAATATCGAACAGCATCATTCCGTCGTGATATTCGCGAACAAGATTCTGGAATTCGGGATCAGACTTTTCAAGACGCGCAATTTCAAGTGTTGAAAGTTCGTCTTCGATAAGCTTATTCAAAACCTGATCGATTTTCTCCTTTGCCTGGAGCGCCGGCATCGGTTCGACAAGTGTGATTTTTTCGAGCACGTCGGCCGATGTGATAGGCTTGTTTTGGGCTACTTTTGCAAACGGTGCATAGTAATCAATGAAAATCTGAGCCAGGGTAGTGTCGAGGCGTGTTGCGTTGTCGATCGCTTTTTTCAGACCGTCGACATTTGCCGGAAATTCTTCAACTCCGTAAGTCTGACGCAATTGCTCAATTTTTTTCTGACGCGGCACGTGGCGGCGGTCGTCGCGCGATATGCGCATCACTATGTTTTTGCCGGCTTCTTCGTAGGGTGCGACTGTGCGTGCGCCGAGGCGCTGTATGATGTGGTAGCCGTAGCTTGTCTGGAAGGGTTCGGAAATAGCACTGTCGGCCAGTGAAAATGCAGTCTGTTCAAATTCAGGCACCATTCGTCCGGGTCCGAACCATGGAAGCAAACCTCCTTCTGCCGCCGAACCTGGGTCTTCGCTCTCTTTTTTTGCAGCCTTGGCAAAATCAGCACCCGATGTGACTGCTTTGTAGATAGAATCTATAGCAACTTTTGCCGCAGCCTGTTCTTCGGGCGATTTTCCCTGAGTAAGCTTCAGAATGTGACGCACATGAACCTGGCCTCGCGAGGGACGTCGGTCGTCGACGCGGATGATATGGAAAGAGAATGGCGTTTCAACTATTTCAGAAATCTGGCCAACGGGAAGCGAAAATGCCGCTTCTTCAAATTGGTAGGGCAATTGGCCTCCGGTGAGATAGCCCAAATTGCCACCTTTTTCGGCCGACTGCTGGTCGTAGGAGTATTTACGTGCCATTTCGCCAAAATCAGCACCGTTAAGGATTTCGTTTCTCACGGAGTCGGCAAGTGCTTTTGCGCGTTCACGTTCCTGTGGCTGACGGCCTTTGAAGAACATGATATGGTTTGCATTCACTTCAACTCCCATGCGGTCATACTCCTCTTTCATCAGGCGATCAAGTTCCTGACGGTTTTCGAGATAGGGGCGGAAGAGGTCGAATTTATATTTGTTGAATTCCTGTTTGAATGCAGCAGTAGTGTCAATTCCATTTGCTTTGGCGTCGGCCACTTTCAGCTTATAGTTGACAAACATATCCAGATATTGTTCCGGAGTGAGCGAGTCGCTTTGCTGGGCGTTGTTCTTTTCGTACAGATATTTGAATTCGCTCACAGTCACAGGCTGTTTGTCAATGGTCAGAAGCACGGCTTCAGTCGGTTTTTTAGCTCCGGCTGTAAGCAGGGTTGCCAACAAGGCGGCAACTAAGGCGATTTTCTTGGTCATTTCTGTGTGAATATATATGTAATAGGTTTCTAATTAATAAGTTCGTAGAGATATAACGTGAGCCTACGGCTCATTATTATATCTCTACGTTTATTTGTTGCTGATTGAGTAGCTGTCGTTTACTGGTGCGATGCGCTATAGTTGGGCGCTTCGCTGGTTATGGCAACGTCGTGTGGGTGGCTTTCGGCTACACCCGCATTTGTGATTCGGGTGAATTTTGCCTGATGAAGTTTGTCGATGTTTTCTGCTCCGCAATAGCCCATGCCTGAGCGCAGGCCGCCGAGCATCTGATAAACCACTTCGT
>CAYQYL010000019.1:0-28467 GCA_964421745.1 uncultured Muribaculum sp. | reverse complement strand
GGCGCACACGCTACAGTGTGAACTTCCCGCGTATGCGACCGTCCGAAAGCGGCTATCAGCCCAATGTTGTGCTCACCGATCGCGAGTTGGCGCAGCTGACCGTAGCATTTCGTTTGTTTGATCACGATGTCGATATCTCCTATTCAACCCGGGAAACACCACATTTCCGCGACAATATGATGCGCCTTGGCGTGACATCCATGTCGGCCGGAAGCCGCACGGAACCGGGCGGATATGTGTCGACACCCGACGCCCTTGAGCAGTTTGAAGTCAGCGATGAACGCACACCGGCTCAAGTGGCGGAAGCGATTGAACGCAACGGCTATCAGGCCGTGTGGAAGGACTGGGATCAAATCTTCGACTAATGGAAAAGAGTAAATCGATACAAACAGATGGTTTACGGCGGTATTCGCGTGCGATGATGCTGCCGGAAATCGGGAAAGAGGGCCAGCTGCGGTTGCTTGAATCGAGTGTGATGATTGTCGGTGCAGGGGCACTCGGCTCCATAGTGGCAATGTATCTGGCCGGAGCCGGGGTGGGCACAATTGCGATTGCCGACTTCGACAGGGTTGAATTGAGTAATCTGCAACGCCAGTTGTCGTTCGACGAGAACGACGTTGGCAAAAGCAAGGTACAGGCAACGGCCAGGCGCCTGCAGGCAATAAACAGCCGGATTCGTGTGATTCCACATGAAGAATTTATACGGCGGGGCCGGGCCAGCGAGCTCTTCAGCCTCCATGATGTGGTTGTCGAGGGGTCGGATAATCCGGCCACAAAATATATGGTGAGCGAGATTTGTGAGCAGCTCGGCAAGCCATGTGTGATAGGCGGTGTTTCGGGTTGGAGTGGCCAGGTGATGTCGTGGTCGGCAGGCAACACAACCTATCGCGACCTTTATCCGGAGGCAGCCGAGGGATCGGGGTGTACACCCTGTAGCCTTGGAGGTGTCATGGGACCGGTGCCCGGCATAATCGGGTCTGTACAGGCTGTCGAAACAATAAAGATTCTGACCGGAGCCGGGGAGCCGCTCTACAACCGGTTGCTCACTTTCAACTCGCTGACTATGGATTTCGAAACATTCGAACTGCTGTAACCTTTCAACAATCTGCAAAAAAAGCGGCTTAAAAGGGTAGTGCCGTTAACATTTATTGTGGTTGATGCGTTTATTGTTGTAGTAAATAATGAGTAACTTAGCAGATTAATAATTGAAATATGAAAATGAACCACAATAAACCGGGTCGAATGGCACGCTGGACCGTAGGACTGTTCGTTGGCGCGCTTGCCGTGTCGGCTATGGCCGATACACGCAGCGACAAGAGCGAAATAACACGAAATTTGGATGTATTCACATCGCTCTACAAAGAACTGCAGACATTTTACGTTGACTCGATTAATGCCGAGAAGTCGATAAACACAGCCATAGCTGCGATGTTGAACGACATTGACCCCTATACGGAGTATTATCCGCCGTCGGAACACGACGACCTGGCCATGATGACATCGGCCGAATATGGCGGCATAGGTTCAATCATCATCGAGCCTAACCGCGGGAAGGGTGTGCTGATCTCGGAGCCCTACGAAGGATCGCCCTCGGCTCTGGCCGGTTTGCTGCCTGGCGATACAATTGTGGCAATCGGCACAGACACCGTGCTGACGTGGCACTCCGATTCGGTGAGCGCTCGCCTCAAAGGTCAGCCCGGAACACTGCTCAATCTGACCGTGAAGCGCCCCTACGACGGCGATTCGCTGCGCCATTTCACCATCACACGCCGACAGATTCAGTTGCCGGCGGTGCCCTACTATGGTGTTGTACGCGACACGTTGGGCTACATCTATCTGACGCAGTTCACCGACATCGCATCAAAACAGGTTCGTCAGGCGCTGACCGAACTAAAGAACGACCCGCGTGTGAAGGCCTATGTGCTCGACTTGCGCGGTAACCACGGCGGGCTGCTCGAAGAGGCTGTGCAGATTGTAGGCATGTTTGTGCCGAAGAACACTGAGGTGTTGCGCACACGAGGCAAAGGCCCGCTGAATGAAAAGATTTATAAAACGACCGACAAGCCGATCGACACCAAGACTCCGCTTTATGTGCTCACCGACGGCCAGTCGGCATCGGCTGCCGAAATCACTGCAGGCGCTCTGCAGGATCTCGACCGCGCAGTTGTGGCCGGAACACGTTCGTTCGGCAAAGGTCTGGTGCAGACAACACGCCCTCTCCCTTACGAAGGCATTCTGAAAGTGACAACTGCCAAATACTATATCCCCTCGGGTCGCTTGATTCAGGCCATCGACTATTCGCGTCGAAACCCGGACGGCACGGTTGCCCGTATTCCCGATTCGCTGACAAATGTGTTCCACACGGCCAACGGACGCGAAGTGCGCGACGGCGGTGGCATCACACCCGATGTGAAAGTGTCGTATCCCGATGCCAATCGTCTGACCTATAATATTGTCGCCGATAACTGGGCTTTCGACTACGCAACCAAGTTCCATGCCGAAAATCCGACGATAGTGCCTGCCGAGGAGTTTGAGATTACAGACACGGTGTTTGCCGACTTCAAGCGCTTTATCAATCCCGAAAAATTCCAGTACGACAAAGTGTGCGAGCAAATGATTGCCAATCTGCGCAAGACAGCTACGGCCGAAGGCTACATGAACGATTCTGTGAAAGCTCACATCGACAAACTTGAAACGCTGCTCCACCACGATCTGAACCACGATCTCGACCGCAACCGCAGTGAAATCGCCGACCTTTTGGCAACAGAAATCCTGAAGCGGTACTACTACCAGAAAGGACAGATTGTGCAGACCCTCAAAAACGACGCCGCAATCGACTCTGTGCTAAAAATAGAGTCTACCCCCGGACGTTACAACCAGATTCTTGCGGCACCTAAGAAATGAAACTACAGGAAGTAGCGCAACTTACCCTAAGCCCGGCCCGGCGCCAGGCAATCGAAAACATACTTACACAGCCGGCGCCTGTTCGCGCCGAATTCACTTCAATGGCCGGTTCGTTGCCGGCCATGATATTGGCTTCGCTTCCAAAAGGGGAAAAGCCTGTGATTGTCGTCGGTGATTCGCCCGACGATGCCGGCTATCTCTACCACGACCTGTCGCGCACGCTTGGCGAACAGGCCGTGATGATGTTTCCGTCGGGCTATAAACGCCACATTAAATATGGCCAGCCCGACGCCCCATCGCAGATAATGCGAACAGAGGCATTGAACCGCTGGACAGCGCCAGAGTTGCGCTATCTGGTCACCTATCCCGAAGCTTTGGCCGAGAGAGCATCATCGCGCAAGTCGCTTGCCGACCACACGCTGAGCGTTGCCGTCGGACAATCGATCGATCTTGGCGAAACCTTGAAATGGTTGCGCGCAAACGGATTCCGACAGGAGGACTATGTTTACGACCCGGGTCACTTTGCTGTGCGCGGCTCGATACTCGACATTTATGCCTATAGTTATGAGCAACCGTTGCGTATCGATTTGTTTGGCGACGAGATAGAATCGATACGACTGTTCAATATCGAAACTCAACTTTCGGAACAGCGGCTGGAGTCGGCCGACATTACGGCTCACATCGATTCGGCCAAAATGGCGGCTATGGGGTCGCTGTTTGATTTCACCGGCACCGATGCTATACTTTGGATGCGCGACCCCGAATTTACAATTGAACGTATACGCTCCATTGCGTCGGAGGAATTCAGCCCCACGGCAATGCTTGCCGACGAGGGCGATCCCTCGGCGATGCAGCGTGTTGTTGATCCCGACGCAATCGAGGCTGCAATCCGGAAAATGTCGGTGATTCATTTCACGGCTGCCAAAGGTAAGGGCGGTTGTGCGACATCTGTCGACTTTGATTCGGCACCGCAGGGAATCTACCACAAGAATTTCGAGTTGCTTGCCGACGCTTTCCGCCGCTATCAGACAGAAGGCTACAGGATGCTTGTGCTCAGCGATTCGGAAAAACAGATTGAGCGTCTGCGCGCCATATTCAACGACCGCGGCGACACCGACCTGCAGTTCACCCCCGTGATCGGTACCGTACACGCCGGTTTTGTCGACAACCTGACAAAAACATGTGTGCTGACCGACCACCAGATTTTCGACCGTTTTCACAAATATTCGCTCCGAAGCGACCGTACACGCACGGGAAAACTGGCTCTTTCGCTCAAAGAGCTGGGTCAGATCGAGATAGGCGACTATGTTGTGCATGTCGACAACGGTGTTGCCCGTTTCGGCGGATTGGTGCGCACCGAAGTGAACGGCCGGATGCAGGAAATGGTGAAACTGCAGTATGCCGACGACGATCTGCTTCTGGTTTCGATTCATTCGCTGCACAAACTTTCGAAATACAGAGGGAAAGAGGGCGCCGAACCGCGGATTTGCCGCCTGAGCTCGGGCGCGTGGGGAAAAATGAAGGAGCGCACCAAGAGCAAGCTCAAGGACATTGCCCGCGACCTGATCAAACTCTATGCTGCCCGCCGCGACGAGAAAGGTTTTGCCTTTTCGGCCGACTCATATCTGCAACACGAGCTTGAGGCTTCGTTTATTTATGAGGACACTCCCGACCAGCTCACAGCTACACAGGCCGTGAAGACTGACATGGAATCGACTCGACCTATGGATCGCCTGATTTGCGGCGATGTCGGTTTCGGGAAAACAGAAATCGCTATCCGCGCTGCGTTCAAGGCTGCCACCGATGGTAAACAGACCGCTGTTCTGGTGCCTACCACCGTGCTTGCCTATCAGCACTTCCGCACTTTCACAGAGCGTTTGCGCGATTTTCCCGTAAGGGTTGAATACCTGTCGCGCGCACGCACGGCAAAGGAAACACGCCAGGTGCTTGCCGATCTTGCCGACGGGAAGATAGACATTCTTGTCGGTACACATAAAATTATAGGTAAAGATGTTCATTTCCACGATCTCGGACTGCTAATTGTCGACGAAGAACAGAAGTTCGGGGTGGCCGTGAAGGAGAAGCTAAAACAACTGAAAGTGAATGTCGACACATTAACCATGTCGGCTACTCCGATTCCGCGAACACTGCAGTTCTCACTGATGGGAGCCCGCGATCTGTCGGCCATAAACACCCCGCCGCCCAACCGCTATCCGATTCTGACATCGGTGAATTCGTTGAGCGACGATCTGCTTGCCGAGGCAGTGAACTTCGAAATGTCGCGCAACGGACAGGTTTTCATTGTCAATCCGCGCATTGAAGGTCTTTACGAGCTGGAGGCAAGGGTGAAGGCACTTGTGCCCGACGCACGCACAATAGTGGCTCACGGGCAGATGCCTCCGGCCGATCTGGAAAAAGCGATAATCAGTTTTGCCAACCACGACTACGATGTGCTGCTGGCGACCACCATTATCGAATCGGGCATAGACATGCCAAACGTGAACACAATGGTGATTAACAATGCCCAGAATTTCGGACTGAGCGAGCTGCATCAGTTGCGCGGCCGCGTCGGCCGAAGCAACCGCAAGGCATTCTGCTACCTGATGGTGCCACCCGGCCAGCCGCTAACGCCGGTTGCGCGCCGCCGTCTGCAGGCAATCGAAAGTTTCAGTGAGCTGGGTTCGGGCATACAGATTGCCATGCAGGACTTGGATATACGCGGTGCGGGCAATCTTCTGGGGGCCGAGCAGTCGGGCTTCATTGCCGACCTGGGCTACGAAACCTATCAGCGTGTGCTGCGCGAGGCTGTGACCGAGCTTAAAACACAGGAGTTCTCCGATGTGTTGGCCGATACAGATGCCGATCCGGCCGACACGGGCGAGTTTGTTGCCGACTGTGCCGTTGAGTCAGATCTTGAGTTGCTTTTGCCAGCCGACTACGTACCGCAGGCATCGGAACGCATCAGTCTTTACAAGGAACTTGACTCGATTGAGCGCGACCTCGATCTGGCGCAGTTCAAGCTGCGCCTCGAAGACCGCTTCGGAAAAATTCCGCATGAGGCCGACGAATTGTTACGTATTCCGCCGCTGCGTCAGGCCGCGCGCCGTTTGGGCATCGAGAAAGTGATGCTCAAACAGGGAGTGATGTATCTCTATTTTGTCGACGACAATAATCGCGCCTACTACCAGTCGCCGATGTTTGGCCGTATCCTCAACTATCTGCAGGCCAACCCCCGCCGATGTCGTTTGCGCGAAAAGAATCAGCGTCGTTCAATGGCAATCGAAAAAGTGCCGACTGTGGCCGAGGGTCTTTCAATACTCCAGACCATCCTCCAGCTTCCCTCACTATAAGTTAACGTAAAATATTCCAAGAGTCAATGAAAGATACCATTGAAAATGAAATAATTATATATAATCCTGATGCGACACTAAAACTTGATGTACGTGTTGAAAATGAAACTGTGTGGCTTAGTCAAGCTCAAATGACCGAACTGTTCCAAGCAACTAAACAAAATATAAGTTTGCATATATCAAATATTTATAAGGAGCAAGAGTTGGACAAAAACGGAACTGTCAAGTATTTCTTGACAGTTCGTTCAGAAGGAAATAGAACTATAAAAAGAAGAATTGCTTTTTATAATTTAGATGTGATAATTTCAGTTGGGTATAGAGTAAAATCAATTCGAGGAACACAATTTCGTCAATGGGCGAATAAGATTATAAAGGAATATATGTTACGGGGCTACTCAGTTAATCAACGGTTTATTAATTTGGAAGACCGAATGGATCGTCGATTTGAGAATCAAGACCGTAGAATATCTGAATTAAATGAAAAAGTTGATTTCATAGTGAGAAGTTCGTTGCAACCTAAAGAAGGAGTGTTTTTCAACGGACAGATTTTCGATGCGTATTATCTTGTTGCCGATATAATCCGTAGTGCAAATAAGCGAATTGTATTGATAGATAATTATATAGATGATACGGTTTTAGTACAGCTTTCAAAACGCAAACCCGGAGTAACAGTAGATATATATACAGCAAATATTTCAAGACAGCTCCAACAAGACACAGATCATCATAATATCCAGTATCCAGGAGTTTCGCTGAGAAAATATGTCAGAGCACATGATAGATTTTTGATTATTGATGAAACAGTTTATCACATAGGTGCTTCATTAAAAGATTTGGGAAAGAAGTTATTTGCCTTTTCACGTATGGATGTAATGACAGGTAGTGAGCTCATATCACGATTATGAAGTGGCGCGTTAAAAGAGTATGCAAGACAATTTTGTGGTGTTTGGTGGTTGCAGCGGCCGCTGTGTTGGTTGTTACGGTGATTGTTAACCGACGTGTCGACAGTGTGTCTGAAAATCGCATCTACAGTTCCATAGCTGATGTGCCTCACAACCGGGTTGCGCTTTTGCTGGGCACATCGCCGTTGAACCGCAAGGGTGGCCCGAACCCGTATTTCACAAACCGCATTGCAACCGCTGTCGAGCTGTTCCGCGCCGGGAAGGTTGATTATATTCTTGCAAGTGGCGACAATCGCACGCGTTACTACAACGAACCGATTGCTATGCGCGATTCGTTGCGTGCCAACGGAGTGCCTGCCGATCGCATCATTCTCGACTACGCCGGTTTGCGGACACTCGATTCTGTGGTGAGGGCAAAAGAGATTTTCGGCTGCGATTCGCTGACAATAATCTCGCAGGCCGACCACAGTGCCCGCGCGCTTTATCTTGCTGAAAACAGCGGAATCGACGCTGTTGCAGTTCAGGCTCCGCTCAGAGCCGGCCGGTGGGTGCGTTGTCGCATGGCTGTGCGTGAATGGCTTGCCCGCGACAAAATGATGCTCGACATCTGGTTTGGCAAAAAGCCTCGTTTTCTTGGCGAGAAATTACCCATACCTGCCGCCGACAGACAATAATAAGGCATATAATCGCGTTACATTATTGCGTAGCTGTAGCTGCGCCGCAATCATAACAATAAACCATATGTCGATATATAACCTCCTCAAAAAATTCTGTCTGTTGGCTTTCGGAGCGGTGTGTATTGCTTTGCCGCTGAAAATCAACGCTTTTTCGCTTGAAACGTATTCGCCTCAATCGCGTCTTGCCCAAGGAACATGGGTCAAGGTGAAGACATCGCGGAGCGGTATGCACTGCATTACGCCCTCGCAGTTACGCCAGTGGGGATTCAGCAATCCCGAACGTGTTCGCGTTTTCGGCTGCGGTGCACGTCCGACTTCGAGTGTGATTACAAAAAGCAACTTTGTTGACGATCTCGACATGGCTCCCTGCGAGTACACAGCCCAGGGACTGGTATTTTATTCGACCGGTGCACGTTCGCTCAGCGCTTCGGTTACCGGTCTGTGGAAACATGCCAACAACTACTACACTCAAGAGGCATATTATCTGCTTGGCGAGGCTTCCGAGGAGGAACTGTCCGCACAGACTCCCACGTCGGGAACGCCGTCGGAGCAAACCGGTGTGACATCGTTCACCGAAGTGTTGATTCACGAAACCGAACTTGTTTCGCCCGGCGAAACGGGCCATAGATTTATCGGCGAGGATTTCCGCTACACCCGCAAGCAGTCGTTTTCATTCAATCTTCCCGACCGCGAGAAAAGTCAGCCGGAGGTGAAAGTAAACGTAGAGTTCGCCTACAAGGCAATTGGGGGAACATCAACATTGACAATGGCTCTTAGCGGTACTAACGGACTGCTGCCTTCGGTTGCTCGTCTGGATGCCACATCCGACGACAACAACCTGCATTACACGTTGGCTAACATCGATGCTACAGCACGCAACGATGCAGACCGTCTGACGCTTGATCTCACTTTCGCTACATCGGCCAATCCCTTGCGTGTGGCCCGACTCGACAATATCACGCTCAACTACAGCCGACAGCTGGCGTTGAGTGCCGGACAACTTGAATTCCGCCTCTGGCACACAGATGTGGCAACGCTGCGTGGAGCAACCGACCAGACCCGCGTGTGGGATGTGACAAATCCCAGAAGTATGACGCGCGTCAACACATCGAAGCCAGATGCCTCAGGCAATATCAGCTGGACCACCGGCTACTCCAACTCTTCGGCTGAGTATGTTGCCTGGACGCCCGGCGCTACGATGCAGCAGGTTGAGCTTGTGTCAACAGTTTCGAACCAGAATCTTCACGGGCGAGAAACACCTGATATGGTGATTGTCACTCTTCCGCAGTGGCGTCAGCAGGCCGAGTCGCTGGCGGCGCTTCATCGCGCCGAACCCCAGAACCTCGATGTGCTTGTCGTCACGGCCGAGGAATGTTACAACGAGTTTTCAGGCGGCTCGCCAGACATTAACGGCATACGCCGCATGTTGAAAATGTATTGGGATCGCGGCGGAGGCACAGCATCCAATCCGCAGAGCAAATTGCGCTATGCGCTCATGTTTGGTCGTGCGCTCTACGACCACCGTGGCATCACCCCCGAGTCGCGCCAGATAAAGGGCAATATACTCCCGCAATGGCAGAGCACCGAATCGAGTGCGAGCACAGCTTCGTTCACAACGGAAGACTATCTGTCGTTCCTGCTCGACAACTCCGGCCTGGAAATGGGTAAGGATCGCATATGTATAGCCGTAGGACGTATTCCGGTTAATTCGCAGGCCGAGGCCAACGTCAGTGTGGAAAAGATACGCGCCTACATGGCCGACGAACATCGCGGCGAATGGAAAAACCGCATCGTGTTGGCAACTGACGACGGAAACTTCGGCATTCACATGGAGCAGATGGAGAGCGTCTATGAAGAGTTTATGTCGACACTCGGTGGCCAGCAGAATGTGTACCACAAAGTGTATGTCGATGCGTTTCCGCTCTCAAACGGTCAGGCTCCTGATGCTCACGACCGTATGTGGCGTGTGCTGAACCAGGGTGCGATCTGGTGGTGGTACATCGGCCATGCATCGTCGACGTCGTGGACAGCCGAAGGGCTCCTTACGCTCGAAGACATAAACAATGCCCGTTTCACACATCCGCCGATGCTGTTTGCCGCAACTTGTAACTTCCTGCGTTGGGACAAAGCGGCTGAGTCGGGTGCCGAGATATTGTATTTCAACGAAAACGGTATCATCGGGGCGATTGCTGCCACACGCCCTGTTTACATGACACTTAACGACCGCATGTGTCGCGCGCTGGCTTCGGCTATCAGTGCGACAGTAGGCACAGGTCGTCGCGTGCCTGTCGGCGAGTTGCTTCAGAATGCCAAAAACAAACTGCTCGATTCGTATGGTGACGAAAACAAGTTGCGCTATGTGCTGCTGGGCGACCCGGCAATGCCGCTGTCGAACACCACTTACCGCGCCCTTGTCGAGTCGATAGGGGCGGAGAGCCTCGACGGCGAAGTGAAGCCCACGATAATGGCTCATCAGAATGTTGAGGTTACAGGTCGATTGGTCGACGGAGATGGCAACACAGCAACTGGATTCAACGGCACCATGACAGCCACGATCTACGATTCGGAATATTCAACCACATCTCAGGCTCACTATTCCGACGGAAAACCTGTTACGTTTCAGGAAATGGGCGAAAGGATATTTGTGGGTAGTTCGCAGGTGACCGACGGAGAGTTCAAAATCACACTTAACATGCCCTCCGAAATAGCCTCCAACTATCGCCCTGCAACAATGAGCATCTATGCCGACAGCGAAGCAGGCACCGACGATGCCTCCGGCTCGACACGCGATTTCTATGTTTACGGCTACGACAACTCTGACAATTCCGACATAGAAGCGCCGTCGATACATCTGCTGGCACTCAACTCCGAATCGTTCAGTTCGGGCGATAAGGTTAACACTACACCCATGGTGATAGCAAGAGTGTCAGACAACGTGGGCATCAACATGTCGTCGGCCGGCATCGGACATCAGATTTCACTCTTGCTCGACGGCAACCGCTCGTTCACCGACGTGACCGAAAGCTATTCGCCCGGGACCGACGGTGCGAAATCCGGCAGCCTCTATTATCAGTTGCCTGAACTGACTTCGGGAAGGCACACCTTGCGCCTTCGTGTCTGGGACACATCGAACAACATGGCCGAGAGTGAGATTGAATTCGTAGTGCAGCCCAATCAGGCTCCGAAGATTGTCGATCTTTACTCTGACGCTAATCCGGCTATTGACCATGCCAACTTCTATGTGCGCCACAACCGGCCTGACGCAGTGATCAATGTCGATTTCGCTGTCTATGATCTGATGGGGCGCATGGTTTGGCACACCACACGCAGCGGACGCAGCGATTTGTTCCAGGCATCGCCCATACAATGGGATTTGAGCGATATGGCAGGACGACGTGTAGGGCGTGGAATCTACGTTTATCGAGCTACAGTCCGCACAACCGACGGCTCCCCTTCGGCCACAGCCACCAACAAAATCGCCGTAGCCGGCATGTAAGTCGCGAGTCAGAACATTATACAAGGGCAGTGAGCGTCAATCGACGTTCGCTGCCCTTTATAGTAAGATTACAGATATGCCGCACTGCAGTGTATTGCCGCCACAATTTGCCGAACGGAAACGCCACAATTTGCCGAACGGAAACGCTACAATTTGCCGAACGAAATCGCTACAATTTGCCGAATTTAAAAATATTAGTTATATTTGTGGCCTAATAATCAATTATATGGATGCAAGATATAGAACCAGAATTGTTGACGACATTTTGAGGCTCAAACTTGAAAGTAAAGGTGCGGTTCTTATTCGTGGGCCAAAATGGTGTGGGAAAACAACGACGGCCGAACAGTTTGCGGCAAGCATCCTATACTTGAGTCAGCCGCAGAATTTGCAACGCAATCTGGAACTCGCACAGATTGATCCGTCGTTGCTTCTGTCGGGCGACAAACCACGATTAATCGATGAATGGCAGTTGGCACCTCAACTATGGGACGCCGTGCGTTTTGAAGTTGATCATGCGCGCCAGAGAGGACTCTTTATTCTTACAGGGTCAGCAATGCCGGTCGAAAGAAACAAAAATGGGGTCACTAATATTTTTCATACAGGGACAGGACGTTTCTCAATATTGGATATGCTGCCGATGACATTATTCGAATCTGGTGACTCAACAGGAGAAGTGAGCCTTAAAGATTTGTTTTCATCACCGGAACATATAGCAGGGCACACGGATGCTGACTTGCATCGTATAGCGTATTTAATGTGCCGTGGCGGGTGGCCATATTCAGTTAACGACGGTTTGAGTGAAATTGCCGCACTCGAACAAGCTAAAGACTATGTCGATATAGTGATAGAAGAAGATATATCGAGGGTCGACAGAGTTGAACGCAATGTTTCCCGGGCAAGGACACTGATGCGATCGTATGCTCGTTTCCAAGGATCTCAAACTCCAATCAGTCAGATAAGACAAGATTTAATAAGCAGTGATAGCAATACGCTTAGCGACGATACAATTAACTCTTATCTTAATGCACTACGACAGATATTCGTTATTAAAGATTTGGAATCATGGAACCCGAATCTAAGGTCGAAAGCTGCTATCAGAACAACTCCGACAAGATATTATACCGATCCGTCGATAGCTACGGCGTCGCTTCGCTTAGGCCCCGAAGAATTGTTAAACGATTTATCGACTATGGGGCTGATTTTTGAAACATTGTGTGTTAGGGATTTACGTGTCTATGCTCAATCAATCGACGGTGATGTTTATCATTACCGCGATAGCAACGGTTTGGAATGCGATGCTGTAATACACTTGAGAAATGGAAAATATGGGCTTGTAGAAATTAAACTTGGCGGCGACAAGCTGATTGAGGAAGGTTGTGATAATCTGAATAAATTGACATCAATTCTCGATATTTCAAAAATGGGTGCGCCTTCATTTAAGATGATTCTAACGGCAGTGGGCGAGTATGCGTATAAAAGAAAAGACGGGATATATGTTGTGCCGGTGACGACACTGCGCAATTAAATGAATGCTTGATAATAAGCCGACGCTCTAAGTTTATTTGACGGCGGGACGGAACTCGTTTGTCCAGATCTCTACCAGACGCGCGGCGCAGCCGTTTTCGGTGAGCGTTGGACGGATGTTGAGGCAGTTGCGATGAAATTCGGGATAGTTGTCGACCATTTCTATCAGCTGTTGTGCACCCCAGTTGTCGTTTACTATTCCCAGTAGGTTGCGCTGAACGAACGGAGCCGTACAGGGAACTGAATTCATCAGCACCGGGGTGCCGTTTACAATCGATTCCGGAATAGTGACCATGTTCAGGTCCTGTTCTGTGTAGACGAGCATTCCGACCGATTTGGCCGATAGGGGAGCGAGGTTGTCGTGCGACATGAATCCGCGCAAAGTTATGTTTCCGTTCATGCCGAGCGAGTCGATCAGCTTCTGGAGCTGGTCTTTCTGCGGACCTTTACCGATAATTTCGAGGCGATAATCGCCATAGCCGGGTGTGGCTACGAATTCGGCAAACCGGGTAATTATGTAGTCGATGCGTTTGCGCTCGATGAGCTGTGAGATAACGATGAACCGTTTTTCCGGAACTGATTTTTCGTCGGTCGGTTGGAAAACGGATGAATTGGCTCCGTGGTCGACTATATTGTCGGATACACGTTTCATGTACTTTCTGATGAAATCGCGTGCACGATCAGATCGGCCGACAACCGGGATTTGGCTCATCAGCGGTCGGGCAACTAAGTTATGCCATATTTTTGAGGGCAGATGGTAGAATAGTTTCTGATGCAGATTGAGTTCCTGCCAGATCATGAGCCGCTGTGGAAGGGCAAACCTTGCTATCAGGCTCACAAGAGCGAACGTTTCGGAAGTAATCACCAGGTCGTAGCGGTCGCGGTTGTTTTTCAGAAATGTGTATAGTCCCCGAGGGAGAGGAATCAGGGCGGGTTTGAATATTTTCGGCAGAACCGACGGGAAATAGAGCACTTCGAAACCGTTTTGTTCTGGAGCGAGAGGTTTGTACTCTTCCGATGCTATTACTGTGACCTTGTGGCCATTGGCAACGAATCCGCGCGCCATGTTGTAGATCATGCAGTCGAAGTTCGACTGACGCCGCGGAATAACACCTTTGTTGGGGGTGTGGAGTATTGGGTTGAGGAGAAGGATATTCATGATTTGCGGAGAGCTTTACCGAGTTGTTCAAGAAATTGGCGGCCGTAGCGGGTGTCAGGTTCAATGTAGTTGCCTTCGCCCCATTCGTTCCATGATTTCAGGAACACTATTTTATGCTGATCGGGTTTGTCCTTGACGTGGGCAATCACATCGTCGACATGGCGGCGGAACAGTTGAGGAGTGTTGTTATAGTAGATCTGTGCGCGTTTACCGGCACGGGGCGAACGGTCGTAGCCGGGCACAATTGTCGGGTAAACATCGTCGCGATAGTCGTTCTCGTCGGTGAGCCATTTGATGATGCTTTTGTAGTTGAAACACTGCAGAGGCAGATTGAGTTTGTCGGACAGGAGCGACATTGCCCGCTTGAATGCTACAGAACGGCGTGTACGGCATTCGGCGCGCCACATATTGTAGTTGCAGCTGTTTACAGCGTCGTAGCCCATGGCAAGCAGATCGTCGACCGTATAGGGCGAACGGGCATGCCGCGTGGCAACAATGTGCAGTCCGGGCAATCCGGCTTCAACAGCCAGCCGGCGCCATAGATTGAGAAAAGCGGGCACATCGGGAAAATCGTCGGGCACCCAGACGTAGAACAGAGGTTTACCGTCGACGGTGATGTAACGCTTGTCGCGGAAGGCCGGCAGGCAATAGTTGAAATGCGCTATATAGTCGTCCTCGCCGGGGTATTGCTGCTCGAAAATCATAGCATCGCCCGAAAAGGCTTTCCCTTTGGTCCAGGTCTTGTTTGTCCATGAGTGATTAGCCCAACCGATGCAGAAGGGGAAGTCGGGTTTGCCCGATTCGATCACTTCTTCGAGGGGGCGTTCGAGAGCCATTTTGCCGTTGCCGAACCAGTAGTGCCAGTACATGAAGCCTTCAACACCGGCTTCGCGGGCCATATCGGCCTGAGCCTGTCGGGTTTCGGGCAGTCGCAAGTCGTAGAAGCCTAAATCGGCCGGCAGTTTAGGCTGGTAGTGGCCCGGAAAAATCGGACGTGCTTTCACGACATTGTTCCATTCTGTAAAACCGGCTCCCCAGTATTTGTTGTTCTCGGGAATCGGGTGATATTGAGGCAGGTACATTGCAATGACTCTGGCTTCCATGAGCTATCGTTTTTTGCTTGTTAGTCAATTTCGCGTGTGCCGTCGAACATATAAAGCGTTTTGTCGGGCGACTCATCGAAAATGGTTGTGAAATCTTTAATGTGGGCTGTCATATAGGTGACTTTTGTGCCCGACATGGTGTTATAGTAACTTTTGCCTGCAATTGCCATTGACACACCGAACAGAACCATGTAGACAGCTTTGTGGCGAAGCTGTTCGGTCAGATCAAGCTGTGTGAGCAGCATTGGAATTGTGAAGAAGTTAGCTATCGAGAAATAGAATGACAGGCGGTAGAGATCGCCGACGAACATGGCGGCAAACAACACGCCTATGATTGAGCAAATGAACAGACGGTACTGTTCCAAAGTGACACGTTTGTTGTAGATCAGAAGCACGATCAGATAGAACAGCTGGAATGCAACCTGAACTTTCCCGGCCGTAACTTCGCCCTGAAGGTCTTCCATATCGTCGATGTATCCGCCGTAGCGATCGGAGTCTTTACCCATCATCAGTTCAAGTCCTGAGCTGAGCAGGTCGGCATAACCGGCTAATTGGAACGACATACTGCCGACGAACAGCAGCATTATCAGAGCTATGCCTTTTTTGCCGATGCGGACCTTTATCAGCGGCAGAATAAAGTAGAGCACGGCAATGTAGGATGCGGAGTGGATGTTTACAGCGCATATCAGGGTTATCACAGCCCAGAGGTAGCGTTTGCTGTTTTGTGAACCGATAATGAAGTACAGGGTCCACATTGCCACCATTTGTGCAAAAAACTGTCGTTTCAGACACATATAGGTCATCATGTTGCCCATGTCCAGAACAAATATCATTATGCCGACCCACATATACTGTCGTGGGCAGAAGCGCTTGAACATGAAGCATAATGTGAATATCTCGAATGCGGCGACACACGCGTTGAATGCCTGAAAGCCTATCGGGTGAGCCAGTTCGACAAGGGTGCGGTAGAGCGGCTCCCAGATGTAATGCACTGACTGGTCTTCGAAACCTGTGCTGTAGCCGAAGTAGTCGTTTGTCACATGATACTCAATGGCAAATAACACCCACATGCCCGCGAAAATAACATCGATGCAGCTCTGACGCTCAAAGCCGCTGCGATAGTATTGCCACAGCATTATCATTGTGAAAACAACAAATATATTCAGTGCCATTGATTCAACTTTTGTTTATTGGTTTAGCCGGGCTTCCGGCCACGCATGAATAGGGAGGGACATCGTGTGTGACAACCGCGTTTGCGGCAATGACGGCTCCCTGACCGACGGTCACTCCGGCAAGTACAGTGGCTTTGTCGCCTATCCACACGTTGTCGCCAATGACAACCGGACCTTTCGACAAAGGGCATCGCTGAAGTGGCGGTATGCTCAGCGACTGATCTGACAGGTTGCCGTGGGAGTTGTCGAGAATCGTGACGAAACGTCCGGTGAGCACATTGTTGCCTATTGTTATTGAGTTTATTGCGCTGATGTTGAAATTATCGCCGATCCAGCAGTCGCGTCCGATAGTGATCGAGGGGGTGAAGTGTTGTTCGTCGCGCGAAGTCCAGGCCTGAAGAACACCGTTGTGTCCTAATCCGGTTCCACGGCCGATTCTTATGTGCCGCCCTCCGATCAGGCTGAGACCCGTGCTGAACGACACCCCGTCGGCACAACCGAATTCCCGGCGTACCCATCCCGAAAAGATAACATTCCTCAGTCTGCCAAGGCTGCGGCTCATCGATGGGCTGTAGACGTATGATACAGCCCTGGATATTGCCGATAATATGGATTTGATTGTGGAATTGTTTTCGTTTCGGGGCATACTTAGCTATCAGATTGTGATACCCATAATTTTGCGCGCCGGTTTTGTGCCGTCGACCACTAATTCGACATTCTGGATCGAACTGTCGCTGACGAATGAGTTGATGCGGCGTATTTCGGACAGTCGCGTAACATTCGCACGTACGACAACGATTGTAGTGTCGCAATTGCTTGCAATTGAAATTACATCGGCCGGATTGTCGATCGATGCCGCATCGACAATCACATAGTTGTACATGGCGGACAGTTTGTCGATCAGCAGTTTCTGGTTTTGCGATGCAAGAGTGAGCGCGGGGTTGGTGATTGCAGTTTCTGCGGCGATCACGTCGTAGCCTTCGCCGGTTGGGTTGTGTATAATTGCTTTGTCGAGGCTGTCGATTCCGGAGGCAAGCAGATTGGCAGAGCCTGACGATTTTGTGCCGCCAAGCGACGGATGGCGGAAGTTCAGTTCGAGAACGACAGCCGTGTAGCCCATGGCAACGTAGGCCGAAGCCAGATTGGTTGCCGTGAATGTGGCTCCCTGGCCTTTAGCCGGAGCTGTTACGGCAACAGAGAGCTTGTCGGCCTTGCCTCCGTTGAATTTGAGCGATGTTGCAAGTGCGATAAACTGTTCGTTGCGTTCGGCTGCCGTTGAGTCTTTCATCAGCGGTATCTGTGCGATCACGGGCAACGGGGTCAGTTTCTGCAGTTCGGCCGCTGTATTGATGTGGTTGCGGAACAGGTCGCGGAGATATAGCAGGACAGGAACGGCACACACACCGATAAATGCAAACAGCATCATTAGCTTGCCGCGACCCATTCCGCTGGGGCGAGTTTTTGCAAATGCGCGGTCGATAATCTGACCTTTGGGCAGGGCGTTGGCAATTCGCATGTTGGTTTGCTCGCGTTCACGCAACATGAACAAGTAGAGCGACTGTTTGATCTCCTGCTGGCGGGCAATGTCGAGGAACTCGCGTTCCTGACGTGGCACCTGGCTCAAGCGTGCCTGACTCTGTGTGTTGGTCGATTTTATTTCCGACAGCTGGAGCTGGGCCGTTGCGATTGCTTTGTCGAGCGACAGGAATATGTTTTTGCGGAATGCCTCGATTTTGTCGTTAAGATCGGCGAGCGATGCATTGCCGGGTTTTGCCGTTTTTTCGAGCTGAATGCGGCGCAAAATCATTTTGTTGTAGTCGCCGATAATTTCTTCGGATTCGGCTAATGCCGGAGGAATAGGAATCATGGCGTCGCGTTCGTTGGGGTCGCTGAGCATCTGTTTGGTTAGTTCGAGCACTGCGAGTGAGGTTTCGGCTTCGAGCAGACGGCCTTCGACGGCTCCGCGTTTCGACATCAGATATTGCGCGTCGGCCTGGAGGTCGGTCAGGTTGTTTTTCTTTTTATACTCTTCGACGTCGAGTTCGGTTGCTGTAAGGTCGGAAGAAAGGGTAATCAGTCGGTTGTCGATGAAGTCGGCGATCTTGCGGGCTTTCTTGCGGTTTTGCTCGATGCCACGGTCGTTGTATTCATCGACAATCTCATTGACTATTTTTTTACCTTCGGCCACATTTGCAGCAAGATATGAAACAGTGATTACGTCAGATTTTTTGTTTGGAATAAAGCAGCGGACCTCTTTCTGCAGGTTTTCGGCTGCTACGTCGTAGCCGAACAGCCAGATGCTCATGGCGAGTTTTTTGCCCGCTTTGAAGTCGGCAGTGGTTTCGAGGTGGAATTCACCGTAGGGTGTGTCGAGGGTTGCGGGGAAGGAGAGATCCGATTTTTCAAAGATATTGTCCTTCATCAGGTTGTAGACCCGAACCGATCCGAGCCCTTTTTCGTCGATACGCACCTTGAAGTGCAGGAAACCGATCAGTGTGTCGCACATCTCGGAAGGCGAGGTCAGTCGCATGGGTGAATTGTCGAACACCTCGTAGCGTTTGAGAATGTTGGCGCGCACAATGTATTTAGTGTTCAGACCGAGTTCTTTAACAACGTTGCGGTAGAGGGTGAACGACTTGATGATTTCCAGTTCGCCGTCGGCAGAGGCAGAGGTGCTGAACAGATCCGACAAGCCGGCTGCACGCATCAGGTCGGACTCCTTGTCGTCGTCGGTGATGAGCACGTTGGCTTGTACCTCGTACCGTGGCTGGCGTATGTAGCAGAATACGGCTCCGAGAATTGAAAAGGCAATAACGGAAATTAGAAACAGCGGCCAGCGCTCAATATATGAGTGCAGGAGGTCGCTAAGATCGGTTTTGTGCCGCTTGGTTTCGGGTGCTTTATTGTTTTCCATTTTGTATGGCTGTTTTGTCGATTATTTAACTGTCAGGGCAATCACGAGCGAGGCAATGATTGAGGCCGCACTGACCACGGTTGAAATCACAGACAATTTGTAGGAATTGTTCTGGTTGTATTTTGCATTGTCTTTTCGGATCGAGTTTGGTTCAATGTAAACCACATCGTTCTGTTGCAGATAGAAATAGGGCGATTCGAGTGTTTTGGAGTCGTTCAGGTTGAAGCGATGAATAGTTTTTTGTCCGTTTTCTTCTCGGATGAGAAGCACGGAAGAACGTTCGCCGTAGGGGGTGAGGTCGCCGGCGGCGGCAATGGCGTCGAGAATTGAGAATCGTTCATTGTTCGACACCTTCACTCCGGGTTCGGTGACTTCGCCAAGCACATTGACGCGGAAGTTGACGAGCGAAACTTTCACATTGGGGTCGGTTGCGTAAACCGAGATGTCTTTTTTCAATTTGTCGGCCAGTTCTTCTGTAGTCATGCCTGCAACGTGCATTACGCCAAGTCGCGGGAACTGTATGTCGCCTTTCGAGTCCACGATATATGTCTGTTGGCGGGGCTGGGCTGTTTCTTCAAGAAGTTCGCCGTTTACAGCCGGATTCGACAGCGGCAGATTGAATTCGGCAGTAGCTTCGAGATTTGTGGATGTTACAGTGATCAGCAGCTCATCGTTTGGCACGATTTTCAAACTGTAGTTGTTTTGGCCGATTGTGATATTTTCGGCTGTGCGAATGTCTTCAAAATATGACAGATTGGTTTTCGGAGAACTGCATGCACATAGCATGGCGGTGGCTAATACGCTGTATACTATTGGTTTTATGTTCATAACAGAGCGATTGGTTGTTGGTACAGTTGCTGACATGGTGTATGTATTGCAATTCTATAACGTGTTAAATAAAGTTTTATTATTCTAAGTTGGCTAAAAATCCGGGCTAATTTCAGGGAAGCACAACGAAGTGAACCGGCTCGGAGGCCGTAAACAGCCGGTTGTCGGTGGCTTGGATGAATGCTGTGTAGCGTCCGGGGGCGACTATATTGCCGTTGGTTGTCCGCAGATTCCATTCGGCAGCAGTCTGGCCAGGAGTGAGCCTGGTAGAACTGACGGTGTTGCCGTATGTGTCGGTGATGATTAACCGTAGGTGAGTCTGGTTGGCCAGAGAGCAATCGATGTTGAATTCAATGTTGTTGCGTGCTATTCGGGTTGTTGTTGTCAGTTGCAGCGCGGCATCATCGTTTTTAACAATAAATTTCAGGGAGCGGCTCGTTGTGTTGCCGGCACAGTCGGTGACAGTCAGAGTAGCCGTATGGCGTCCGTCGAACAGTGATGCTACGGCATATTCAAGATGCCATGCGCCCTCACCGTCGGGGGTGAAAATCGCATCGGGTTGCAGTCGCGAGTCTATGTACAGACGGCAGCCGGGCAAGAGCGACGTTTGCGACAGATCGAGTCCGGTTGATCCACCGTCGATTATCGCATTTAAAACAACCGGACAACCGACAGGCAGTTGCTGCTCACCGGAATCGCCGGTTATATGGAATTGTGAAATTGTAGTCGGGCGATGATCGCCTGAGGCGGGGGCTGCCGGTAACAGTTTGAGCCGGCATATGTCGGAAATGGCTGTTGCCGGACGCAAGGCATAAATTTTAGAGGTCGATTCCGACAGAGCCTGAACATAAAGGTGAGCGCTGATTATCGTGTCGGAAAAAACCGATTCGGGCAATTGGACAATATGGTTGAAACGGCCATTGGTAATAGTCGCACCCGCGCTGTAGAGCAAACGGTTGTTGGTAGTGATTGCTTTTCCGGCTTCCGATGTTTCGTGGCGTCCGAGCAGCCTCTCTTCTGTGGAGTCGGCGTAGATGTATATGGTGGCTTTTCCGTTGAAATCTGCGTTGTCGATAGAGCCGGAAACGGTGAATTTCTGCAATGGCCCGACTTCGTCGGCCGACGATGCTACAGATATGTTCATGTCGGGTATCGGAATCTGGATCGCAGGATCACCGAACAGAACATAGCCTATTGTGTTTATATTAGCATTGTTCGACAACGTATAAAAACCAAGAGTTTCTGTCAGCGCCGTCAGCCATAAGTCGCCATAGGTGGCTCCAGGCTTCAGCGATGCATAGCTTTTTGTGAAAAATGAATTCAGAACATTGTTGTAGTTGCTCACTGCCGTGCGAGTGTTGCCTAATGTTGCAATTGCTCCGCCTTGTGGCAAAAACAGCATTTTCGAGGCTATGTTGTTTCTGTACCTGTCAAACGAACTTGAACTGCATGTTGCAAGAAAAGCGAAAAACGGGTGGTTCGACTTCAGCTGTGACAGATGAGGAATGCAGAACCATTCGCAACCCTCTTTAGAAACAAGGCTACTCGGGTTGCCGTGGCCGATATAGTTGAGCAGGCCGACACCGTCGGTCATGTGGCCGAACAGACATTGGCGGGCCTGAGGCGAATCGTCTTTTTTGGGGTTGGCGGGAAACATGTCGGAGTACACCTTGTGGACGATTCCCCACGGCATATGTTCGCAGAATTCGGTTGCGTGGCCGTCGGCGAAGTTGGAATGCTCACCTTTGTCGCCAAGGTCGCACGACAGCAGCATTGTGTTGTGGAAAGCTGGCACGTCGGCCGACGAGATGAACGCGCGTACTTTTGCTGTGTACGACCTGGCTTGGTCGATATCGTCGGTTGGTATGCGCCCGACGGCAACGACAGGTTTGGTCTTATGGGCAGCATCAGCGGTAAACGTGTCGCCAAGCATACCGTAGTAGGCGTCGGTGCAATACGTTAACTTCTCGTCGTCGATGTAGTTGCGGTTGTGGCACTGATAGGTCGGCACGTGGCACAGGGGCGAAGCCGACCGGTTGTCGTACGATCCGGCTCCATACAGAAGCACGTAGCGAAGTGTGCCCGGCGACTTGTCGGACATGTGCTTTACAATGCGGCGGAGTGCGTAGGCCGACAGCGATCCGGAGCCATATTCGTCGCATATCTGAAGGGTGGTGGCAACTGCTACATTCATATTTTGTGTCTCCCGGTGGAGCGAGGCAAGTTCGTCGGCAGCTTCAGCCAGTTCCGGCGCTGTTATGATGATCATTTCCGGCACCGGCAGGGCGTGAAGATTCTGCGACTGCACCTCGTACTCAATATGCGGAGTGAATAGCTGCTGTTCCGGGTTGAAGGCTATCAGCGTATGTGTTTCTGCCGGATTAACGATTCGGAAAATGTTGTCTTTATTGGCTTGTAGCACTGTTGGGCTATAGCCGGTGATGTCCCATAGCTGGGCTTCGGGTGGCATTTCCATTTTTATTGCATCGTACTCCGTATCGGCCGGCAGATGCATCAGCATCTGAGGCCGATTGTCAAGATTGTTGTCGGCGGTGAATGAAATGCGCACCCAATCCATGGCGGTGTACAGGCCTTGGTAAGGTGGTTTGAGGGCGAACGATAGTTTAATAGAGTCAGGGACATCGGCGCCGGGACTGACTTGCACGCTATCGGTTTGCCACATGAATCGTTTCGTTGTCGATTGTTTGCTCTCCTTGACGGCTTCATCGGCGGGAGCCAGATTGGTGGTTAATTCGATCGACTGTGGATCGCCGCTCTCTTTGCTCCACGAATAAGCGATGTGGACCGGCGAGGTGTCGCCAATACCGTTTAAACTGAAATTGTAGTGTGACGCCGGATTTTGGGTCGTCATCGGTTGGTCGAACCAGAAAGCACCGCTATTACTTGGAATCGAAACCTCTCGCTCTTCAACTGCAACAGCAGTGTGTTGGCCGGCAACCCGATTGTAGGCGGAATCAGGACTGTCTACAGTCGGAGGCTGCAGTGTTGGCCGGCTGTCGGTTAGAAAATAGTAGCCGGCCGAAGTGTATGGATTGATTGTGTGTATAGGCCGACCTTTTGCATCGAAATCGACATGTATGTGGTTTTCGCCAAAAAAAATCAGTTTATTGTTAAGGTGTATGGCCGGAGTCTGGGGCAGATCGTCGGGAATGTCGTTGCGGAAGCGGTCGTCGTTCAGCATGGCTCCGGAGTAGCCCCACACCGAAACTTTCTCGGGATGCGGGAAGCCTATTTCGCGCAGCTGATCGTGGGTCAACTGCTGCATTCCGGTTGAATCGACACGGATTTTTACCCATTTACCATTGGCCAGCACAGAGCTGCTTGCCCAGTAATCGGGGGCATAAGCACTCACGGCTGCCGGAAATAAGGTTGAAAGCACCAGCAGAAATGCAACAAATAATAGTCGAATATATCGATTCTTCATTAATTGACAAGTTATTTTATGCGGAACGACAGGCACGGAACGTCGTTCAATGAAGCCTCAAACAGAGTGCCTTCGACAAACTCTCCTATTGCTTTTGTGCTTTCCGGCACAAGTATGTCGCCCATTTTCATAGACATCCATAAACTGATGTGTTCCAAAAATGGAGGTGTGACTGTCAGTGGGTTGAATTCAACAGTCTGTCCGGCCGATGTTTTGCACACCCAGGGCTGAGCCGAAGGCAGTGAATCGATAGAAATCCAATTGCCTACAATAATGGCACCGTCGAAACAGTGGTTGATAATATCGGCATGGTCGGCGCCCTGTGGCCGGGGCATTATGCAAACAGTGGCGGCATCTACATAGCGGTCGGCAAACTCTCTCTGTATACCTTTGCCGAGGCGCGACACTCTTAACGCTACCCCGAGCATATAATCCCATTTGTCGTCGTCGGCCAGTCCGGGTATAAAAAACGGTTTACCGTCTTTCACCAGCGAAGAGTCGGGAATCATTTCCAGTCGGCCGTACGGAGCAGACAAAGCAAATATTTTCATGCTTTTCCTGAATGGTTGCGCAAATCGAGTCGGTTGTACATCACGGCCAGATGAGCGTATATTGATGTGTTTTGAATAACTATTCCTTCGGGCACTGTGATGCGGAATGGTGTGAAGTTCCACAGTGCGTGAATACCTGCTTCGACAATGCGGTCGCACACCTGCTGGGCACAGTTGGCCGGAACGGTTATCACACCTATTTCAGCATTGAGTTGCGGCAGCCGTTGTTCGAAGGTGTCCATGCTGTAGATCGGCACTCCGCCGATAACGGTTCCGTTTTTCGAGGGATCGACGTCGAAACCGGCCACGATGCGCAGGCCGTAGTCGTACAAGCCGGCGTCCTGAAGAAGCAGACTCCCTAACGATCCGGTGCCGATTATCACGGCGTTGTGCATGTGCTTGAAGCCCAGAAATTCCTGTAGTTCATGCTCAAGCGTTGCCACATGATAGCCGATTCGTGTTTTACCCTTTATGTTGAGGTGCGACAAATCTTTGGCAATCATAGAAGCGTCAACATTGATGTCTTTAGAAATCTGTGTCGACGACACATACTCCACGCCGCTGTCTTTCAGTCGGCCAAGGTAGGCAAGATACCAGGGCAGGCGGCGTATTGTGGGTTCCGGGAAAATATATTTATCGTTGTTCTGTGTAGTTGACATGGTTAAGGCTGTGGTTAGTTTAACAACCGCTTCGCAAAGATAATCAGAATTATGGAAATATTTCGTTAATTAAGCTACAAATTCGGGTCAACACGCTATTTATCATCTATGGCCGCTTTCACTGCCGGAGCTTGGGATGCTGCTTTGTTGAATTCCTGAAGGTACAGGTTGAGAATGTCGCACAGCTTGCCAGCTTTCACTGTCAGTTGGTAGGCGGGTATCGATTCGATAGCGCCTGAAAAAATATAGTTGAAAGATAAGAACCATTTTTTTATATCGGATGCGTTCTGTTCTTTTTCTTTTATTACGTGTTTTTTATAGTGGAGTGAGAGCAACTCTGTTGATTGAATCTTATAGATCTCAAAATGTTCAATTTCCTGGTAGTAGGCAATAAATAATTTCTTTTTAAAAGGCGGGATGTAAACAACATGATCGGGATAAACGGCTATAACAGGAATGTTGCAGATTGCGCGATGCAAAAATTCGAACAGAAAAAACAGTGTTGCTGTTCCCATAAAAATTGCACCTACCCAGCCACAGATTATCCGTGAACTTAAATCAAATTCATTGCTTCTGATTATGCCTACAGCACAAACTGTGAAAACGGCACTGATTAAAATCAAGACAATAAATTTCCAATAGTTATAGTAAATAACTATATCGGCATCGGAATATTTAGCGTTGGTGCACGACATGTCGTTTAGCTGTTACTGCGTAAAATTAGCTAACACTCAATTTGTTAAACACCGATAATTGAGTGCCGCCTGTTTTGGGAGTAATAGCACGATTCGAAGTTAATTCCCAAATGTGATTCACGATTCGATTAATCTCCGTAATATTAAAATGTTCATATGCGGTTATTAAAATCTTTCTATAGTGTGTGTTGATTTCGTTTATGCGAGGGATTCTAAGTTTCCTGAGAACATGGCTTTGCCACCTTGGAAGGCCTCCGTTCATTTTATTAGAATATCCTATTAACTGGTTCCTGACAAAATCCGACATCAGGAATGCCGCCAATATATACAACTGTTCCTTGTCTTGAGAATCAGATATAATATAGTAGATATTATGCGCCGGATAAAAATTCCCTTTATCGACGAATACATGCGTATTAGCTGATATATCTGGGATTAGTATCTTGGATTTGTGTAACAATTCAGGTTTAACTTTATCAATTAACGAGTACCATGGCCTGTTCTTTTTCGCGATATATCTGTTTTGAAGAATTGTTTTGTACTGTTCCAAATAGGCTTTGGCTCTGGGATAAGAGTCAAGGTTAACAAGGTTTCCAAACCGATCGTACGGATTAAATAGATATAAACCATTGTATTGGAACCGATTTTTCGACAAATCTTTTGAACAAATAATTGGAATGATCAAATCAGATTCTACGTTTTTTATTAAATCCCGGTTGATGAATATTTTATCGGCGCCAGTGGCTACACCTATGCCAATAGAGAATCCTTGTTCCTCAATAGTGGGGAGTTCGGCATAGTTGTCTATGGTGAATAAAGAACGAAGATCATCGTCAGTACAGATCCTGTGTTTGTATTGAATCTTACTGTTCAATTCACTAAGTTTATCTACGGTTGCAATCTCAACAATTTGTTTATTCGGGCTGTTGGAAATGATCGATATTAGTGGATAGGCAAGAACAGACTCTTGAAAAGCATCAAGTTTTTCAATATCAACTATTTTTTCTAAATTATAGGATTGTCCGATAAGTGACCGTAATTTTTTCCCATATTCATTCTTAAGCCATCTGTTTGAACAGATGAACCCATGCTTTCCGCCAGATTTTAGGAATTTAAGTGAGTGCTCATAAAATAAGACGTACAAGTCGCATCTATAATAAAATGTCTTAAATATGGCTTTGTAGGTGTTTCTTGCTTCAATAGGTATATTCTCATACCTAACATAAGGTGGGTTGCCTACAATTATATCAAATTCATTGTTCCAATCGGTATGTAAAAAATCCTCATTTTTAAAATTTGCAGGAGTGAGTTGGGGCATTGAAACTTGTAAGCGTTCAATACATGCAGCGAACTTATGAGTGTCTATTTCACAGGCAAAGACACATTTCTGGAATGTTTCCACAGGATCGAAACCGTGTTTTTTTGATGATTCCACGATTCGGTGCTGAATCTCGATAAGAAAGTCGCCATTTCCAAAAGACGGCTCTAAAATATATTTCTTAGAAAGATCTGATAGTGGCGTATATCCTACAGCGTCCAATATAAAGCATATGACTTCAGGCGAAGTATAAACCTCGCCATGATTCAATCCGTTAGATCTTAAGCCATATAAAGCATTATTTGAACTCATCTGAACACCCAAGTAAAAATCCTTGTAACGATGATATAAACCGCTCTATTGATAATTCATCGGACACGTTACCGAATGTTAATGTGTCAGCAGTCCATAGGAGGCATGCGGAGGTGTAAAGTCGTTCTGTCACTAATTTCTCACATAAAATACGATAACGATCCATGTAAGATGCATCTTCAAATTCGCTCCGGACAGGATAATGGTTTGTGTGGTTCTTAACGGGAGAAGTTGATCTTTTATCTCTGCCAATCAACATAAGGTAACCCACCCAAGGGGTTCCGTGAGTCGGGAATTGTCGTTCCCTGTATGCTGTCCACAAATCAGTTGCACTGCCCAACGCTTCTTCGGCGCGATTATTAAAGTTATTCCCATAAGATCCTATTTGGGACTTTAGTTCGATAGTGGCTATGAGTTTCCCATTAGGGCTGATAATTACAAAATCCCAGTCTTTAGATGAGCGGAAGAAACCGGGAATATAATTGTTCTTATCGTAAAGACAGTATGGGGGAACACCAACGGCAATACACGCATTTCGGATCAACGTTAAGAAACCATCTAATTGTTTACCTCCTGTAACCGCACCTCTATTGGACGAATCGCCGCTAAGAATATGCTGTTTTTCTTTGATACTCCAAAAAGATTTAATTGCTTCTTTCGTTTGAGCTGATATGTTAAACCTGTCATTTGTCATAATACAAAAATAATTAGAATAAACTATATTCGCAAATGTAGGTTGCTTTTGCTCTGATTATAAAGACCAGATGTTTGCGTTGATTGTCAAAGGTTTGATTCGTTGTAGTTGTGCAGATATTCGTTCATGATATTGCAAAGCTCAGCACCATTGATCGATAGAGAGGACGCGGGTATTGATTCGATTGTCCCGGTGTAATTTTGATTAGATGAGTAAAGCCTCTTTTTTAAAAATGATGATTGTTGTATTTTGAATAATTTGACGTGCTCTTTATAATAGACTGAAATAAAATCATTGTTCATTACCTTGGTGAGTTCAAAATGATCAATATCTTTATAATAGGCTTTAAATATCTCCCGGCCAAAGTTGGAGTAGGCAATCACTTTGTCGGCACAGATGATTATTGCCGGGGGTCTGCTTATCAGATTGTACAACAGGCAACCTATGAGAATTACACTCATGGCACTACAAAAAATCACACCGAAGACCATCATCATGTCAGATGAATCTTTGGCTTTTCCGGTAGGGTGAAGGTGAACAAACCAGAAAAGAGCTGTTAAAGCCAAAGTCGCTAAAGTAATAAGGATTAATTGAAGATTTTTGCGATATGCCACTACTTCCATATTTCAAAAAAACGTTTGATTTATTGTGAATTAAGTTTTATGGTGTCTATGAAAAAACGGGAACCTTCGAAGAAGATTCCCGCCTTGTACCCGGAGCCGGGGTCGAACCGGCACGGATTGCTCCAACGGTGTTTGAGACCG
>CAYQYL010000018.1:0-30762 GCA_964421745.1 uncultured Muribaculum sp. | reverse complement strand
ATCTCTTACTAAGAGTTACTATGTCTTTATTGCAGAGGTAATACTTGAATCTCAGTCAGTTACACCATAAAAAGTAGCTACATATATAATAAAATGACCGGACATTTCTTTTGCACGAAAACTAAACTATTTGTGGCTTCGCTTCTTCTCGCTGCAGCCCCAAAACTTTTTGCTCAGGATGTCGCAATCAAAACCAATTTTGTCAGCGACGCCCTTGTAAGTCCGAATATCGGAGTCGAATTCGGGCTCGCTCCAAGGTGGACTTTCGACCTTTCCGGTCAGTTCAACGCCTGGACTATGGGCAACGACAAGCGTTGGAAACACTGGCTCGTTCAGCCCGAAATCCGGTACTGGTTTTGCGACCGGTTTGCCGGTCACTTCGTTGGCGCCCACCTCTTGGGCGGACAGTACAACATCGGTGGCCTCGACATTCCGATCAACTTCCTCGGAACAGATTTCCGCAAACTCAAAGACTACCGCTATCAAGGCTGGTTCGGTGGTGCCGGAATAGCCTATGGCTACGCCTGGGTCATTTCTCCGTCGTGGAACATCGAGGCCGAAATAGGCTTCGGTTGGACCTACACCCGCTACGACCAGTTTCGCTGTGCCGACTGCGGAAAGAAGATCGACAAAAGTCACCCTCACAACTACGTCGGCCCCACAAAAGCCGCCATCAACTTAGTCTACACTTTCTGACACCAACATTACGACGATGAAAAAGAACCTTTCACTTATTCTTTCCATGCTTGTAGCCGGTGCCTGTCTGCAGGCCTCGGCCGGCAACATCTCCCCTGTCGGCGTCGATAGCATCAGCTACGACCGACTCGGCGACTACATGGTGGTGCAGATGAACTTCGACCTCACCCCTACCGACGTCAAATCGAACCGCGCACAAATAATCACACCGCTCATTATCTCCGACAGCGGCGACACCCTGGCTCTCCACCCCGTAGGCGTCTACGGGCGCCAGCGCTACATCAACTATCTCCGCAACGGACGACACCCAATCGGTGCCCCCGACGAACAAATGGTGCGCGACAACGAGCGCCCCTCACTCCTGCCCTACAGCCAGTCTGTGCCTTGGCAGCAGTGGATGGACGACTCCCACGTCATCATCCGTCGCCGCCTTTACGGCTGCACCAACTGTCTTCTTGCCGAAGCAGTCGACTCCTTGACCGACTACTTCCGCATCGACCCCGCTATTCCCGAGATTGTCTACTTCGCCGCACAGAGCGAAGGCCCTAAAATCGAATCGCTCGAAGGACAGGCGTTCATCGACTTCGTTGTCGACAAAACCGACATCCGCCCCTCTTATCGCAACAACGAGCGCGAGCTGGGCAAAATCCAGGCAACCATCGACACCGTCATCAACGACCCCGACGTGCGTGTCACCGGAATCTGGCTCAAAGGCTACGCTTCGCCCGAATCGCCCTATTCCCACAACCGCGACCTCGCCATTGGCCGTACTGAAGCCTTGAAACACTACATCGGTCAGCTCTACAAGCTCCCCGAAAACATCATAACAACCGACTTCGAGCCTGAAGATTGGGCCGGTCTCCGCCGCGCCGTTGTCGCCTCAAACATCGACAACAAGGATGCAATCCTCGAAATCATTGATTCACCGCTCGAACCCGACGCAAAAGAGGCACACATCAAGCGCCAGTTCCCCGCCGAATATCGCTTCATGCTCCAGAACTTCTACCCTCCCCTGCGCCACACCGACTATCGCATCACCTACGAAATCAGTCGCTTCGATGACCTCGACAAGATTCGCCAGGTTATGCGCACACGACCCTCGCGCCTGTCGTTGCGCGAATTCTTCCTGCTCGGCAACGCCGCCCAACCCGGCAGCGACGAGTTCAACGAGGTCTACGAAACAGCCGTGCGCATGTTCCCCGACAACGAAGTGGCAAACATCAATGCCGCCAACGCCGCCCTGCAGCGCCACGACTATCAGACAGCCGAACGCTATCTCCAGCGCGCCGGCTCGTCGGCCGAAGCAGTCTACGCCCGCGGATCACTCGCTTTTCTCCGTGGCGACTACGACACTGCCGAGCGCCTCATGAAACAGGCTGCCGAAATTCGCCAGTCCCAATCAACCCTCAACGAAATCGATCGCATCCGCGCTCATTCCAAACAAGAAACCGAATCTGTGACTCTAAAATAAATACTAACTAAAATATTAACCCTCAAAAATCAATTAAATCTCTCTAATCAAACCAATTAATCCTATTCAGGTTTTCCCTGGCGAAAGCCCGTTAAATCGAAAAAGCAACAATTAAAATCAATATCAATCATTATGAAATTCAACAAATTTTTTATGGGTCTTCTCGGAACCCTCGCACTCTCAGCTTGCTCATCCGACGAACCCGCAGGTAACAGTCCCGGCGCTCCCGACGTTAACGAAGGCGACAGCTACGTTACAGTATCAATCGAAATGCCGACCGCTGCCGGCAGCCGCGCAGCCGACAATGGCTACGATAACTACGAAGACGGCACAGAGAATGAAAGCGCCGTATCGAACATTGTTTTCTTCTTCTTCAACGATGATGATAATTGTGTCGACGTTCAAAAAATCGACAACTCAGAATTTAAAAAACCTGAGAATCCTTCCGAGAATCCTTTCATCGAAAAGTATGCAACTGTCGAAGTCCGTCTGAGAGCCGGTCTTAACTACAAAAAAGTTGCAGCAGCTCTGAATTCAAGTGCAAACGATGCAAACGAACTCAACAGAGATGTAAAAACTGTAGCCGATTTAATGAGTCGCAACAAAAATTATTTGCTTAATATTTCTTCACGCAAATTAGACAATGGTGCCACTGACGCTAACTTTGGTAAAGGACAGATGATGTCCAACAGCGTTTATTATGAAACCGGCTCAACTACCGGAATTCCGACTGAAGGTAATAAAGCTGTTTTGGTACCGATTACTGAAGATAACATCTACACCGCCGATGAAAAGAAATATTTAGGTGCAACTACTGGTGATATCCAGAAAAAATACGTTGAAATCTACGTTGAACGTGTAGTAGCCCGTATCGATGTTTCGGCTCCTAAATTCGCAGTCGATAACAATGGATTTGTTACCGATGACAACTATTATGTTTCTCAGGAAGGTGACAAAAAAGTAAAAACTATTCTCCTCTACAACCACTCCAATCTGTCGGAAACCGAGGTTACTATCAAACCGGAAATAAGAGGTATCCGTCTGAATGTCTTGACTCAGTCTGTAAACTTGATAAAGCCTATTACCCCAAATCCGTTCGATGGCGCTTACACATACGCTCAAGGAACCCCTGAGCCTTATAAAGCATTCCGCTGGAACGATCCTCTCAACAAACGTAGCTATTGGGCAACAACAGGCTTTGCTAACCTCGAATATTACTCATGGGATGATACAGAAGGCCAAAGCACTTCCGGATTCAAAGAGTACATCAACCCCAACACATTCGATTATGCTCCAACCTATGCTAACAATGTATATTCGAATGACGGTGCGTCAAGAAACACAAAAGTGATGGTAGTTGCCGTGCTTCACGCCTACGACAAAGACGGCAATGAAGTCGGAGTGAAAACCGAAGGCCAAGGTATCGATCTGGTTCGCCTGGGTTCCGACTACATGTTTGCCGACAATCTGCTCGTTCACGCAGCAACCCACGCCAACGAAGCTGTTCGCAATATCGATTGGGCTCAGCTCACCCTTAATGGAGAAGCTATTACTGCACAACAGAAAAAAGACGTCGAGATTGTTGTTAGCCACGCGTTCGAAACAGGACTCACACCTGCCATGTTTAAGCTTGACATCAAGGAAATAACAGCCGACAATAAATTCGGAGCTGAAGACTGGGAAGCAAGTGTACTCCAAAATAATGTGACTTATTCGTTAGACGATGTCACCGCCACTGTCGATGGCGTAGATGTTACAACATCACTCTCCGACGATCTTAAGGCAGCTGTTAAAGCAAAAATTGACAGCGAAATCCAAGCCCAGCTCGACAAAATCAACGAGCCTGACATTCTGTATTGGAAAGACGGAAAAACATACTTCTACTACACAATCCGTCATCAAGGCTTCTATGGTCTGACAGGAGCTTCAGACGCAAAAGATGCTCAGGACTTCTTGTTCGGTGTTGTACGCAACCACATCTACAAAGTCGATCTTAACGGACTCTTTGGTCTGGGTACTCCGGTAATCAAACCCGGCAAACCAATCAACCCCGACCGTCCAGGCGATATTCCACCGTCGTTCATCAGCGCCAAGATCAACGTTCTCCCCTGGCGTTTAGTAAAGAACAGCGCTACAATCCACTAATCCAAACTCTTGCGCAGCCGGTCACGCCGCAGGCAAAAGAGGGAGCAGACAAGCGAATAAACCCCGCTTTGTAGGGGTGCTCCATGGAGCATCCTCCTTACAATCAATAAATTGGCTCTTTACGTTGTTTACAAATGTATCCAACTGCTAATCAAGAGGATGTTCCATGAAACATCCCTACAAAGCGGACGAAATCACAATTATGCCTCACCTCCCCTCCTCCGGCAAGCTGCCGACTGCAACCACCAACCGATCAGCGATCGAAAAGATGCCCGCAAGGCATCATACCAACCATCGCAAAACCTCTGAAACTATATCTCAAACGGGCCGGCCGCCAAAAGCCGGTTGGCCGGCCCGTTTTCCTCAAAACATTTTTCCAACTGCCGGCCGTAAGCCGGGACTCTCTTTCTCCTCTTTTTTTTCTATCGACAATTCACTGCCGGCCTCGGCCGGACAACATATAACCCCCTAAGCAACCGCGAGTTTTCCACCCCGGCTGCCTGACAAACCAATCGGAAGCAACAATATGAAACATCTGCTTTTTGACAAACTGCTGCGAATCTTTCCCGCTCTGGCCGCCGTTGCGGCTCTGACCGGGTGCGATTCAACCATATACGACGGCGAAGGCGATTGCGATCCCGTTCACATCATCCGCTTCAACTACGACATGAACATGAAGTTTGTCGATGCTTTCCCTGCCGAGGTTCCCTCGGTCGACCTTCATGTGTTCGACACCGACGGACGGCTCGTCACAACCGTGTCGCGCCATGTCACCCCCGACGAAGCCCGCAACTTCCAGATTGAACTTCGCGGCCTGGCGCCCGGCCACTACAACCTGCTGGCATGGTGTGGAGTCAAGGAGAGCGAGCACTTCAAAGTGAACCCCGATGCTCAGCCCGAACCCGAAATCCACCACCACACATGCCGCATCCACCGCGAGGATCCCGACCAGACCATCGGCGAAGCCGACGGCGGACACATCCGTAACGACATCGGCCGACTCTATCACGGCCGGCTCGACAACGTCGACATGACTCAGGACGAAGGCCACCACGTGCACACAGTCGACCTGACAAAAGACACCAACGTTATCCGCGTCGTGCTCCAGCACCTGTCGGGCGCTCCAATGGACAAGGACGACTACGTGATCACCATCACCGACGCCAACGGCCACTATGACCACGACAACTTCCTGCTCCCCGATCAGAATCTGACCTACCACCCCTGGCGCATCGACAGCGGAACAGCATCCTTCCACCCTGAGGACGACCCCGACCGCCAGCCCGACCAGGCTCCCAGCCGCGTGCAAAGCTCGGTCAGCGCCATTGTCAGCGAACTCACCGTTGGCCGCCTCATGGCCAACCGCAGCCAGGACGCCATGCTCACCGTCCGCAACAAAAAAGGCGCCCTCATCCTGTCTGTGCCTCTTATCGAAACCCTGCTCCTCGTCAAAGGCTACTACTACACCCCCGACGGCCACCGTCCGCTCGGCGACCAGGAGTATCTCGACCGTCAGGACGAATACCCTCTGACATTCTTCCTCGACCAGAACAACGAGTGGATCCGCACCGTGATCTACATCAACTCCTGGCGAATAGTTCGCAACAATTCAACTTTACACTAACAATCACCCGATGGTTTTAACCGGTTCTAAACATATCATCCGCCGTCTGTCAGGCCTTGTCGCAGCTGTCCTTGCAGTTGTGACCCTTGCGGCGTGCGGCAACGACTCGCCCCCACCTCCTGCCGGAGGCGAAGGCGAAGCCGACCGAGCCGGAATGCTCAGCATCGGGTTCCGTGTCGCGGCTCCGTCGCCACGCATTTCGCGTGCCAATGCTGCCGACTCGGAGGGCAACTACGAACAAGGTCCGGGACTTGAATCATACATCGACTTCCAGTCGTTGCGCTATCGCATCTATTTCTTCGACGAAAACGACACTTACATCACCGACTGGAACTCCCCCGGCGACATGCACGTACTTGCCGGTAACGACTACTGGATCTACACCTTCACCGGCATAGCCCCCGATGAGCTGAAGGCTCACTCCAACTTCAAGGTAATGGTGCTTGCCAACTGGCCCGACTATCCCGACTTCCATGCCGGCGTCGACCTGACGGGCATCACCGTCACCGAATTTGTCAACGCCGCCTGGGCCAGATTCAAGGCATTCGATAGCTTCGTGCTCAGCATCGCCGACCGCCGCCTGATCCCCTTCTACGGCCTGTCGGAGCTGAAAACAGGCGTAGTCTACGTCGAAAACAAAACTTACAATCTCGGCACAGTCGATCTGCTCCGCGCCGTGGCCAAAGTGGAAGTCAATTTCGACGGAGGCTCGCGCAACTTCACCCTCACTGGCGACCCGCTCATCATAGGCATCAATCCCGAAGGCTTCTGCGCACCCGAAGGCGAATACGGCAAAGGCACCAGCTGGGCAACCGACTACATAGCCGACCTTCATCTGCCGTTCGCCGACAACAAGAACCACTCCGATGCCTTAAACCGTAGTTTCCAAATGCTTAAGGTAGACAACAACAAATGGATCGCCTATCTGCCTGAGTTCCGCAACATCGGCTCCGGCGTCGACTATTCGCGCATAGCAATGCACGTCCGCATCGACGACTCCCACGTCAAAGACTTCGAGCTGAACTTCGCAACCTACGATGCCGACGGCAACACCACTAACGCCGACGGCGTCGATGGCCCCCGCTTCGACCTCCGCCGCAACGACCTCTATCGCTTCCACGTCAAAGCCGATCTCCACCAGATCTGGTTCAAACTCTCCGTCGAGCCATGGGCCGTGGGTGGACGCACCGAAATTGAAATGTAAACCGACCAACCGAAAACGATGAAATCAACATACTATCACATATACACACTCCTGGCCGTCGTCCTGACTTTGGCAACAAGCTCGTGCGTCGACGACACCTTCGACCGAGGCGACCTGTCGCGCCTGCCCGACAATGTGATTCGCTTCGATGTGTCGTCAGGCTTCGAATCGCCATCGGTTAACTCACGCGCCGCCGACCCAGGTAATATCGCCGAAAATGTCGACCTCCCCCCGGTAGTCTTCGCCGAAGGCTCCGACACACTCTATATCCACCGCTACGTAGCCTCCGAATCGGAGCGTTCAACCGGCCGCCACCCCGACACCGACGCCACTTCGCGCGCAGCCCAGGTGAACGACGTCAAATCGTTTGCCGATGTGCATAAAAACTTCCTCGTCGTTGCAAAATACACCGACAAAAACGAGGCCTACATCCCGCAGACTAAAGTCGAAAAATTTGTCAACGACGCTGCCGGTGACGTGTGGTACATCGACAATCCTATCTACTACTGGCTCGACCAGCGCCAGTTGCGCTTCAACGCCTTCGCTCCCGGCGACTCAATCGGCATGCTCGGCACCGGTTTCGACCTTGGCGCCGAAGAAATCACATTCAGCTATACCCCACCCGTCTTCACTGACACCGAAGGCAAGCGCCGCGACGCCGAACATCAGCCCGACCTGATGTTCGCCACAACAACATGCAGCCACAACTCCGGCACAATCGACCACGACTACGTGCCCCTCAATTTCCGCCACGCCCTGGCGGCAATCAAATTTGCCGTGCGCGACGTTGTCAACGGCGAAATTGTCGACATCACCCTGACTGACATCGCCGGCTCCGGCACATGCACATTCAACCCCGAAGCCGAATCAGCCCCCGCATTCACCTGGAACAACCTTGGCGCACCCACCGACTACACCCAGACCTTCAACTACAAGACCGTCGACCTCTACGACCCCGACAAAGATAACAACGGCATACCCGTAGGCGATCTAACCCCCATCAACGACAAAAAAGGGTGGAACGACAAAACTTTCATGCTCATTCCGCAGGAAATCGACGACAAAGCCCTGCTCAAAATCACATTCAAATCGGGCGATGAACTCAAAACCCTCAGTGGCAAACTCAAAACCGCCGACATCCCTCTTTGGGAAGCCGGCAAAGAGTACATCTATACAATCTCAACCTCCTCCGAACTCTGGGAATACATCTTCGAAGTCACCGGTTCCGAACAAGCGCTTCCAAATACAGCTGAAGAAAAAGCACATCCTGAATTATGCTCATTCAAAGTAAACGACAATAGCATTATTGTTAATTACACCGTAACCGAAAACGCATTTTACACTGTCAAAAGCTATCGTCAGCGTAAAAATAATACAGCTATAAAAGAACCTGTAAAATGGTCTGCTGAATCAACACCTGGAACAAACGGAAGCGATAACAATAGTATTCAGAAAAAGATCGAAGAATATAAACATTTACTTCCAATGGTAGTGGAATCCAACGAATGGTTCCCCGATCAAGAACAGACAAAGTTTAGCGGAGGAAATTCAGGTGATAAAATTGAGAATACTTATAATGTCGTCTTTAAATCGCAGTATGTAGCCACCGATTGGGATGGCGACTGGCAAATGCGTGCAAATCATACCCTTGGTTCAAAAGACGAGCCAATTGACTTGTCAAAAAGAAACGGAGGCCTGAACACCAGAAATACAGCCAACTGCTATATAGTTAACCGTGGGGGTTGGTATGCTATTCCTCTTGTTTATGGGAATGCAATCACAAATGGTGTAACAAACGAAAAAGCATACAAGAACAACAGAAAAGGTCTTGATGCTGTCTATCAACATACAGCTCATGATTTTGTTAAACACGACGGCAAAGAAATCAAATCTCCCTACATCGAAGGAGCCGACAATGCCACTCTACTATGGTCCGATGCCTACAATATCATCAATAAAGACTCTGTAGATCTGAAAACTATAGGAGGTGAAAAATTTGTAGTTTTTAAAATTAATCAACTCGATCTACAGCAATCCAACAGTATCATTGCAGTACGAAATTCTGATAACACGATATTGTGGAGTTGGCATATATGGACATGTGAACATTGGTTCGACGAATCCGACGATCTTGTGTTAAAAAAAGGCTTCGTAGAATGTGACACATATACTGATAACTTAGTTCCTACCACTGCAGGAGTGACATCATTCACTGCAGCTCCCTGCAATCTTGGCTGGTGCGATGTAAAATTCGTAGGTTATCTTAAACGTACAGGCACTATCACTTTCAAACAGACAGGCAATCCAAGCACGTCTAAGCCAGTTAAAGATATTAATGTATTGCAGCGAGGCGAAGTAATTGAATATTGGATTGGAAACAATACCTACTATCAGTGGGGGCGCAAAGATCCCATGGTTGGCTTCATCAACAATGAAAACCACATAAAATCCAACTTCGGCCCCATTCTTTATGATGTTAGAAATTCTCTTGATCCAAACTCAACGATTGAAAGAGGCATTCAAGAACCACATGCATTACTCGTAGCAATCAACGGACGTACTACAAACGATTGGATCATAACAAATTCTTACACATATTATAATCTATGGAATAATTATGCTGGACAAGGAGATATAACACTTGAAGGTGTAATGGAAAACAATTGCCATGTTTTTACTCCTGAGTATGCCTATTCTGCTGTTAAAACTGTTTATGATCCGTCCCCTGCTGGTTTTGTTGTACCTCCAACTACATTCTTCAACATTTTTGTCAACGGTCGCGCTGATAATAATTTTACAAATAGTGGAACGACACTGGAAGTGGGTTTTAACGGAACAAGGACTAAGTTAGACGATAAAGGAACCGATAGGTATAAAGATAAATATTATAAATGGATTGCTTATTCTAAAAAAGGTTATGGCTCGGAAATAACATTTACTCCAACAGGGCAACGTTGGGACAGTCCTTACCACTCTACGTTATTAATTTCCGCGGGACAAAATATGAATCCCCACATTATTTATCTTTGGAGTAACTGTACCAATATTAATAATAATGGCCCTGCTAACCTTGGCAATTCGGGCTATAGTTTTGTTCTCGGTGAGGACTATCCAGATCCCACACCTCTTGTTTCCACCACTCACTTCAATGGTCGTAAGTCAATGGCGCGTCCTATTCGGTGTGTGAAGGAATATCAGTAATCTTATTAGGCGCGAGGTGATGTCGGGGGACACTGAGGCTCGTTATCGGCCGGCGTTGGAGCTGTACCGCACTACGCGGCTGTCGATACGCGAGATTTGCGAACGCACGGCTACGCCCGTTGCCGGATTCCGATCATACATTCAGCGCCACTGCCGTGAGCTGATGTTTGAACGCCATGGCGTCGATGCGACCGATGCACAGACACGGCTGTTGAAAAAGCAGAAAGGCCAGACCGCCGCTGCCCATGCCCGCTATCGCGACGCTATTCTGGCATGCGACAACGCAGCCTACATCGAGTACAACATTTCGCAGATTGCCCACCTGTTCCACCTCAACCCGACCGGGCTTGGCAACCAGTTGCGCAACCATTTTCCGGAAATTCTTCAGCGTCGCGAGAAAGAGCGTCAACGCCGCGGACTCATTTCGCGCCCCGGCGGTGCACCAAGTCCGGTGAGCAACGCCCAGTATGCCGACGCGGTCGACCACCTGCGTTCGTCGGACGACACCGTGCGCCACACCGCCGCTCTCTACGGCCTGTCGCTCTCCGGGCTGCGACAGCATCTGTTGTTCTACCACAAAGAGCTGCTCAACCGCCGCTCAGACAAACGCACCTGCGCCAAGGGGGGCAAACTCACAGGCGCTCTCACCGGCAATGGCCAGCGCCACCTCCCCGCCGACGCTCAAACCGAAAAATACACCGAAGCCGTCCGGCTCTACAGCACAACCGCCATGACCCAAAAACAGGTTGCCGCCGCCACAGGGCTGCCTCTGAACGGTCTGCGCAACTATCTGCGCACATGGCACCCCGAACTGATTCTCGACCACCGCTGCGCCCGTCCAGCGCCCGGTTCCCCTCTGCCACAGCTGTCATCGACCAAGCCCTACCAAAAATCCACAGCAGTCAAGTATGCCGACGCCATTGGCCGCCTGCGCACTTCCGGCCTTTCCACAGCCGAAGTGGCACACGAATTTGGCCTGAACGCAGAAGCATTCCGCCTCTATCTTCACGAGCATGAACCCGCGTTAGCCGCCTCACTGGGCATGACCGTCGCCCCCAACGGCCGGCGCGTGCTCGTCCGCAGTGCACAAAAGTATGCCGAAGCTGTCCGTCTGTTCGAAACAACCGCCGAGCCCCTCAAATCAATTGCCGATCGCCTCAGCCTAAACTACAAAAGCCTCTTCGGCTTCATCCGCCGCAACCACCCCGACGCCATCGCCCGCCGCAACCTACATTGACGTCCGCCATGACATTATTAATCGCCCGCCGCGCCCTCCTTTGACGTCCGCTAGGACGTTATTAATTAGTAACCGGGTACGTGGAGCTTCAGCGACACGTGCCCGGTATATGTGTCGTGATATTGGCGTCTGGAGGACGCCGGTTTACCTGTTTGGAATGGATATATCACTGATATTATGCAAGTTATTAATTGCGTAAATCGGCGTCTTTCCAGACGCCAAAAGTGTTATCGGGGAAGCCGGGCACGTGTCGCTGAAGCTCCACGTGCCGCGGTTACTATATAATCGTCGTCCGGCCGGACGACACCTCACAATAGTTGACACCATACACTTGAAATTATCCGCATCCAACCCACATAATTTTAACTTATGCATCGGAAATACGGTTTTATCCGCTGTTTAAATCCGCATCAGCCCTCCCCTTAGGCAAGGCTGCGTAGCTGCCACGGGAATAGTAGGCAGGGGTAAGAGCCTCGTTAGAGGTTCGCAGCCCCTGTAACCCAACATGCACGCGATGCGCCACGTAGTGGTGCCACCGCTAAACCGGGAAAAGATTCGCTAAATGGTTACACGGGCAAATGGCGCGGCATCGATCGGGCATGTGTAGCCGCTTTGGTAACGGAACATACCGGCAATGGCTACCATGGCGGCATTGTCGGTTGTGAACGCACGCTGCGGAATAAATGCTTTCAGCCCGCGAGCAGCGCAATAGTCGGCCACAGCCTGACGCACACCTGAATTGGCCGACACGCCGCCACCTATGGCTATTGTGCGGACGCCGGTGTGACGGGCAGCTTTGTCGAGTTTGTCAATCAGAATTTCGATAATGGTGCGCTGCAGCGATGCCGCCAGGTCGGCCTTGTTCTTCTCTACAAAATCAGGATCGAGGCGCAGATTGTCGCGCAATGTGTAGAGAAACGATGTTTTCAGCCCGCTGAAACTATAGTCGAAACCGGGTATATGTGGCTTTGAAAACTTGAACCTGTGCGAATCGCCTTCAGCCGCCAGACGGTCAATATATGGTCCGCCGGGGTAAGGCAATCCCATTACCTTCGCACATTTGTCGAACGCTTCGCCTGCGGCGTCGTCAATAGTCTGTCCGAGCAGCTTCATGTCGTCGGGTCCGTTGACGAGCACAATCTGCGAGTTTCCGCCCGACACAAGCAGACATAGATACGGGAATTCGGGCACCTCGTCGTCGGGCGACTGGCGTATGAAGTGCGACAATATGTGGCCATGCAGGTGGTTGACATCAACCAGCGGCACGCCCGTGCCAAGCGACAGACCTTTGGCAAACGAAGTGCCGACAAGCAACGACCCCAACAAGCCGGGGCCGCGTGTGAATGCTATTGCCGACAGTTCGGATGCTTCCACTCCGGCGCGACGCAGTGCGGTGTCGACCACCGGCACAATGTTCTGCTGGTGGGCGCGCGAAGCAAGTTCGGGCACCACGCCGCCATACTCCTCGTGTACCTTCTGGCTGGCTATAACGTTGCTCAACAGCAAGCCGTCGCGCACAACGGCCGCCGATGTGTCGTCGCACGACGATTCAATTCCAAGTATAAGCGTGCTGCTCATAAGCGCATCAAAAATTAAAACATCACGGATGCCATCAAAGCTCCATTCTCAGTGTAGGGATGTCCCATGGAGCATCCCCGTTACTATCAACAAATTGACAATGGTTCGTTATTTCGTACTGCAGCGGATCCTATTAAAATCAGAAGGATGCTCCATGGAGCATCCCTACATTGTGCAGTCGGTCAGAAATAACGACGCATATTTGTACCTGAAGTGGGACTCGAACCCACACAGCCGTTATGGCCAAGGGATTTTAAGTCCCTCGTGTCTACCATTCCACCATTCAGGCAGCCTGTGCCTATCTACATCGGTCAAGGCTTGGCAAAGGTACGCACGAATTTTCGATTATGCAAATTCTACAGCCCTCACCTGCCATTTTTTTCGCTACAACCGCTGAATTTGTCTATCGCTTTGCTCCATTTCCGAATAATTCGGAATGTGAACCAAGACGTACCAGATCGATATCGTTAGTTTCTTCATCAATCCATATCAACAAATAATCACTTTGAATGTGACATTCAAAACAACCGGCATAGTCATTGCTAAGTTTATGCGGTTTGTATTTCGGGGGAATTGGAATTTCATTTTCAAGCATACTCAGTATTTTCAGCAATACCTCAATTTTCTTAGAGTCATTGCGAATACGCTTTAAATCCTTCTTATACTGAGAGGAGGGACGTAAATTTTTCATAAGCCCATCGACTTGAACATTGATTCTGCCGATGATGTATCCACTGGTGGAACACTTCTGAGTTTTCCGCTACGTGCTTCGGCTATAGCAGCCTTCGTTTCCTCATTAGGTTCATTATACGCGACATCTAACAATATGCATTCCACAAAATTGTTAAGACTTCGATGCTCACGTTTAGCCAATTCTTTGAGGCGGTCTACCAGCTCCGTATTCAAGCGAAACATTGTTGCTTTCTTCTGTAAAGATGCTTCCATAATGATATCATTTTACTTGCAAATATAATACAATTATATTGCATTAAAAAAAATTCTATCTTAAATGTTGTAAAACTAAATTCGGTCGAGAACGGTTGCTACCAGGTCGCGCACGGCGGTTTTGTAGTTAGGCGTAGCATTGGTGTTGACGCGATTGGCGATTATCGAACATACGGTCATGGCTTTGTGTCCAAGCAACAGAGCAAGTCCCTGTAGCGGAGCACTCTCCATTTCGTAGTTCGTTATGGGTTCACCATTGTAGCGGAACGCCTCTATACGACTGTTCAGATCGGGATTGGCCAGTTTCAGACGCACTTCACGCCCCTGAGGCCCATAGAAACCGACGGCAGATATTGTGTGGCCACGAACCATATCGTCGCGTCCGATTCGCTCAACCAGTTCAGGATCGGCCGGCACCACGTAGGGGGCTGCCCACAGTTCATTCCAATTCACAAAACGACAAAACTCAGCTTCATAGTCCAGATTGGAAACTCGGTCGCGACCTGCATAATAGTTTAGCACCCCGTCGAAACCGATCGAATGAGCGGCTATTACCGGCGTGCCTACAATCAACTCGGGCTGAAGCGCGCCGCTTGTGCCGATACGCACCAGAGTGAGTGTACGGTGGTGAGGCTTCACCTTTCGGGTTTCAAAGTCGACATTGGCCAGTGCGTCGAGCTCGGTCATCACAATGTCGATGTTGTCAGGCCCGATGCCATGACTCAGACACATAATCGGCTTACCCTTGTAAACACCCCCTATGGTGTGAAACTCGCGTGCCGACACTTCGAAAGTGCGCTCATCGAAAAATTCGGCAACCATATCGACTCGACCGGGATCGCCTACGAGAATTATTCGGTCGGTCAGCTGCGAAGGGTGCAGGTGAAGATGAAATATAGTGCCGTCGGGGTTGATAATCAACTCGGAAGGGGGAATAGTTCTTGTTTCCATTTTGGTTATGATTTAGTGAGTTTTACATAGATTGCAAAAGTGTGTAGCGCGAACCGGGCAGCGCGGCAACCAGACCGTCATACTCCATGTCGAGCAACATTGCCGACACCTCATGCACCGGACGCCCCACGCCCATACAGATATGGTTGAGCGAGGCTCCGTCGGCCTGTCCCGAAAGGAATTCTACAACCCGCATCTGTTCAGGCGAAAGGTTGTCGACCGGCAGTGCTGGCTGGTCGCCTTCGCGCGGCTTCACAGGCCAGTTGAGTGCGTCAACAAGATCTTGAGCCGATGTGATCAACCGTGCCTGGTTTTGCAGGATCAAACGGTTGCAACCGGCCGAATAATTGTCTGTCACACGGCCTGGAAGAGCCATAACCTCGCGGTTGTACTCATCGGCCAGCCGGGCTGTGACAAGCGCCCCACCCTTGTCGGCCGATTCGGCGACAACCACACAATCGCAAAGTCCGGCAACTATACGGTTTCGAGTAAGGAAATTACCTTTGTGCACCACGGCGTCCGACATATACTCGCTGACAAGCATCCCGCCTCCACGGGCAATCTCGGCAGCAGTCTGGCGGTGAGCCGACGGATAAATCATACTCAATCCGTGGGCGAGTACAGCAACAGTGGGGACCCCGGCTTCGAGTGCCGCTCGGTGGGCAATGATATCAATGCCGTAGGCAAGTCCGCTGACAACGACAAGGCCGTCGACCATTTCGGCTAACTCCGGGACCAACTTCTTGACAAACATGGCTCCGTACTGTGTGGCCTTGCGCGTTCCAACGATGCTGACAACCAGTCGGCTTTCCATTGGACATTGCCCCATAGTGTATAGCATCAGCGGGGCATCGGCACACTCCCGAAGCCGCGCCGGATAATTTTCGTCGGTGAAATAAACAGGAACTACGCCTGCCCGCTCAACAAATTCGGCCTCACGTCTGGCCCGTTCCACCATTTTGTCGCGGGCAGCTCGGTCGGGAAAATCGCGTACTCCTCCGCAAAGAGCACAAACTGCGCCGTCGGATGCTGTGAAAAAAGCCTCTTCACTCCCAAGCTGACGCAACAATACGGATGCGGTTTCAGGCCGCAACCCTCTGACTTGCGAAAACGCTATTTTCCAGACAAGACTGTTCATATATAATCTTTAAAAAAAGAGGCAAGCTCGTCGCCGCGCGTGAGCCGGCCACCGACTGTGGCGACAACACTTACTTTACCTTTAACAACCAGATCGCCCCCGGAGTTGTATATATCCTGGTAAAAAATGAATCTGGCTCCTTGCCGCTCCATATTAAGACAACTTGTGAACTCCTCGCCAAGTCCAAGCGATTTCCGATAGTCGATTTCGACACGGCTCACCACGGGGTCTAATCCCTGACGGTGCATATCGCGGAACGACATGCCGGCCATGGCGCAGAACTCGTGACGCGTATGCTCCATATAATGCAGATAGTTGGCGTTGTTCACTATCCCTTCTGCATCGACTTCATAGTCGCGCACCTTCATCGGCAGTTCAAAAATATATTCTTTCATCATTCTAATTTTCTATAATAGACCATCGGTACTGTATCGGGCAGTAGCGATGAATGAAAAATCTTAATCAAATCGCGCAGAATCAGATCGGGGCGCATTGCTCCAGACTCATATATATCGTTACCTTTACCGGGTGCCGAGCGCAGATTGTTGTTGTACACCCGGCCAGCAGTTACACACCCGGCATTCATGAACCGCGGACAAGCACGTCGCAGCTGGTCGAGCGATGTTGGCTGCCCCACGTCAAGCCATACGTCGGCATCATTAACCAACCGGTAAGCCTCCTCCATGCCGATCGGCACAGAGGCGGTGCCACTATTGTTTTTTTTGTAGATGTATTCACCTCCTGCGTCGCTGATCAGACGGATCAGATAGCTGCGATCCGACGGCATAAACCATTGGTCGGCGTAAGGGGTGTTGACCATCACCTTGGGTCTGTCGGCAACGCCGGCAGCAAGTGTGCGTAACGAGTCGTAGGCCGACGAAAGGTTCTCCATATAAGCCTCTCCCTTATCTCTGGCACCTGTAAGCTCTGCCAGAGCCACAACCCACTCCGCCTTTGCCAAAGGTGATTCTTCGACATAGTCGCCGACATACATGAACGGCACACCAAGCTGACGCAACTTCGGTTCCATCATGCTCGAACCGTTCACACCGTACAGCAGCACGATATCGGGTTGCATCGAAAGCAATAACTCATAGTCGACACTGCCGTCGAAGCCTATGTCGGCCACAGAATCGCACCGCGCCTGAACATCACGGCTCGAAACAAACTCAAGCCCGGACACTCCAACAAGCGCATCGCCACGGCCTACAGCTTCGAGCATCGCCACGTGAGTTGTCGACATTGCCACAATGCGTCGGGCATCGCCGCGAACCACCTGCCCCTTAAAGCCGGGCGGAATCTTCTCACCGTTACGGAGCACAAGCAGTTCTGTAGCCACGCTGTCGGCACCTTGCCATGGATTGAACGAACGGATCAACACGCTACGAATCGAATCCGAACCAATAATTTCGAATCCCTCAGCAAAGCGTGGAGAATAAACCGTTTTATCGAACGACAAATCAGAGCTTCTGCCGCGGCCGCCACACGATGTCAAACACAGACAAAGCAACACGATCACTCCACAGAGCGACAAAAAGCGGTGCGAAACATGAACAATTGTGATTATGAAGCGTAACATTCGACAAATATAGTTAAATTTCTCTCAGACTGTAGACTTGACTTTAAGAAGTGCGGTTACTTCCAAGTGTACAACACATAATCGCCGGGGGCAATGATAACACGGTTGCTATCATCTGCCACAACCGAACCATCAGCTGATACACGACAAATGCCGGAAGCCTTCTCTACATCGACATTCTGACTCTGGTGTATATCGCGATTGACAATCATCACAAAATTATCATCGCCGTTTTTGAGTTGACTCACAATCAAACCGACTCCGTCACCTTCAATCTTCGAGAACTTTTCCGGCAAATTCTTCAAACGTTTTGTGCCGTCGGGAATTGTGTTGCCTGTGTGTGCGACATCAACCATTTCCGCACCTAAAAATACCCACGACAGGTTTTGAATCTCCCGGTTAAGGTCGCGGATCAGATACCAGACGCTTGTGCGCTTACCCTCGCGGTTGATCGGGGCATTCTTGTAGTCCCATGATTCCGAATCCTGCTTCTTTGGATTCCAATAGGTGAAGTATTGCAGACCTTGTGCCCCATAGGCCAATGCCGAAAAAGCCTCATGACGCAGATGCACCGCCGTAGGCATCGGGTAAGGTCCATGCTCTGTTGCAAGACAAAACGACCAAAACGGACGCGATGTTTCCTTGGAAACACGCGAAGCTGTTTCAAGATTTTCGTAAAACCATTGCCGCACATAAATACTGTCATTATCCTTTACTATGGGATAAAAGTCGTATGATATCATCGGTATGTCAACTTCATCGACAAAGCGGCGCATATATTCCTCATAAGTCTTTGTACCGACATTCTCCGCGCCGACATAATATGGGAACAGGTTGAGATAGGCCAAATGCATTGTATCAGCTGTAAAAACCCTGTCACGGAAACGGCGTAACGCCGGAAAATAGTCAGTCACAGGTTCGTCGATCAGAAAGTAACCCGCCAGATTAGCGTTGTCTTTGTAACGGTCGACCGTTGCCTTTGTATCCTCAACAAGTTCGAAACTGGTCAGTATAAGCTTCACACCACTTCCGTCGCAGGCCGCGAAAGCCTTGTCGATCTGGTCATTGTGTTCAAATCGCGAAAAAGAAAGATTAAATCCGGCTTCGCGCATCTCACGATAGCGTTCGGGGGTCAGCTGATCATCGCCCACCACGGAGTACCAGGCAAGTATCGGAAATTCATTGCCGGCCGGATTTTTATACTTGGGCGACTTCACCGTCTGACTCAAAGCCATACCTGGCAGCAACAGCGAAACCACCACAGAAATTACATTACTGAGATGCTTAAAAGAAAACATGATGATATTTTTTATTGACTGATAAACACATATACAACATCTATACAGCTTCTGTGCCATAAAATAATATCGGCCAAACCGACATCTCTTACCGGCAATAAAGATTGTTAGCAAATTTAACAAAAAAAATCAACGTTTGCCATATCCACATCCTAACCTCCGGCAATAAAACACATTATTTTTCTCTGTCCGGGAATTTTACTAACTTTACGGTAGCTTAGAAGCTGAAAGCAATTATCATAACCAAAATATCAGATTTATAATGGAAAAAACATGGCGATGGTTCGGTCCTAAAGACCCCATCACTCTCCCTATGCTGCGCCAGATTGGCGTTGAGGGAATAGTTACCGCGCTCCACGATGTTCCACTCGGACAAGTGTGGAAACGTGAGGACATTGCTGCGTTGCGCCACGAGATTGAAAAACACGGAATGCGCTGGAGCGTTGTGGAATCACTCCCTGTTGTAGAAACAATAAAATACGGAGGACCCGACCGCGACGAGCAAATTGAAGTCTATAAACAGAGTATGCGCAATCTTGCGGCCGAAGGTGTAAAAACCATTTGCTACAACTTTATGCCCATTCTCGACTGGGCACGCACCGACCTGGAATATCCCAACGCCGACGGAACCTCCAACCTATATTTCAATCGCGCCGAATTCGCCTACTTCGACATCTACATTCTTGCACGCGAAGGAGCACGTGCTGATTGGCCTGCCGACGTGCTCGACCGGGTTGAACAAATCCGCGCTACTATCACACCCGAAGGAGAGAAGCGGCTAATTGAAAACATCGTAATAAAAACTCAGGGATTTGTGAGCGGAAATTTCTCGGAAAACGACCTTGACCCGGTTGCTAAATTCCGCGAACTGCTTAAACTCTATAAAGACATCGACAAGGACACACTGCGTGCCAACATGAAATATTTCCTTGAGGCAATCATGCCCGTCTGCGACGAATGCGGCGTTGACATGTGTGTTCACCCCGACGATCCTCCAATGCAGATTCTCGGATTGCCGCGAATTGTAACTTGCGACGATGACATCGACTGGTTCTTGTCGGCTGTCGACAATCCCCACAACGGACTGACATTCTGTGCCGGATCGCTTTCGGCCGGCGCGCACAACGATGTTGTTCAACTGGCCAAAAAGTATGCATCGCGCACCCACTTTGTGCACGCCCGCATTTGTAACGTAATGCCTAACGGTGATTTCAAGGAATCGACACACCTCGATCCCCGATTGATTGAGGTTGTGCGCACTTTCGAACGCGAACGTCCAGGTGTAGCGATGCGCGTCGACCATGCTCCATTGATGCTCGGCGACGAAAAAATGGGCTACAACGCCGGCTACTCCTTCCACGGACGCATGCTTGCGCTGGGAATAGTGAGCGGCATCATGGCAACTGTCAACACTGAAAAATAAAACCACCTTGTCTGTCCTCAGACAAATCAATTGCAGAAAAAATGAACAATCTTTTTGACATAAAAGACAATGTAACCGTCATAACCGGTGGCACAGGTGTGCTCGGACGCACAATTGCAAAATATCTTGCCCAAAACGGAGCAAAAGTGATTATTCTCGGCCGCAAAGCCGATGTCGGACAAGCTATTGTCAACGAAGTGAATGCGACTTCGCCCGCAGGTTCTATCGAATTCATGACCACCGATGTGATGAACCGTGAGATTGTCGAAGCAAACTGCCGCGACATCCTTCAGAAATACGGCCGTATCGACACACTTCTGAACGCCGCCGGCGGCAACATGCCCGGTGCAACTATCGCTCCCGACAAAACTTTCTTCGATCTCGATCCGGAACAGTTCCAGAAAGTTTTATCGCTAAACCTCACAGGCACAGTCATCCCAACACAGGTATTTCTGCAGCCAATGGTAGCGCAAGGGAAAGGGTCGATCATCAACTTCTCGTCGATGGCAGCTTTCCGCCCGATGACACGCGTTTGCGGATATGCAGCTGCAAAAGCCGGAATCAGCAACTTCACAGCATACATGGCAACTGAATGCGCCAAGAAATTCGGCGAAGGTATTCGTGTGAATGCCATTGCTCCCGGGTTCTTCATCACTGAACAGAATCGCTCACTTCTCACAAATCCCGACGGCACATACACTCAGCGCGGACAGGATGTGATTCGACAGACTCCGTTCGGCAGAATGGGAGAAGCCGACGAACTGTGCGGCACAATCCACTACCTCATGTCGGCCGCATCAAAATTCGTTACCGGCACAGTGGCTGTAGTCGATGGCGGTTTCAACGCTTTCGTAATGTAAAAGGCAAACGCTTCTTCTTGCCCGCGCGTCGAAACCATCTCTGTTTCTTAGGATTCGTTCTGCGTAGCGGCACAACGACAGAAGCAGTGTCAGCCACCAAATTATTTTCAACCTCAACAACCTCGTCGGCCTCGACCTGACGGGGTTGTTCTTTTACCAACTTAGCCGAACAACGACGTTTACGAGCCATCTCGGCAGCATGACGGCGACGGTCAATCAGCGGTTTAACCAAAAGCAATATCATCTCGAATTTAGCCGGCATCCCCTCCGGCATAACACCTGTTGTCTGATAACTTTCAATCACTTCACGAGCCTGTGTTGCTTCACTTTCTTCTAACAATGAAAGAGCTTGCTCCCACTGCAAATCAAACTTACATTTTCTTGACATTCTTGTGTGTTTTTCAAATTATTTACAATTACCATTGCAAATATACCATAACAACACACCATTTGTCAATACCTTTAGTATTAAACAATGTTAATCGCCATTATATTTGAACTTGCGCGCGAGTTGCTGTGCTGCGAAAAGCACAAGAATAAAGAAGAACGGATAGTGGTAGCGTGGCGAAACACTAAAAAGACATGTCGATCCAATCCCCATTAGCAGCAACAACACAAGGAGTCCTTGGGTCGAATAATTCCTTACGATTGTCTTCCGGTTTTTAAACAGACCGATTACGGCAATTACCAAAACAATGTAGTAAACCACACTGCCGGCAAACATGTGAGCCAAACGTTTCAGAAGTGCTGTTTTGTCGGTTCCGCCGGTAGCAGCCTGTCCAATAAAACCGTCGCCACCCAACACAGGGCGATCTGCCCATGAATCCTCAACGAAAAGCCCTGCAAGTTTTTTTACAAACAAAACCGTGTACTTTCCCGGATGCTCCTTTATCCAGGCTACTGCACGCGATTTGTGAATCGAATCTACCTGAGCAAAATTATATTGCTCCTCATTCTTGATATAACAGATTGTGGTGGTATCGCTAAGCAGATGTGAGGCAACTCCGCCATAAGCCTTGTCGTTGGCCGTCATCACAAGATTAACCCCGCTTGTAGTCGACTGAGGTGCGAAAATTCCAACATTGCGATAAGAAATTGACCCATAAAAGTACACTCCGGCCGCAATAGGTACTATTAGCGCAAGATAATTAACCACTTTCGATCTATGAAAAAACATATAGGCCACTAAAACTACCACAAACAAAATGCTTAACGGCCTGACATAGTTAGCTGTAACCAACATTGCGCCGGCCAAAGCATAGCTCCACCAACTGCCGGATCGACACACACATAGTGTGAAAGCACCCAATGACAGACATAAAAACGGGATCTCAGTTCCGGCAGGCACGACAGCAAACCAGTTTGAATAGAGCAACGACCACAAAACCACGGCTATACATCCGGTCGATCGACTGAAAAAACGTGTTCCTAACACATAGATACACCACGTTATCAGCTGACTCATCAGCAGATTGGCAATCATGGCAACCTTCCATGTCGAAAACAGCAATATGCAAATAACCAAAAAATTAACCCACCCCGGAGCAAAGAGATAGCGGGTATGAAGATGCTGCAGAGCCGGGTAAAACGAATCGTCGGCAACACACTGTTCCGCATAAGCGATGTAGACACCCATGTCGCTCCCCTGCGGAGTATTCCAGTGGTATATCACAAGAATTGTCTGTATAATAAACGCCCCGATAGCCGACAATAAGGCAATCCGTGGCAATAAAACTGTGCGAGGAATATTATTTTGCATGTGTAATCAGATAATGATGTGTAGAAAATTCAAACATTTCTTTATCGCCCGACGAATCTCCATAAGCCCACGTTTCATACTCCTCCACATCGGCCAGAGCAGCCTTGATGCGAACAACCTTTTCAGCTCCATGACAGTTTGGAGTGGCGAAACGTCCTGTAAGAGTATGCTTAGAATCCACTTCTGGCTCTGTGGCTATCACACCTGTAATCCCATATTTGGCTGCCCATGGCGCAATCCATGGCTTCATACTGGCACTTACAATATAGACCCTATCGCCTTTGTCCAAATGCTTTCGCAGTTTAGCCATACCTTCCGGATTAATAATCCGTTCAATATCGGCTACGAAATCATTTCCCCATTTGTTGAAGTCGGCAGCCGTCACACCCTTGTAGAGCGCCGAGAACAACCGCTGTTTGGCACACGAATTTGAGCACAATCCAAGTTTCCAGCCTACTATTGCCGGTGCGGCAAGCAGTACGGCAATTGCAATCCGGAAAGGACTGCGAAATCTGCGTGCAAACACAAGGAAAGTGTCACTCACTGTCAACGTGCCGTCAAAATCGAAAAATGCAACCTGTTTTTTCATCTGTCTACAGATAAATGATCGCAGCAAACGCTACCAGCCAACCCACAACACACATCTGCAGAAATCGGTCGGTTGTAAGCATCTTTGTCGGGTTTCCACTGCGCTGCATCACTATTGTCAGCTGCATATAGCGCACCAATCCCGCCAAAACGAAAATAAATGTCAGATATACATGCTCGCTTCCCAGACGCAACATCACATCGGCCGACAGACAATACATCAGGTAGCACATCATTGTAATAGTTGCCAGCATTCCAATAGCCTGATTCAAAAATGGCAGATTGTAGTTAACCGTGTTTTTACGCGTTAGAGTTCCTGATTTTTCGTAGATCACTACATCGTCGCGCCGCTTACCGAAAGCCATGAACAAAGTAATCAGAAACGTCATGCAAATAATCCATGGCGACAACGGAAGCGCACATGCCACTCCTCCGGCCATTACACGCAACACGAAACCTGTCGCAATTATGAACACGTCGATAATCGCAAACTGTTTCAATTTAAATGAGTAAGCAATGTTAATCAACAGATAGCCGCCGGCCAAAGCTGCAACGCCCCAGTTATGGAACACACACACGGGTAGTACGACAGCACCGACTGCCAACACACACATAAGCATAAATGCGGCTCTACTGCTTACTTCTCCGGAAGCAACCGGACGTCTGCATTTCTCGGGATGCAACCTATCGACCGGTGCATCGATAATATCGTTAAGACAATACACCGCACTGGCCGCCAAACAAAACGTCGCACATGCTACTGCCGAACAAAACCAGGAATGACCGACGGTCAGACTGCCGGCAAAAAACATAGGCAGAAAAACAAACCCGTTTTTTAGCCACTGCGCTGGCCGCATAAGCTTCAGCAACCCTGTCCAAACCGATTGTCGCGCTGTTGTTTCCATTGACTCATTATTGTTTCACAACAAAGTTAGCAAAAATATCCCTTATGCTAAAAAACTTACAAAACCTAATCAAAGAGATATTACTACGATTTAATTAATGTCATTGTAAGTTTCAATATTTTGAATTATTTTTGTAATATTATGACTCCTACTACTCCACACAACAGCCCACATATAGTTAGAGTAACTAATTTCAGAATAGACTCAGACTATGCCCTTTGGATTGCAGATATAAAGCAACGTTATCTATCGACTCAAATAAAGACAGCTGTAAAAGTAAATACCGAAAGAATTCGATTTTACTGGGGAATCGGACGTGATTTGATTACAAAAAAAGCTGAAGAAAAATGGGGAACCGGCGTAGTGGAGCAACTTAGTTTTGATTTGCAAGAAGCATTTCCTACCGATAAGGGGTTCAGTAGTCGCAATGTTTGGAGAATGAAACAATGGTATAAATTTTTCTCTACCCCAGAAGCGAGAGAAAAACTGACCCAGCTTGGGACAGTATTACAAAGCCCTGAATATCCTTCAGTTACAAAACTGACCCAAGTTGGGACAGGAATTGAGACTGATTTTTTACCGGTACTTGGCTTTGTTCCTTGGCGACACCAAGTTAATATTGTTTCTAAATGTTCGTCAATCGATGAAGCGGTTTTCTACATTAAGGAATGTATCTTAAGTGGTTGGAGCCGTCAGACGTTGGACAACTCAATAAAAGCAAACCTATACAAATCTCATGGTCAAGCAATAAGCAACTTCACGGAACATTTGCCGTATGCTCAGTGTCGCCTGGCGCAAGAGATTACAAAAGACAACTATGACTTTGGGTTTATTACCGTTCCCGTAGAGTATAGAGAAGAACAACTTGAAGCCGCTCTTGAACAAAATATAACCAGATTCCTACTTGAACTTGGAACTGGTTTTGCATTTGTAGGTCGTCAAAAAGAACTAATCATTGGAAATCATACTCGAAGAATTGACATGCTGTTTTATCACATCAAGCTAAAGGCTTATGTAGTTGTTGAACTAAAAGTCAAGCCTTTTAGTCCTGAGTATGCTGGAAAACTGAACTATTATGTTAATGCTGTTGATGAATTATTAAAAGGTCCTGATGACAATCCGACTATCGGGCTCCTAATTTGTAGTGATAAAGACGAAACTGATGTCCGCTGGGCCTTTAAAGGCATACAAACACCAATGGGTGTGGCCTCCTATGACAATATACAAATTTCAGTTCAATCGAATCTTCTTCCATCTTTAGAAGAACTCCAAGCTCGTGTCAGGTTGGTTGAAGAAGAACTATCTAAATCAAACCGACATCAAGATTAACAATAAAATAGTTAATCGTGCCATAGAGAAATACGTCCCGACAGGAGTGTTGCCGGCATGTCGATGAGGCGTTGGTTGGAGGAACCCCGGAACAGAAGGCTGATGTCGCGCAAAGATTCTCGGTAAGGCCCGTCGACAAGCACATCGATCTGCTGCAGCAGAGGGTGCAGATGCGGCATAGCACTCAGTTGCCCGTACTCAAAACCAGTGTAGCACCACAACGTCTTGCCCGACTGCTTAATTAGCCGGGCAAGAGTGGTTAATGCTTCTATATTATGCTGTAATAGTGGGTCGCCGCCCGAGAATGTTACATCGAACGTTGCTTCGTCGATTATCGACATCAGTTGTCCGACAGACATGTCGCGACCTGAATCGAAAGGCCATGTCTGCTCATTATGACACCCCGGACAACAATGGGAACATCCGGCAAAATAAATAGCCGTACGCAATCCCGGGCCGTCGACTGTGGTGCCTTCGACAATATCGACAACACGCAACATCTGTTCCATTGTGCGGTGTTTACTTATGAACTATACGGTCGTTAAGCTCAGCCAGTTTTCCCGAATTCCAACGGTCGGTTGTTCCAACAAGATAACCTGTGATTCGCTGAAGACGGTCGATGTGGCTGCTGCCGCATTTGGGGCATGATTGCAGATTGGCTTGCGCGTCTTCGTAGCCACACTGCATGCAGCGGTTACGATTGTGGTTCACCGATCCATAGCCGATATTGTACTTGTCCATCAGATCAACAATATCGCTGATTGCTTTGGGATTGTGGGTAGCATCGCCGTCAATTTCAACATAGAAAATGTGGCCTCCTCGGGTCAGTTCATGATAAGGAGCTTCAATCTTTGCCTTGTGAAGCGGAGAGCAATGGTACCACACCGGAACATGGTTAGAGTTAGTGTAATAGTCCTTGTCGGTAATGCCCTTAAGCACACCGAAAGTTTTGCGGTCGACCTTGGTGAATTTTCCTGATAGCCCTTCCGCCGGCGTAGCAAGTACAGAGAAGTTGTGTTGATAGCGTTCCGAGAATTCATTGGCGCGGCTGCGCATGTGGCTCACTATGCGAAGACCCAATGCCTGTGCTTTTTCGTCCTCACCGTGGTGATGTCCTGTCAGTGCGGTCAGACACTCGGCTAAGCCTATGAAACCGATACCGAGCGTGCCTTGATTGATAACTGATTCTATTGTGTCGTTAGGCCCGAGTTTTTCACTGCCGTTCCACAGGCGCGACATGAGCAGTGGAAACTGCTTTGCAAGCGCAGTGCGCTGGAAGTTGAAACGATCGCAAAGCTGACGGGCAGTTATCTCCAGAATTTCGTCGAGTTTGTGGAAGAAACGGTCGATACGTTCTTCCTCATCGACAATGTTCATACACTCAATTGCAATGCGCACAATGTTTATGGTGCTGAACGAAAGGTTTCCGCGACCAATCGAAGTCTTTTCGCCATAGCGGTTTTCGAACACACGGGTGCGGCAACCCATTGTCGCCACTTCATATTTGTAGCGTTCCGGATCGTCGGCGTTCCATTTTTCGTGGTGGTTGTAGGTTGCGTCGAGATTGACAAAGTTTGGAAAGAAACGCCGCGCCGTCACCTTACATGCAAGCTGATACAAGTCGTAGTTACGGTCGGTTGGCAGATAGCTCACACCTCGTTTCTTTTTCCAGATCTGTATAGGGAAAATTGCAGTAGCTCCATTGCCCACGCCTTCATAGGTTGAATTGAGCAACTCGCGGATAATGCAACGGCCTTCGGCCGATGTGTCTGTTCCGTAGTTTATCGAGCTGAACACCACCTGGTTACCTCCGCGGCTGTGAATCGTATTCATGTTGTGGATGAAAGCCTCCATCGACTGATGCACACGGCTGACAGTACGGTTGATCGCATGCTGTTTCGAGCGCTCAATGCCTTTCAGCCCTTCGAGCGGCCGGGAAATAAAGTCGTCGACAGGAGCTTCGTAAAGTGACGAAAGATCTTCGCCGGTCAGCGATTCAATAACCTTGAGTTCTTCGACATACGACGATCTCACATACGGAGCCAGATAGAAATCAAAAGCCGGAATAGCCTGTCCGCCGTGCATTTCGTTCTGAGCCGTTTCCAACGAGATACATCCGATAATCGATGCCGTTTCGATGCGTTTTGCGGGACGTGACTCACCATGTCCGGCCGAGAAACCATACTTTAGAATACGGTCAAGCGGATGCTGTACACATGTCAAGCTCTTTGTCGGATAATAGTCCTTGTCATGAATGTGCAGATATCCGTTACGCACAGCCTCACGGGCTTCGTGCGACAGCAGATAGTCGTCAACGAAAGGTTTGGTTGTTTCCGAAGCGAACTTCATCATCATCCCCGCCGGCGAATCGGTGTTCATGTTTGCATTTTCACGGGTAATGTCATTGTTCTTCGCCTCGATGATTTCAAGGAACATATCGCGTGTTTTTGCGCGGCGTGCAATGCTGCGCTGGTCGCGATAGGCAATGTAGCGTTTGGCAACTTCTTTGCGTGGGCTACGCATGAGTTCAAGCTCGACACGGTCTTGAATCTGCTCTACAGTCATACGCTCATCGCCGCTCATGCTGATGCGGTCGGTGATTTTGTGAATTAGACTTTCGTCTTCACCCTTTTCGGTCTGAAGCATTGCCTTGCGAATGGCTGCCTTGATTTTTTCGTCGTTATAACCGACAACTCGGCCATCGCGCTTCACTACAGTTTGTATCATTTGTGTGATTGATTGGTGTATGTTAATCAGGTAATTTAATCGGATGCAAATCTAATAAGATTATCCGTAACGAGCAATATACCCGAGCAAAAAGTTATCGACAAATTTTCATTTTGGAAAACTTTTCACTCCACACAAAACAATCAACACAATGACTATATGCTATTTAACGTTTTGTTTTGGAAAACTTTGCAAAATTTATCACATCTTCCGGTTTTCTCAACCTCACACGCCGGTGCGTTCCATAATTGAAAGCATTTCGGGTGTCAGATACTCTGCCAATGCCTGATATGGCACACTGACATCGATATTACCTTCGGAAAATGCAGCGATATCGTATGGGTTGTAGTGGAACACTATATCGTAGCCGTGAATGTAGAAATTAGGCGAAACATATAGCTGATCTGTAAAGATGCCATTGTTGTTCAATTCATCGAGCGACGTTGCGCCATATTGTGTCATCAGCTGGTCGCGTATGGCCTGAAGCAAACCCTCTTCCGAGCCCTGACGGAATGCTGTCGGAATGTCGAGAATCCGGTTCGAATTGAACAGATAGGTTATATATCGCGACAAAGAAATGCCGTGGGCACCGCCGTCATACATACTTGTCATCACCTGGTAAACGATAAACTGAGGGCTGAATGCCACAGCCGATGAAATGACAGTTTTGTACAGAACCATACATTCCTTATTATAAGGTATAGAATCGACCCGCGTCATATCGTACAGTTCCTCACCTTGCGGATGGTCGAGCGACGAAACAATAATATCGTCAATATTACCCTTTTCTGCACCGAACGCCATCATTTTCAAAGAATCCTGCAGCAATTTTATATCGTAGTTTCCTAACTTTTCAGGCCATTGTATGGCAACAGTCGACACACTGTAGACAGGCATCGAATCGCCGAGCATTGCCTCGTCGCCGGAACAGATATAGTTACGCTGTGCTGTTTTCACAACTTGTGTAATCTCAAAATTATTAACTGCCGACGATACATCATTGTTTTTATTCGTATCGGTAATCGCATTCTTATGAGCGTCGCTACAAGAAATACAGGCAACCAGAGCCAGCGAACATATAATAAGTAATGATAGGATATTATGTTTCATAGTGGAATTATTATGCGGGTGTTAGTAAAAATGCTTTCGGTAGTATAACATTTATTTATACTATTTTGCTCATCGCACACCGGATTTAACAATAAAAGAACCGAAAATTAACAGAGAAACCATTGGTTAATATCACATCTTTTCGATCTTGTGTAACCATTTTGTAATAGTCAATTCAATTCTATACTGCTATATAATATGTGTTTTAAACCGAAAAAACGGCCTTAACAGAGAATAAAACCAATTTATTGCACACAAATAACCATTTTGCGCAGCTAATTATTTTAATAATTGAAGAAATTTAGTTTACTTTGCAACGCAAATTTTGAAAATCATTATTAATTAAAAAATTCATAGACCATGTCAGAAATTGCATCTCGAGTAAAGGCCATCATCGCCGACAAACTCAATGTTGATGAAAACGAAGTAACAGAAACAGCAGAATTCACAAAAGATCTTGGCGCAGACAGCCTTGACACTGTAGAGCTGATCATGGAATTCGAAAAAGAATTTGGCATCAACATTCCCGACGACAAAGCTGAAGGCATCACTACAGTAAAAGACGCTATCGAATACATCGAGGCAGCTAAAGCCTAAGTGAGGCTCACGAGGGCTAACCTCGAAAAACTACGTATAAAAAAGGGGCTTTTGCCCCTTTAAATTTAATAACCCACACCTGCATCAATGGAATTAAAGAGAGTTGTAGTAACCGGACTCGGAGCCATCACCCCCCTCGGCAACGATGTGGAAACCACATGGAACGCTGCCGTAGAGGGCGTAAGCGGAGCCGGCCCCATCACCCATTTCGACGCCTCGAAATTTAAGACACAATTTGCCTGCGAGGTAAAAGGCTTTAACGTAGCCGACCACATCGACCGCAAAAAAGCCCGTCAGCTCGACCTCTATGCCCAGTATGCACTGGTTGCTGCCCGTCAGGCTGTTGCAGACGCTAAACTGGATTCAGAAGATATTAACAAAAACCGCGTAGGCGTTA
>CAYQYL010000017.1:0-30854 GCA_964421745.1 uncultured Muribaculum sp. | reverse complement strand
GATACGGTCGGCTGCAATGCCATAGCCGTTTTTCAGTGTGTTGGCAACAACTTCGGCACGCTGAGCCGAAAGTTTGAGGTTGATGCTCATAGAACCTGTGCCCTTGTCAGCATAACCGGTGATAGTTACTTTGGTCGAAGGGTTTGCGTTCATGTAGCGTGCAATCTCAGCCACTTTGTACATTTCGTCCTTTGTGATAACGGTCTTAGCGATCTTGAAGAATACGTCGCGGGTGAGAGGTGCGGGTATTTCTTTCACGATAACTTTTTCAACGATCTTTTCAACAGGAACTTCAACAATCTTCTCAACAAACTGCGTTTCAACAATAGCTTCTTTAACTTTGTTGCGTGTAGAGTAGGTTTTACCAAAGGCATACTTAACACCTACGAGGCCGTTGAAATACCAGTCGGCATTGCTTGCTTTTTTCGAGTTGTAACTGTCGGGCAGAACGTTAGCCTGAAGTTCAAGACCGAGGCTGAGGTTCGATGTAACGTTGAAATCAACGTAAGCACCGAACTGGCCAACAAAACGGGTCTTTGTGCCGTCCCAGATGTTGCGGAGAACATTGGGGCGGGCAACGGGATCGTTGTTAAGGGCAGAGTTAACACCGTCGGCATAGCCGTAGAGCACGCCACGGAGCTCATTGTTAACGTCATTAGCTTCGCCGTTTTTGAAAGCGATGTTAGCACCTACACCGGCAAAAACACCTGCGTTTACAACACGATTGGGGTTGAAACCTCCAATAAGGTTCACGAGGTCTACGGTCAGGTTTGCAGTAGGAGCTATGTAGTTCCACTTCCAGTCGTAGTTCTTGCCATAGATATCGATAGAAGCCTTAGAAGTCCAGCTGTTGAAGATAAGGCGTGCACCCAAAACTGAATTGAACTGATAGCCTACACCGAGCTGTGCGTTGAAAGCAGCCAGTTTGCCAAATGTGGTTTCGCCCAAGGTTTCCTGCATACCAACCTGTCCGGATACATACCAGTGGGGCTGGAAGACGTATTCAGTTTCCCCCTGAGCCTCCTGTGCGTTAGCTGCGAAAGCTGCACAGAGGGCCAGTGAGGCTGAAAGGAATAATTTATTAATTTTCATGTTTGTAATTTTTCTAAATTAAGAGCCTTGACGATTCAATTATTTGCCGAGAACCTGAATGTAGGTCTTGACAGTCGATGTATAGCCAGAGTAGTCAAGTGCCTGGTAAGCGATTTCGTAAGTGTAAACTTTACCTTTGGCGTCAGCTACGTTGAGTGCGAATTCATTGCAATCGCCGTTCACAACCTTAGCAAGTTCTGCATTGGCGTTAGCCTTAGCAGCAGCAACTTCATTGCCGCTTTCGTCGGTAACTTTGGTTACACCAACAATTTTCTTGAATGTAGGACAGAGTGTTTCGAAGTTGTATGTTGTTGCATACAGTTTAACAGCGTCACCACCGTCAAGTTTAACCTGAGTAGGCTGTTTTGCGTTTGTGCTGATGAAGCCGAGAGTGTCATCGCTTCTGCGGAAGAACATAACAACCTGCATGTAGTGGTTGGGGTTGTCAAGCATACCGTTGATGCGTTCAGCAACAGAGTTGTATTTGCCGATGAGGTTGTTAACCTTGCCGAGGTAGTCGCGGTTGATCTGGTCAACGAGGTTGTTAAGTTTATCCTGGATCTTGGTGGTCATGTCGTTAACCTGTTTGATAAGGTCGGCAACAACACCTACAGGAAGAGTGGGATCGTAGGGATATTTGGGATTAACAGCTTTAGGATCGTTGAACAGGGCAAGCCAGATCGATTTTTCAACGCGTGCGTCGAGTGAGGGCGAACCGTCTTTGCCGTTGAGCCATTCGTCGATAGCGCCTGTGATATCGTTGAAGATAGCGTCAGTCTGATCTTTGATGTTGATTTCAACTTCGCCGGAGATAGGATCACCGTCTTTGTCGTAGAGAGTGATTGTTGTCTTAACAATCATGTCGCCATTGTTCTTAAATTCGGGCTGACCGAAGTTAAGGTTGAGCTTGAAGTTGTTGCCGTCAACTCCGAATGGTTCGAGGTCGAGGTTCACAAGATCCTTGCTGATTTCGATCTGACCGAATGTGGGCAGATGTTTGCCAAGTGATTCACCTTTGAGAGTAGCGAACGAGAGGGGTTTGAATGCTGTAGCAGCCAGGCCATAGTTAGAGTAAACCTTAGTCGGGTTTTCTTCGTCAGCAACGAGTTTGCCGTTTTCGTCACGTTTGGTTGCAGGGTTATATGTGTAACGGAGTGCGTTTGCAACACATACGTTCTGGAGCTGCTGGTTGATAACCTTGAGCAGGTAAACCATGTCAGAACCGCGGTGGTCGCGAACAGCATCTTTAAGTGCGTTCAGCAGGTTGGGCTCGATGTTAACCTTGATTTCGTCGAGATCGTCGAGTGCTACAGATGCTTCAGCTTTGTAAAGACCGTTGCCGTTGCCTTCTGCACGCGAACCCATGCCGAATGTGAACAGGGTTTCATCGTCTTTAGCAACATTGTTCAGAGTTACTTTTGAAGCTTCGTCACGGCTGTTAACGAGGTCGAAACCGTCTTTTTTGAGGTTATTAACTGTACCGGGGTTAACTGTGAACCACAGTGTACCGAGGGCTGCTGCGTCTTCGCTGCCTTCAGCAAGGGTTGCCAGCTTTTTAGAGGTCAGTGTGTAGTTGTTAGAAGTCAGGCTGTTCCAGTCAACATTGTAGTCGGCATACATTTCAGCGCCCATGCTCTTGGCGTTAGAAACGGGGAACGATTCAATGTCGACAGAGAGGTTGCCGTAGTATGTCATCAGCACCATTGAGTTCAGACCGAACGGAGTGTTGAATGCCGGATAAACCATATTGTTCGCAGCCTGAAGAATGAGGCTTGTAACCATGTCATTCAAACGGTTGAGCAGAGCATCAACATCGTCCTGCAGAGCTTCAATAGCTTTTGTGTTTTTGATAATGTTCTGCATTACTTCGCCATAGTTCCACCATGCTGTTTCGCCTTCGGGAAGCTTTGCATCTTTGAAAATGGCGTTGTACATGTCATCAAATCCCTTCAGGTTTGCATAGTACTTATTGAGTTCTTCTATAGCAGCTTTGTTGAGAGCGCTAAGAGTTCCATTGTCGAAGAGTTCTTTAAGTTTGTCGAGTGAAGCCTTGTCGAGTGAGCCAAGAGTTCCATTGTCATAGAGTTCTTTAAGCTTGTCGAGCGAAGCTTTGTCAAGTGAGCCAAGAGTTCCGTTTTCAAAGAGTTCTTTAAGTTTGTCAAGAGCAGCTTTGTTGTTAAGCACATACTGACCCTGCTGAACATACAACTGGAAGTTAGCAACAGTCATTGGGTTGCCGTCGAGGTCTTTGAAGTTATCAAACCAAGCAGAAAGACCTGACTGTCCGTCCTTACCGTTGAGTTGTTCAGTGATTTTTTTGAGTTCGTCTGTCAAACCACCGGCGTTGTTTGGGCCACCGCCTTCACCAAAGACTGCATTCCATAAGTCCTGGATATCTTTCAACGCGCCCTGATTATTTTCGTCACCTTCGAGAAGAGCTTTCAGTCGATTGAGTTCAGTATCAAACTTACCCATCAGACCACCTTTACCGTCGAAATTCGGGCCGAAAAGAGCCTGAGCATTTGTAAGAATAGCAAGAAGGTCAGCTTTCTGCTGTGCTGTAAGATCCTTCAGCTGGCAATTGCAATCGCTGCCGCCTCCGAAATATCCCTGATTCTTGAGTTCATCCAAGAATTTTTTAATAGTTTCTTTCAGACCTGTAGCACCGTTATCGGCTGTCCACTGAGTGATCCACGCACGAATCAGATCGTTGGCGCTGCCATACTTAAGATCGTCCTTCAGGGCGTATTTGTCGAGGTCTGTCTTCAGTGCATAAAGAGCGAGCTTCTGATTGAACTCCTCACACTTATCAGCAATTTCTTTAAGCAGGTCGGCACGCAGAGTAGCGTTTTCGCCGCGAAGTTGAGCATACAAATCTTCGTTTGTATCCTTACATGAAGTGAACGTGCCAACTCCACCGGCAGCAACAGCCAGCAGTAGCAGTCCTGTTAAAAACTTTTTCTTCATTTGAATTTAATTAAAAGAATTAAGTGATTGAATTATAATTGTTTTTAAGTTGTTGCACTTTTACGCCTTCAGCAACAAGCGGCTGAGTCTACGCTAACCCACAAAACTGTATGACTTACATGTTTAGTCCAATATCTGTCGGCAACGTCAATTTGTATAACTTCAGAAATATCTGTTGTCTCAGTCATTATTTCATTATGTTATAGATATTTATTCAGTACAATTCCACGTGATATACTTATCAAGTGACAAAGGTAGCAATTAACTTGGAAATAAAACAAGTTTTAACCGAAAAAATGTTTCACTATTTTAATATTAGAAAATTTGTGAGAAGTTTGTAACTTTGCGCAATAACAACCATTCAACATAACAAAATGTTCAGATTCACCCTAACTGCGAAACGTTTGTGTATTGCAACAGTTCTGATGTTTTCCATTAATCTTTTGCAAGCCCAGAACAATATTGCCGATAATAATATTTTTCGTCACCTCGACGTTGGTGTGGCGCTTGGCTCTACAGGTATAGGTATTGACGTGTCGACCCACATAACCGACTATGTACGAGTACGTGCAGGTGTGGACATGACTCCACATTTCGACGTTCCGATGTCGTTCAGTCTTCAAAGCTACACCGACGGAGCCGGAGTTAACTCCGGCAACTTCGACCGCTTGCAGAAATATATGTACAACCTGACAAAAATCGAGGTTGACGATCGAGTTGAAATGAACGGAACACCGACAATGACTAACTTTAAGCTGCTTTTCGATGTGTATCCATGGAAAACAAAAGGCTGGCGCATAACAGCCGGATTCTATGCCGGTCCGCGCAAAATAGCCAAAGCGGTGAACACCATGGGTGAAATGCCCTCGCTCGTTGCAGTGAACATCTACAATAATTTTTACGACTATATAATGAGCGATGATGCTCTGAACGAACCATTCTTTGGCAATGTTTATCTGGATCCGTTCGTTGTCGAAGATTTACGTGAAGATCTCGTTAAACAGGGATACATGGGTATTCATGTCGGCGATTTCAAAAACGGCAAACCCTACATGATGCTTCCCGACAAGCACGGCATGGTGAAAGCATCGGCGTTTGTCAATTGCGTAAAGCCCTATGTCGGATTAGGTTACACAGGCAATCTGGACAAATCAAAGCGCTGGAATATCGACGTCGACTGCGGTATGATGATATGGGGCGGTTCTCCAAAACTCGTCACCCACGACGGCACTAACCTTACCGACGACGTTCGCGACATAAAAGGTAAACCAGGCGACTATGTCGAACTGATGAAAGCCTTCAAGGTCTATCCGGTTGTAAGCGTCCGCTTTTCCTACAATATATTTTAATTTCGGGAAATCGCAGCTATCACTTAATCGGCGACTATTTTCAGCAGTGCGGGAGAGATTGCCTCAACGCTGAGCTGCGACGCTATCTTGGAAAAAGGAAAGTCGCGCGACAATGTTTTGGTGCGTTTAAGCACATCGATCATCTCATCGCGAGTATCAACAAGATAGCCAAACGCTCCGAATTTCCTGAACAAATATTCAAAATATGCTGTGCGGTAGGCAATGACCGGCTTGCCAAAACGCAACGCTTCGAGCACAGCGCCACTCGCAATAAGACGATAGGTGTCGGCAGGATAAAGCAACAATATAAAATCCAACGCGCCTACCGCCTCAGAAAATTCCGGTTCAGGAACAGGCCTCGACGGCTCAGCGGGCAAAACTATGCCGGCGCTACGCAACTGTGCCGCATCGCCTTGCACAGTACCGATAACACTAAACCTCACCTGAGAGTGCGAACCGACGGCCGAAACAATATCGGCCAACTCCTCCCCACCCTTATACGTATTTACGGTTCCGACAACGCCGACATTTACCACACCGCTGAAATGTGACTCATTTCGTGTGGAATCTTCCAATGGAGTTATCGGATGATCGATTGAATAGAACACTTCAGCCAATTCCGGACTGATCAGAGGTTTAAGATTGACCAAAATAGAATCGCCAAGCACAATAAACTTCAATCCACGAGCCGGACGTCGTCGACGCGAGAAATAGCCACGGGTAAGTGCCGTTAGTATCCTTTTATTCAGAGCTTTAAATTTACCACCATTGACAAGATATTCCAGCTCGTTGTGGCAAAAAACGATCACCTGACGATTCAATAGCCGGCACAACAAATCAACCGCATGTATGGAAAACACATTATTGAAATTGTAGACAACCAAATCGTCGGGTCGGGCACGAAGTAATAGCCACACATTGCTGACAGCCGACTGGATATAGCGCAAAGCAAGTCCGAAGCCGGATGTCCCGTCGCCAACCGGAAGCCGATGCCATGCTCTGACGTCGTCAGCATTATCGACCGTTAACAGCGGAGGCAAAGATGACGGAACAGACCATACACTGACATCTCCCGACCGTAAATCGGCAAACATTTTCAATGTGGCTCGGTTAAAGACACTGTGTTGAGTGCCTGCTGCAAAAGAATTGATGTATCGTATCTTATTCGGCATACTCAATTTTGCCCACTATCTTTCGCGACAATCCGGGATTGTCAACAGCAGCAACCGAAGGCTGATGTATGTCGCTGGGGAAATATAGGAAGAACCTATCAGGGGCAGCTGGAACATAACTTACAGGTTCGGCGGGAGTGAATTTCTGCACATCCTTTTCTGAATTGTAGTCGCCTGTAGGAACTACTTTTTTCACCAGCCCCATGCGCTCGTTACCCTCAAATGTATATTGCAGATCGATATACTTGCGATGCACTTCGGCGGGTGTTTCTTCGGCCGTCTTGGGAGTATAAGCCATCACATTAATCCACAATCGTCCGGGAACAAGCACAACTTTACCTGGCTCAAGTGTCCGCAAATCAGTCGTTGCAATAAACTGCAGAAGTTTGTCCCACAAGTCTTTATTCTTAGCATACTGTGTTGCGAACTCTACATTGTTCACTGTAGCATCTGGCGCCACAGTCCAACCATTAGCCCACTGACGCGATTCGACCCACTCCCGAGCCTGCGCTTCTGTCATTTTATTGTTGTTCATACTCATTATGAATTAATTGTCATTCCTTTGATGGGCGTAGAACTTTGCGAGATTCAATCCCTATCAAGTTTTACTGCGTTACGGAATATTTCCAGTCACAAATTTAACCAAAATATCATTTCAGCGCAAGTTTACATTATTTAACACTGAAGGTATTGACATCGCCCGATGTATATTGTAAATTTGCAAGGTAATATTCATTCTAAACTAAGAAAGACACATAACACACATGGCAAGAAAATGTAAATTTGACGCCGAATGGGAAATGGCTCTCGCCCTGCTCAGTTGCGAAGAGGCAGCTCAGGTACGCCGACTTATTGAAGATTATCAACAAACCGGACATATGCCAACAGGCCTGAAACCTGTCTATGAAATGATACTTCTACTCGCAAAACCACTTATCGACCGTCGGCGACGAGCTGCGGAATCGGCACGCATGCGACGCCAACAAAAGAAAGCAGCTACCACAAATACACCGGGAGCAAAACATCCGGATACAAACGCAGCGAAAAACAACCATACTCCACTAAAGAAAAACGCCGATATCAAACAGTCAAAGAATTCCGTTAATAAACTCACGTTTTCAGAATCCATTAAACGACTGCGTAAAAAGCACCGTCACAATAAAAAGCCACACGCCAAACGCTAAGCATGTCGACAATGTGTCGACAAAGGGATTTTGCAATTTTAGGCCAAATAGCTAAATTTGCATCATGCCTGAAAACAAATATAATCGAAACAAAAACAAGCCTGACGCAAACGCCGCGCTGACAGGCCGAATAATGCCACAGGACAAAGAAGTCGAAGAAGCTGTTCTTGGCGCTCTTATGCTCGAAAAAGACGCCTACACAACTGTCTGCGACATCCTTCGTCCGGAATCGTTCTACGAGCCGAGCCATAAACTCATCTATGAGGCGATACAAAACCTCGGAGCCGCTCAACGCCCTATCGATATGCTGACTGTTATCGAGCAGTTGCGCCTCAACGGCACATTGGAGCAAGCCGGCGGTCCGGTTCAAATCAGTGAACTTACTTCAAGAGTGCTCTCCGGTGCTAATGTTGAATTTCACGCACGCATTGTTGCGCAAAAGTATCTTGCACGTGAGCTTATTTCGTTTGCCACCTCGATCGAGGAGAAGGCTTTCGATGAAAGCAACGACGTTGACGATCTGATGCAGGAAGCAGAAGGAAAACTGTTTGAAATTTCGCAACGAAATGTAAAAAAAGATGTTACCCAAATCGATCCGGTAATCGGTCAAGCAATCGCTCAGATTCAATCCGCAGCAAACCGCACGTCAGGGCTGAGCGGACTCGAAACGGGTTACAAGAAACTCGATGCACTGACGTCGGGTTGGCAGAATTCCGACCTTATCATTATTGCAGCCCGTCCTGCCATGGGTAAGACTGCGTTCGTCTTGTCAATGGCAAAAAACATGGCTGTGAATTTCAACACTCCGGTGGCGATATTCTCTCTTGAAATGTCCAATCTACAGCTTGTTAACCGTATGATCTCAAACGTATGCGAACTGGAGGGACAGAAAATCAAATCGGGACAGCTAAGCCCTCTGGAGTGGGATCAGCTGATGTCGCGTGTCAAACACCTTTACAGCTCTCCGCTGTATATCGACGACACACCATCTCTGTCGATTTTCGAATTACGCACCAAGGCACGCCGACTGGTGCGTGAGCATCAAGTTAAGATTATCATCATCGACTACTTGCAGCTGATGAACGCCTCGGGCATGAAGTTCGGATCGCGCGAACAGGAGGTGAGTATGATTTCGCGATCACTAAAACAACTCGCTAAAGAGCTTAATATTCCAATCATAGCACTGTCGCAGCTGAACCGTTCGGTTGAGTCGCGCGAAGGTCGCGACGGTAAGCGACCACAGCTCTCCGACCTGCGCGAATCGGGCGCTATCGTGCAGGATGCCGACATAGTTTGCTTCATTCACCGCCCTGAGTATTACACAAAATCGGGAGAAGACGCTCAAGGAAACGACATCCGTGGTTTGGCGGAATTCATTGTTGCCAAACACCGTTCCGGCTCAGTCGACGACGTGAAGATGCGCTTCCGCGCCCGATTTGCCCGATTCGAGAACTGGGAGGACGGAGGCGACGATCCGCTTGCTACCCCGTCGTTGTCGACCGTAGGTTCACGCCTTAATACAATGGATTCCGATTTCGGTGCCTCGGCTTCAGAAGCTCTCAGCGGTGGGACCGCCGACTTCACGGCAGGGCCGGACGACACGCCACCCCCATTCTGACATGCATAAAGAGCACTATGAAATACCGGCATAATACGCCACAACAGTTTACAACGCCAATTCATTGATAACAAAAAAGGATGCCCTTGGAGCATCCTTTTTTTTGTGGAGGAAAGTAATTCTATTTCACTATCTGTTTAGCGATCGTGCCGTTTGTATAAACAATAATGTTCAAACCCTTTACAGGAGCTGAAAGTTTAATTCCATTAACGTTATATATTGCGGCTACAGCGGGTTCAGATCCAGTTATGTCATCGATACCGCTCGTCTGTCCGGAAGCCTTATGTCCGGCAAATGTCACTTCAATAGGCACATCGTAAGAGTGATCGCCGGGAATCATAAGCCATTTAACATGTATATTCATCAGCATTGAACCGTCGGGCTGCTCCGATCCGTCGAGGGTGCAATCGGCATATATTGTGCCCTCGCCTTCGCCAAGCTGCAAGCCTTCGCGAGCTCCCAGATATTCTTTCACGCCGGCATTATCTGTAATTGTCACGTTATTAACATCGATATTTCCCAGCGTTGACTCACCGTCGAGAGAAAAATCGTAAAGATAAAAGTCACACGATTTTCCGTCGTTAGAATTGACTATGTATACAGACTGGTTTTCAAGTACAGTCGGAATACCATACATATTAATTGTGATAGTGCCGTCGTAGCGGACACCGGGATGACTGTTCTGCGCAAACATGGGAATTGCAAACGCAAGCAATAAAAGCAGAGAGTAGAGTTTCTTCATACGTTGTTGAGTTTAGGAAATAAATAGTTGGTTATTGACAGCAAATTTAACGAAATTTCCATTCTGCAACAAATTTGTCCTATATTCTGATTTGGTTTTACAAAATTTCTGAAGTTTCTTTTTTATTGATGTGAATTGTTGTAACTTTGCAAAAATTTTTGTAACAGGTACCTGAAGCACTCCTTAAAGGAGCAGTGTTGCGGGCTTAACCATAACAAACAGCTAATTACGATGGATAAAAAATTCAAAGAGTACGACAAATTCAACCTCTCTGACATAAACAAACGTGTTCTCGATCGCTGGAATGCGGAACAACTGTTTGAACAGTCAATGAAAGTGCGCGAAGGCGCGCCCTCGTTTGTTTTCTTCGAAGGTCCGCCTTCGGCCAACGGTATGCCCGGTATTCACCATGTTATGGCTCGCACTATTAAGGATATTTTCTGCCGCTACAAGACAATGAAGGGCTTTCATGTAAAACGCAAAGCAGGGTGGGACACACATGGTCTGCCGGTAGAACTTGGTGTGGAAAAATCGCTCGGAATCACCAAAGAAGATATCGGCAAAAAGATTTCCGTTGACGATTATAACGACGCTTGCCGCCGCGAGGTGATGAAATATACCCGTGAATGGGAGAATCTGACCAATTCAATGGGTTACTGGGTTGATATGCACGACCCTTACATCACTTATGACAACCGCTACATCGAATCGGTGTGGTGGCTCCTCTCGCAACTCTACAAAAAAGGATACTTATACAAAGGATACACCATTCAGCCTTACTCACCGGCTGCAGGAACGGGATTGAGCACTCACGAGTTGAATCAACCCGGATGCTACCGCGACGTGAAGGACACTACGGCAACCGTACAGTTCACTATCACAGAACCACTCGAAGAAATGAACGGCTGGGGCGACCCTGTATTTCTAGCCTGGACAACGACTCCGTGGACTTTGCCTTCGAACACCGCGCTCTGTATTGGTCCGAAATTTGAATATGTATGCGTGCGCACCTACAATCCATATACAGGCAAAAAGATTTCAGCCGTAATGGCAAAAGATTGTATGCACACATACTTCAAGCCTGAAGGTGCGGAAGCTGATATGGATTCATTCACACCGGGCGACAAAGTTCTTCCCTACCGTATAGTGGGCACATACACAGCCGACCAACTCGAAGGGCTTCATTACAAACAACTTATGCCGTGGGTGAAACCACTCGAAAAAGTCGATGCAAACTCTACAGAGGCCGTTAAGGGATATGCAGCTGCTAATCCGGCGGACACGTTCACTGTCGGCAACGACAAATTCGTTGAGTTAAGCAGTCAGGCATTCCGCGTGATCACAGGTGATTATGTCACGACTGACGATGGTACGGGCATTGTGCACATCGCACCTACATTCGGTGCTGACGACGCCAAGGTTGCCCGCGATGCAGGCATTCCACCATTATTCATGGTTACGCGCAGTGGCGAAACACGCCCAATGGTCGACATGACAGGTAAATTCTATCAGCTGAGCGAATGCGCGCCGGAATTTATTGAAAAATGCGTAAACGTAGAGCTTTACAAGGCTCATGAAGGAGAATATGTGAAAAACGCTTATGATCCGCGCTTTAACCAGAACGGACAATATGACCAGCAGGCAGCCGAAAAGGCCGAAGACCTGAATATTGTTCTTTGTATGGAAATGAAACAGGCATCGGAAGCGTTCCGTATCGAAAAGCATACGCACAACTATCCTCATTGCTGGCGAACCGACAAACCGGTGCTCTACTATCCGCTTGACAGCTGGTTTATTCGTACGACAGCCGTGCGCGACAGACTCATCGAACACAACAACACTATAAAATGGAAACCTCAGTCGACCGGTTCGGGACGTTTTGGCAAATGGCTCGAAAATCTGCAGGACTGGAACCTGTCGCGCAGCCGTTATTGGGGCACCCCACTGCCAATCTGGCGCACCGAAGACGGCCGCGAGGAAATCTGTATCGGATCGGTTGAAGAACTGTACAATGAAATCGACAAAGCGGTTAAAGCCGGCGTTATGAAGTCGAATCCATTGGCCGACAAAGGTTTTGTTCCGGGAGTGTACACAAAAGAGAATTACGAAAAGATTGATTTACACCGTCCGTATGTCGACTATATCGTACTGGTTTCCGAATCAGGACAGCCGATGCATCGCCAGACCGACCTGATCGACGTGTGGTTCGACTCAGGCGCGATGCCATACCCCCAGATTCACTATCCTCTTGAAAACAAAGAAGGACTGGACAGCGGAGAACTTTACCCCGCGGATTTCATTGCCGAAGGTGTCGACCAGACACGCGGCTGGTTCTTCACGCTGCACGCAATTGCCGGAATGGTGTTCGATAAGGTGGCATATAAAGCTGTTATTTCTAACGGGCTTGTGCTTGACAAGAATGGAAACAAAATGTCGAAACGTCTGGGCAATGCAGTTAATCCATTCGAAGCAATCGACGAATTCGGCTCAGACCCGTTGCGCTGGTATATGATTTCGAACTCATCGCCATGGGACAACTTGCGTTACGATCCGGAAGGTGTGCGCGAAACTTCGCGTAAATTGTTCTCGACATTGTATAACACATACAGTTTCTTCGCCCAATATGCCAATGTTGATGGTTTCGACAATTCGGCTCCTCAAGTGCCGATGGACGAGCGCCCCGAAATTGACCGCTGGATTCTGAAACTGCTCAACCAGCTGATCATAAACGTCAACGAGGCTCTTGACGACTATGAGCCTACCCGTGCGGCACGCGCTATTCAGGATTTTGTGATCAACAACCTGTCAAACTGGTATGTGCGCCTTAACCGTAAACGCTTCTGGGGTAAAGAGATGGACACAGACAAATTGTCGGCATTCCAGACTCTCTACACCTGTCTTGAAAAGATTGCGCTGCTAATGGCTCCGATTTCACCTTTCTTTGCCGACCAGCTCTACACCGACCTCACCTCTGCAACTACCGGAAACACTAAATCGGTTCATCTTGCCGATTGGCCTGTTGCCGGCAATACTGATCCGGAACTTGAGGCACGGATGAAGATGATTCAGGACATCACTTCAATGGTTCTTGCCCTACGTCGTAAGGTGAATATCAAAGTGCGCCAGCCGCTGAGCACACTGATGATTCCTGTGACACAGGAAAGCATGCGACAGATGATCGAGCCGATGAAGCAATTGTTGCTTAACGAAGTGAATGTTCAGGAATTGAAATTCGTTTCAGGCGACACGATGGTGAAACGTGTAAAACCGGACTTCAAGAAACTTGGTCCGAAACATGGCAAAAACATGAAGGCCGTCGCTGCGGCTGTTGCTTCGCTGCCCCAGAATCTGATTAACGAACTGGAAAAGAACGGCACAGTCACTTTCGACGTCAACGGCACTCAGACCACAATAGAACTTGGCGATGTGGAAATTATCACCGAAGATATGCCGGGCTGGCAAATGGCCTCAGACGGCGCACTGACAGTGGCTCTGGATGTGACGATCACTCCCGAACTTCGCGCAGAAGGCATGGCTCGCGAACTCGTTAACCGCATACAGAACATTCGCAAAGCACGCAACTACGACATTCAGGATAAAATACGCCTGACATTTGCACCCGACGAAAATGTTAAAGAGGCACTCGCCTCGCATTCCGACTACATTTCACGTCAAGTGCTTGCAAACAGCATCGAAGTCGCTCCGATCGCGGTAGCGGATGCCAATGTTGAAACACTTGACATCAACGAGCAGAATGTTCTTGTGAAAGTCGAGCCGGACAAATAAAACACAAATTTTATCATATACGATATGACAGAAAAAACACGATATACCGACGAGGAGCTTCTTGAGTTTAAAGAGCTGATTCTTAAAAAACTCGAAAAGGCTCAACGCGACTATGAGTTGTTGAAAGCCAATGTGACCAACAGCGACGGCAACGACATTGCCGATACATCGCCGACCTTCAAGATTCTCGAAGAGGGAGCAAGCACTCTCGGCAAAGAAGAAGCCGGACAACTGGCACAACGCCAGATGAAATTCATCCAGCATCTGCAGGCCGCATTGGTGAGAATTGAAAACAAAACTTATGGAATTTGCCGGGAAACAGGCAAACTCATTCCGCGCGAACGCTTGCTTGCCGTGCCACACGCAACACTGTCTGTAGAAGCCAAACAGAAAAACAGCAGAAAATAACAAAAGGCAATCGAGTCAACAAACACTGCTTCAGACAATGAAATTATCTAAAGGTTGGATTGCCACGCTCGTAATCGTACTTGTTCTGGTCATAGACCAAACAGTCAAGATATGGGTGAAGACACACATGTATCTTGGCGAAAGTTACACAATAGCTTCGTGGTTTCAGATCTATTTCGTTGAAAACAACGGAATGGCTTTCGGCATGGAATTAGGGAGCAAACTCTTCCTGTCGTTGTTCCGCATAGCTGCCGTCGGAGCGCTTATATGGCTGATACACTGGCTATCGAAAAGGCCGGAAACAAAAACAGGATTTCTGGTGTGTGTAGCTTTGATCACGGCTGGAGCTGCAGGAAATATCTTCGACTCACTTCTATACGGATTGATTTTCAACAACCCGTATCCGCCGGAAGTGGCTCAGTTCATGCCCGCCGGGGGTGGATATGCGCCCATGTTCTACGGCAAGGTTGTGGACATGCTCTATTTTCCGTTGTTCAGTTTCTATTGGCCTGAGTGGGTGCCATTTGTCGGCGGAGAGTATTTTTTGTTTTTTCAACCGATTTTCAACATCGCTGATTCGGCTATAACAGTTGGAATGATTATTCTGATTCTGTTTTATTCAAAACAGATTGCCCTGCCTGCCGAAAAAAACACCGACAAGAATAATTGTAGCAACTGATCATTATGCACCGCCACTGTAGTCCGAAATACTGTTTATTGCTGCTGCCGTTAGCTATATTGCTGGCCGGCGCATGTAGCAGCCGTCCGGACTATGTGCTAAACAAAAAGGATATGGCATCGCTGTTAGTCGATGTGCATAAGGGCGAAAGCGTCATTGAAATTAATCACAGCCAGTTTGCAAGTGATTCAATGCGTCGCGTGATGAAACAATCGGTGCTCGATGCACATGAGGTGACGCAACAGCAGTGGGACTCATCGCTGGCCTACTACGGACGTCATATCGAAGATTTCGTAGACCTTTACGACGATGTGATCAGCAATCTTGAACAACAGTTGAAAAACGCTAACGTGAACTCGCAAGGCACAGGCGTGCAGATGCAAGTGGTTGGCGACTCGGCCGACACTTGGGATCAGCCTCGTCTGCGTCATTTCTATTCGCGCCAGCCGTCTGACATAATGAAGTTCAATCTGAAGCGCGACATGAACTGGGATCGCGGCGATGTGTACACCTGGAATTTCAAGGCTGTCAACAGCTCGGCGCCTGTCATGTGGACAATTGCTGCTGAATACACCGACGGAACAAGCGAATACAAATCAGGAACAACGACGGGAAACGGATGGTCGCACATTGCATTTCACACCGATTCGGCGCGCACGACATCAACGGTGCGCGGTGTGCTTCACATGGTGCCTCCAGGGGGCGAAAGTGCATACATCGACTCTGTGTCGCTCGTGAGAACACGCCACGAAAAGGCTCCGGCCGGTTCGCGCGACGGAATCAGGCAGTTTAACAATTCGCACAAACAGCGTTGACAGGGATGAATCCACGCTATCTCGCTCACGCCGTGCTGCACAACAATGAGGTGTGGCGAACATCGTCGGTAACGATCCTGGCGGACAACACTGTCAGCATCGAACGGTTCAACGGCGAAACTCCGGCAACAATCTTCATTTCGGGAATAGTGTGCGTTTGTGCGCAACACCGTATGAACGACACTCACCGGCGTGCGCTGACAAGAATAGTCAGCTCGGCTCGGCTGGTAGAAACAGCAATCCGCTATGCACGCAAATACATGACCGACAACAATCTGTTCGTCGGCAATCCGGAAAGTGGCGCTACGCCATTGTTGCTGCCGCTAAAACGCTAAAACCGGATACCCTACTATAGGGACATCCGGTTTCAACGTTTAAACTACTATGCTTTACGACCAGCCGTGAAGAGCATTGATTTCTGCTTGTTCCTGCTGTGCACTGATTCCATGGCGTGTTGCCGTGTATTTGAGTAGGCCTGAAAGCCACTGATCGTTCAGACGGGTGATTGTGTCTTTAACCTTGGCCGTGGCCGTCTTAGCCAACGGGCCAAATGCATTAATTTCTGAAGCCACAGTTGTTTTGCCCTTGTGCTCAACCGAAACCATAAACTCATGGACGAGAGTCATCATGTAGTCAGGGTTGTCGATTGTGTGAACCTGTGTTTCGATAGCCAGACGTCCGGGACGGTCGCCTTTTGGCTCAACCACAGTTAGCACAGTTGCGAGGGCGACATATTTGTCGGTGCGCAACGAAAGTTCTGCCTTTTTGAACAGATGCGGATCCTCTACACTCGGATCGACAAATTCAGCGTCGACAATTCCGTGCGAATACTTGCTCCAGTTGGCAATGTTCGTTGCATTAGGCCAAATCTGTTCGCCCGTGATGTTTTCAACTTCAACCTGTTGCGACACATGTATGTCGGCTTTCTCGTTGCCGTAATTTTTCGGCCATTCAATTCTGTCTGTAATCATAGTATATGTGTTTTATAGTTCAATCTTTTCGTCTGTATCCGATTCGGAATACACTACTATAACACCTCCTGAGGCACTCTGTTTGCTCATATCCGCCTAAATTGAGTTAATAAAAACAACAAAACTTAAATTTATCAACATACTTTTATCGACAAGACAATTACAATTTCGGATATTTTCGTAAATTTGCAAACACAATTGCTCTGCCAAATGCCACGCCGCAAGGTGAACGCCATTGGCAGAACCGACATTTGAGGATGTTGAACAAGGTTTACATACAACTTGGCAACCACTGCCCGGCTCTATTTTTATGTCGGCGGAGGGTCGGGAAGAATTGCTCGGAATTTATGTAATATTAAAAATCAGCAGCTAACACAAATGGCTGATTCGCCGACACATAGCCTCAAAGAAACAATCCAGTATTTCCGATCGAAAGCCAGCGAGCGTTCAAAAAGTTCGGGGCAAGCCTATCTCCAGGCCATAAATTCGTTGTCGACGTTTGCCAACACTATAGACGACGGTGCCGACTTTGCATCCGAAGCGGCCTTAGCCGACTGGTTGGTGCAGATGTGTGTTGGCGGACTGACTCCCAAAACGGCCGTCCAATACTTCAACATCGTAGCCGCCCTTTATGGCGCTGCTGAAAAAGACGGTGTCGTCGGCCCGACCGATACATTCCGACGCTTAAAAGCCGCAATAAAAGGCCTCGACGCCGAGCAACCGTCGATGACCGAAGCCGACTTCGGCCGGCTGTTGAACCTGACCCGTACGACCCACACCCTGACAGGCGAAGCTTCGACAGCCACCGACATCATGCTGCTTGCATTGCTCAACGGCTGTATGCCGATTAATGAAATAGCTACACTGAAAACAGATGCAGCCACTGCATTCGATCCTGACTCGGCCGACATTGTCAGACGCCAGTCGTCGGCACGGCGCAAGTATGTTTTCAACCTTAACCAGTCGTCGCTCACCGCGCGCCAGCTCGACAGATCGGTCAGCGCACAACTCATCGGCATGCTCTCCGCACGCCGCTTGCCCCTTTTCACATCGGTGAATGCAACCATCGAAACCTACTGGGCCTATGCGGCACTGCGCAGCGGAGTCAGCACCGCCGACATCGTAGCCACCCTTGGCCATGCCCCAGAAGGCATCCCCTTCCTCCAGCTCATTGCGCGGAGCGAAATCACGCCTGCACGGCGCTACGCCGTTGTCCGCACCGTGGCCGAAGTGTTTGTCGACAACCCCTACCACTGGTATGCCATGCGTCTGCGCCCCCACGTGAGCTACGCCGACGTAGCCGCACGCCTAAGCCACATCGACAAGGTAGACCCTCCCCTGCTCTTCTACCCCTACGAAGAGATCACTCGACGCACCGGCCGCAAGCTCACATCCGAAAAACGCCCGGTGATAAAAGACGTCGTGTTCTTCAACAGCCGCGTAACGGACATCCCGCCCATGTTCCGCCACATAGGCGACCTGGCATGGTGTTACACCGTCAGCGGAAAAACCGGTACCACCTACGCCGCCATTCCCGGCAGCTCGTTCAAACGATTCCAAGAAACCATAGGTCGCTTCACCTCCGACTACGAAGTTGCTCCCATTGGCGGCCTCACACCCCGTCCGGGCGACCGCATAGTGGCCGTAGGCGGCATCTTCGACGGCCTCGAAGCCGACATATGCAGCATCGCCACCACCCCCGCCGACAGCACTGATGTCCCCGTCACCCCCACCGGCTTCAGCACCGCCACCGACCTCTCCCCCAACACAATCTACCGCCTCCAATTCTTCAGCCCCAACGGCCTCGAATGGCGCCTCAACCTCGACGCCCGCCAAACCCACCCCACCACCGCCTGAAAAATAATCGGTGTACACTACTGCAGTAAAAACATCGTCCTCCTCGCCCCGAAGCACCAACGGAATACTAACGGAAGTCTGCCTAATAAGACTTCTGCTTATTGTTTTATTGGTTGTTTATCATAGTTTTGCACCATATTGTGGTGCTTGGAGGGCACTGGAGAACCATACCGACACTTTCAGTCCATATTGGTGGATTGAAAAGCTACGTATAGTTTTATGCTGGAATGCTTTACTTTTGTATCTGGCTGGGTTTACGGGTTCCAAGTGTATACTAAGGGCGAAAAGATTCTTGATTTAAGAAGAATCATATCGTCAAAGTTGAAAAGATTAATTGTTCCATCAATAATATTCAGCATAATTTATCTATTAATTCTTAAACCTCACTCTTTCAGTTCTCCTTTACGTTGTACGTACGATATTCTTAACGGTGTCGGACACATGTGGTATTTACCTATGTTGTTTTGGTGTTTTATAGGTTTATGGTTAATAGAACGCAACAAAATATCAATAAAAATAGCCATTACTCTTGTAACTATTCTATCATTATGTTCGGTGCTCCCTCTTCCTTTTGGATTGCGCAGCACGATGCAATATATGATATTTTTCTATATGGGTTATCTTTTCGGAAGAAAGCATTTGAATATTGAGAGATTCAGTAGTTTAAGATCCATTGTTACAATTGGTTTATTATTCTCAGCTACATTTGTTTTTTCTCAATATTTTGCGCTTCCCGAGATTGATCGAATAGCAGAGCAATTCACTGACAATCAATTTGTTAATGGGGGGGGGTATTTGTTGAGGCGTCTTCTGACTTTAATTTATTCAACTCTTGGTGTAATAACAGTACTCCTTTTGTCTTTCTATTTGATAGACAAAAGACACCTTAAGTTACACAAGTATTGGATAAATTTCAGCACATACACATTTGGAATATACATTTTCCAACAATTTATCCTTCAATGGATGTATTATCATACGAATTTTACTAGTTGGTTTCCAGAGAATTCAATTCCTTTGTTAGCATTTGCTATAACTATGCTTCTGAGCTGGCTATTTACCTTGACTTTGAGAAGTACTAAAATAGGTCGCTTGCTTATTTAGACGTTTGAATGACATAATGTTTTTCATTAGAAAGGCATTAACCAACAATATTACAACGAATTAAATATGGAACAGAATACGGATGGCACAAAACCAACTATTCATGTTTTATGGACAGGAGGTTTGGATAGTACAGCAAAAGTTGTTGAACTATCTCGTAAAAGAGTTATTATACAGCCTTATTATATAATCGATAGCGGAAGACTCTCCAGCCGATATGAAATTGACGCAATGAATCAAATTCGGAATAGGCTTCTTGATGATGACAGAACAATTGCAACAATCAATCCTGTAAGAAACATTGCTCTCTCTGAAATTATTTCTGATCAAGAGATTACGAATGCTTGGACAAACCTAAATCGTAAGTATAAAGTGGGCTCTCAATATGATTTCTTAGCTCGATATGCTAAACAAAACAATATAATCTTAGAAGTCGGGATAGAAAAAGGAGATGGGAGAGCTCAAACTTCAATTAAAACAGAGGCTAAAATGGAGCCTTTTGAAACTGAAACAGGTATCAATTACCACGTTTCAAAGAACGATTCGTCAAATGACACATATACTCTGTATAAGTACTTTACTTTCCCACTGTGGGAAAAAGATAAACATTCCGAAGTCGATCTGATGACTCAGTTAGGCGCCAAAGATATTATAAAAATGACTTGGTTTTGTCATACGCCATTGTTTGGAAAACCATGTGGACATTGTAACCCATGTAAAGATGCTCGGCATTATGGATTTGGCTGGAGATTGCCAAAATTAAATTACTATTTATGGTATATCGTAAGACCCAAATTAGCAATAAGGAGCTGGTTGAATTTATCTAAAAAACATTGTTAGCCAAGGATTACTTTCTAACTTGAAACGCTTTAGTTTACAAATAAAAAAATTGTTTAGGGGTGAACGAAAAACACTCCTAACCAATTTTTTTTCACTCTCGCTATTGCAAATTGCGGGTTATATTTTCCCATTACTTACAGTTCCATATCTAGCCAATGTAATTGGTATAGAACATTATGGAGAAATTGCTTTTGCAATGGCCGTCATGATTTATTTTCAAACAGTGATTGACTATGGCTTTATATTTTCTGCAGTTAGGGATATTGCCCGCTGTAAAACAGATATAGCAAGAGTATCTCAAATATATTCGACCGTAATGTGGTCGAGATGTCTACTACTAATTATTTCTTTTTTTATTCTTATATTACTAATTCTATTAATACCAAAATTTATGGAAATTCGCTGGGTATTGATTGTTAGTTTTATGATGGTAGTGGGTCATACATTGTTCCCAGACTGGATATTTCAAGCACTGGAAAAGATGAAGTATGTTACAATCTTCAATGTTCTAGTTAAATTAATTTTTACTATTGCAGTTTTCGCGTTCATACGTATTCCTAGTGATTACTTATTACAACCTTTATTTTCTTCTCTGGGGTATATAATATCTGGCATAGGATCCATGATCCTAATAAATAAGTGGGGGATTAGAATCTCAACACCAAAATTCAATGATATTATATTTAGCTTAAAAAAGAATTTTGATTTATTCATTAATCAAATTGTTCCTAATTTATATAATAGTGCATCTGTGCTTTTGTTAGGTGTGTTTCACGGAGATGCGGCTAATGGTATTTATGACGCGGCCAATAGGTTTAACATTGCTGGTGGAAGTCTATTCTCTATTATTTCTCGAACATTTTTTCCTTTCCTTTCTAGAAAAATTGAAAGGCATAATATATTTGTTCGCATCAATATTATTTGTGCTATAAGCGTTTCTACTATGCTTTTCATATTTTCTCCATTCATAATAAGGAAATTTTTTCCATCTGACTTCGCCGCTGCTATAGATGTACTACGTATACTTTCTATCTCCATTATATTTTGGGCATTGACAAATATTTTTGGAACGAACTATCTAATAATAAAGGGGTATGAGCAAAAAATGCGACAAATAACATTATATTCATCTCTTTTGGGACTTTTAATTGGATTACCACTCGTTTACTTTTATTCCTATATAGGGGTAGCTTTAACTGTTACTATTTCTCGCTTTATTATGGGAACGTGGAGTATGTTTACTGCCAAGAAAATTCAAAAGAAATGCTGATTTAATTAATATGAGTCAATTACGAAAGTTTTTATACCGTCTAACAAAAAGAATTGGAATAATCTTCCCTTCAAAATTCTATCTCCGGTTACTATATTATTTTGAAACTGGGCACTGTCTTCATTTAAAAGAGCCACGTCGGTTTACTGAGAAAATTCAATGGTTGAAGTTATTCGGTTTTAAACCTGTGTTTACTTCGTTAGTTGACAAAATAGCTGCAAAAAAAATAGTATCAGAAAAGATTGGGGATGAATATATTATCCCCACAATTGCAATTTATAATAAACCAGAGGATATCGAATTCGATAGACTGCCTAATCAATTTGTTCTTAAAACAACTAATGGTGGAGGTAACAATGGAGTCATTATATGTAGGGATAAATCACGTTTAAATAGGGCTCAAACGATCGATAAAATATCTAAAGCCTTAGAGGCAAATATATACACAACTTACCGTGAAAAACCATACAAAGATATTCCTCCGCAAATTTTTGTTGAGCAATATATGCAAAACGAGGATAATTCAGAATTAACTGATTACAAATTCTATTGCTTTAAAGGAAAACCAAAATATTGTCAAGTGATTGCCAATAGAAATACTAATGAGTCAATTGACTTCTTTGACATGGATTGGGTGCATCAATCTTTCTATGGACTAAATCGAACATGCAAAAACTCAAACAATTCTATTCCATGTCCTAAGAATTTTGAAAAAATGAAAGTGATAGCAGGAAGTCTATCAAATGATCTTGAATTTCTAAGGGTTGATCTGTATGAGATTAACAATCGAATCTATTTTGGAGAAATGACATTTTATCCTGGATCTGGGTTCGGTGCTTTTACTCCTGATATATGGGATTATATATTAGGCGATCTAATAGAATTACCTAAAACTAATAATCCTTAATATGAATTGCACAACTTCGAATCTGTGGTATTTCATAATTGTACTATATGTATTGTATTATTTACAAGGGATCTTGTATCCATCTGGAATAATTGCTCAACTTATAATTTTAATTATAATATTAATCGGTCTATTTAGTTTCTTAACAACAATTAGGCATATTAATAGACATAGTCCTGTTCTATTTTGGTTGTCAATACTATATACTTTACTAACTATATCTTTTATATTGGGACCTAAGATTATCTATGCAAGTCATTTATATGATTATATCCCAACATTAAGTCAATTTAAGGATTCGTCCGTGTTCTGTCTTTCAATGTTTACTGGATACAGAATTGGTCAAAAGAAGCAACTACCTATTAAGCAATTATATATTACCACTATAATTCTTACTCTTCTTGTTATTTTCTTTTTCGTAAAGAATTCTATTTCATATAGTAGTTCTGACTCAGAATCAACAACTAATAACTCAGCCTACTCTTTTTTATATTTAGCACCATTTATAGCATTAATATTTTCTAATTATAAAAAGACTTCCATTTCTATATGTAGTTTAATATTCTTGTTTGTAATGGCTGGTGCAAAACGAGGCGCCATAGTTTGCATGGTAATAATGGCTATTATAGTTATGCGTTGGTACCATCATTATTACAAATTGAATCTCAAAACAATAGGACTATTTGTATTTATTGTAACTATTATAGGTATATATTCAGTATACCATTACTACAATAATGAATATTTGCAGTTGCGAATGGAAAGTACTTTATCTGGGAATAGTAGTGGTCGCGATAGCATATACTCTGACTTATGGAATCACTGGATAAATGAAACCAGTATTTTTAGAGCATTATTTGGAAATGGCACTGCCCAAACATGTGCTATAGCAGGCAATTATGCTCACAATGATTGGCTTGAACTCCTTATTGATAATGGCTTAATTGGTGTATTTGTATATGCCATCCTTTTTTTCTCACTATTTAAGTTACTAAAAAAATATCGAAAAAAAATCAATCGATATTCTTATTTAAGCATATCTCTATGGCTTTATTTTTGGTTAATGAAGTCTATTTTTTCAATGGGATATCCGAGTATTTTTGGTGGTCTATGCATGATGCTAATGGGACAACAAATTGGACGCATCAAATCAACAATCCCGTTAAAAAGACAGAAAAAACGAAATAAAATAACTCAACTCAGTACGAATGAAAAAATACTTATTAGCAATTGACCGTTTGGGTACTGGAGGAGCAGAACGCCAAATATCTTTTTTAGCAATTGAATTAAAAAAGGCGGGGAATGATGTAAGATTATTACAGTTTTATGAAGGTGTAAATCACTACGGAATTGACTTAGATGAATTTGGTATCAAAGTAGAAACTTTTACGCAAGGGCGTAATGGAATCAAAAGAGCAATATTACTTGGAAAACTCATTAAAAATTGGAAACCTGATTGTGTAATATGTTATAAAGAAGGATCATCTAAAGCTGGTTGTATTGCACGTATGTTTATGAAATTCAAATTGGTAGTTTCAGAACGAAATACAACTCAAATGTTGAATCTTTCCGAACGAATAAAATTTTTCCTATTCCGGTTTGCAGACTATATAGTACCCAATTCTTATTCTCAGTCAAATTTTATCCGGAAACAATACCCTAATTTAAGTTCGAAAATTAGAGTAATTACGAACATGCTTGATTCTGAGAAGTATTCACCTAAAGAAATCAATCATACCGAAAATAATCCATTAAGAATTGTTACAACGGCCCGTATTTCACCTCAGAAAAATGTCTTTAAATATTTAGAAGCTATACGAATAATCAAGGATCGTAGTTTAAATTGTGTTTTTGATTGGTACGGAGATCCTGTTTCAAAAAAATACTTAGAACAGGTAATTTCACAAACTGAAACGCTCGGCATTAGTGACCTTGTTACCTTCCATAGCGCAAATGCAAATGTAATATCTATCTATAGGACAAGCGATATATTTATATTACCTTCATTATATGAAGGATTCCCAAATGCTCTATGCGAAGCTATGTCATGCGGAGTGCCGGCAATAGCATCAAATGTGAATGATTCTCCGATAATTTTAAGAAATTCTAGATTCCTAGTAGATCCTAACGATGCATATGATATTGCAGAAAAGATAGAAGACATCGTAAACTTGTCCACATCTGAGCGAAAGAATATCGGGAATCAAAACCGATTACGAATCTCAGAATTATGCTCACCCTCTAAATTCCTTAATTCATACACCTCTTTATAATTTCCTCAGAATATCGTATTATAATTATGGCGCTATCATTATTCTTGTTAAAGAAATGGTTTAATATGTTTCGTGGAAAGAGTCCCTACCATGTTAACCAAAATGAAGGACAGTCATATTCATTAGATGATGTAGCAGGTTACTATAATAACTTAACAGAGAAAATTACTAAGTTTGGAATGCCCGGAGAAGAAATTCCCGTTACAGCAGACGACGATGGAACGGTACGTCATTTTTCAATAGCAATTTTTCAATATGGATTAGCAGCCTACGATCTTTACCTTCAAACTGGAAATAAATCCATGCTAAACAGAATGAAGAATTGTGTATCATGGGCGATGGAAAATCAATTAGAAAATGGTGCGTGGTTGGCTTTTGAACCTCAGAATCCTAATGAGCCATTTTCAGCTATGGCACAGGGTGAAGGAATTTCCCTATTGATGAGATATTACAAAGAAACAAACGAAATAATTTATTTGAATGCAGCTAAAAAAGCTATTGAATTCCTTTTAACGAACAGAAAAAACGGTGGAGTTAGTGAATGGAACGACAACGGTCTAATACTATATGAATATACATATTTGCCCGTAGTACTAAATGGCTGGATTTTTGCAGCTTGGGGTTTATTAGATTATTATAAATTAACTGGAGATGAAAATATTAAATCTGCTTGGTTAAAAACTATAGATTCAATTGTACAAATGTTACCTGAATTCGATTGTGGATATTGGAGTAACTATGACAATTCAAAAAAAATAACAAGTTTATTCTATCATAAATTACATATCTCGCAGCTCAATGTTCTCTACCAACTAACTAACATTGAAGCCTTTCGATATTACGCAATAAAATGGCGTAAGTATGAGAATAATCGCATCTATTCTACTCTTGCATTTATAACTAAAGTAATTCAAAAATTAAAAGAATGAAAAGACTTAAAAATATATTAGTACTAGGAAACTTTGGCTATGCAAACCATGATTTAAGTGGACAAACAATAAAAACGCGTGTTACTCTTGAGATGTTCCAAGCCAAGTATCCAACAGAGTTTTTGGATTATTTTGATACACAAACACTGGTTAGTATTGGCTCTTGGTTTAAATTGTTAAATAAATTATTCAAATGTAATCAACTAATATATTTACCGGCTCAGAATAATCTTAAGTATCTATTCCCGATATTTTTCATTTTGTCGTACATATTTAATTATCGGATAATTTATTCAGTAATCGGTGGCTGGCTAGTGCCATACCTGAAACATAAACCATTACATCGTTGGATGCTAAAAAGAATACAGATTATTCTAGCTGAAACGACTCGAATGAAAAGCGAATTAATACAACATTATGACTTCAAAAACGTAGACGTATTATATAATTTCAGGATTTCTGAATTTAAAGCCGAAATAAAAGAACACACAGACCTGAAACTTGTTTTTATGGCTAGAATTGACCCTAATAAAGGGCTTGATACCATTTTTCACTTGTGCGACAGAATAAACAAATGTCAACCTAAGCCTAATATTACTATTGATTTTTTCGGGCCATTCAGTCCTAACATTAGAAGCCAAGAATTTATAGCAGAAGTAAGTAAATATAATTTCGTTTCTTATCATGGTCACTTGGAGCCGGAGGAAATACATAAAACTTTAAGTGATTATGATATTTTACTTTTACCGACTCACTATTATACTGAAGGTTTACCTGGATCTTTAATTGATGCATATATTTCGGGCTTACCTACAATTGTATCAGAATGGATGCATGCAAAAGAATTCGTAGAAAATAACTCTAACGGATATATTATTCCTTTCACTAATCACACGGAAGAAATCTGTAAAATAGTCTTTGATTTATATAATAATCGCGAACTTTTAAACGGCTTAAAAAGGAACGCTATTGAGCATGGTAAGCAATTTTCACTCAACTACGCTTGGAATAAAATTTCTAATTATATAACACAATAATGAAATTAGTCTTTTTCTTAAGTGACATTACAAAGGTCGGAGGTATCGAACGTGTTACGGCAATATTAACAGAAGGATTAATACAAACTAACAATTATTCCATTGAAATCGCGTCGCTTTTTCATGGACGAAAATTACCAAATTATAATATTTCTGATAATATCCCCATTACATACTTAGTTAACTCACATCATGGAAAAAAACCGCATTCTTTTAAACGGGCATTAAAAATGCTGTCAAATATAAGTGCGGTACGAAAGTATTTTAAAAATTGCGACTGTGATTTTGTAATAGCTCAATCATTTCCTCTAGCATTAATGATGTGGTTAAGTGGATTTAATCCTAAAAAAATTATTGCCGTTGAACATGTTTATGCTTGGTATTATGGTAAACCATTACAAATACTGAGAAAATTTATCTACAAACAATTTGTACAGGTCGTTGTATTAACAAACTCAGACAAAAAGTATTTTATAAAACAGGGATTAATCGGTAATGTCACAGTCATTCCTAATCCAGTAGAACTTATAAACCACAAAAAATCAACTTCCCCGCTAAAAAAAATAATTGGAATTGGACGTTTGGTCTATCAAAAAGGGTTTGATAATTTAATCCCTGCATTCAAAAAAATTCATGATAAATACCCTGAATGGCAATTGGAGATTTTTGGAGATGGACCGCTTCACGACAAACTACAATCAATAATAGATGATAATCATTTAAATACTGCGGTTCATCTGCGTGGTATTTCTAATAATATTTCTGAAGAATTATCAAATTCATATGCATTCATTCTTCCTTCCAGATTTGAAGGTTTTCCAATGGTATTAATAGAAGCGATGAATCAAGGAGTACCGTGTATATCATATAATTGTCCAAATGGTCCAGCAGACATTGTAAAGGATAAGTTAAACGGCTTATTAATTAAAAACCAAGATATCGAAAGTATGATTGATTCATTGGAATGGTTAATTAATCACCCAAATGAACGTCAAAAAATGAGCACTTTTGCACCCGAAAGTGTACAGGAATTCTCAAAGAAAATCGTAATACGGAAATGGGAAGATCTGTTTGAATCTTTATATCATACAAATAGGGAGATTAACTAATATCTTTCTTTTGATTTATATCAAAAATACATTATTAATGTATGAAAAACTTAGTTTCAATAATTACTCCTACGTGGAATTGTGGGAGGTTTATTGCGGAAACGATTGAAAGTGTTTTGGCTCAGACATATCAGGATTGGGAGATGCTGATTGTTGATGATTGCTCTACGGACAACACCAAAGAGGTGGTCGATAAGTATCGAAAGTCAGATGCCAGGATTAAATACGTTTGCTTGCCCGTGAATTCAGGTGCGGCCGTTGCGAGAAATACGGCACTGAAAATGGCTAATGGGCGCTGGATTGCGTTTTTAGACAGTGACGATCTGTGGAAACCTGAAAAGTTGGAGCACCAGTTGAAGTTTATGGCCGAGAACAACTATGCTTTCACCTACCATAGATATACAGAAATTGATGAGAGCTCCAAGCCGCTGGGTGTAATGGTCGGAGGTAAAAAGAGGGTATCGAAGTGGGAAATGTTTGCATGCTGTTGGCCCGGATGCCTGTCGGTGATGTATGATGCCGAGGCAGTCGGGTTGCTGCAAATTGAGAATGTCAAAAAGAATAATGACACAGCTCTGTGGCTGAAAGCTATTAAAAGAGCAAAGTGCTATCTTCTTGATGAAGATTTAGGATATTATCGGCGCAGAAAGGGTTCGATAACGCCGGTTTCTATTCGTCAGAAAATATGGGCACATTATCCTCTTTTCCGCGTTGCGGAAGGAATGAACCCCATTATATCAACTTTTTGGGTTGGTGTGAATGTGTTTGGCAACGCATATAAAAAAATATTCTATATAAAAACAGACAAATAACACTTTGATTATGAATACCAAACGTAATATACCGTTTTCGCCGCCGGATATGTCGGAGGCTGAGATTCAGGAAGTGGCCGAATCGCTCCGTTCGGGCTGGATCACTACCGGGCCTAAGACAAAAGAGTTTGAGCATCTGATTTCGCTGTGCTGCCAGACGGCGCGCAAGGATAAGGACGACAACTGGCTGCCGACAACGGCTTGTCTGAACTCGGCCACGGCTTGTATGGAGCTTGCGCTGAGGGTACTGGGCATCGGCGAGGGCGACGAGGTGATTGTGCCGGCCTACACGTATACGGCCACGGCAAGCGCCGTGTGTCACGTGGGTGCGCGTCCTGTGTTGGTCGACTGCGCACCTGGGTCGTTCGAAATGGACTATGACAAACTGGCCGCGGCAATCACGGAGCGCACAAAGGCTGTTATGCCTGTCGATCTTGCCGGTATTGTGGCCGACTACGACAAAGTGTTTGCCGCCGTCGAGGCTCGGAAACATCTTTTCCGCCCAGCTAACGAGATTCAGCGCGCCTACGGACGTTGCATCGTTATCGCCGATGCTGCTCATGCTTTTGGCGCAATGTGGCACGGGCGTATGTGTGGTGAGATTGCCGATTTCACTTCTTTCTCGTTCCACGCCGTAAAGAACCTGACAACGGCTGAAGGTGGTGCGCTCACATGGCGTGCTCACGAGGGGGTTGACGACACGGCTGTCTACAAACAGCTGCAGTTGCTTTCGCTTCACGGGCAGAACAAGGATGCTCTGGCGAAGACTAAACTGGGCAGCTGGGAGTATGACATCATCGGCACATGGTATAAATGTAACATGACCGACGTTATGGCCGGCATAGGTTTGGCTCAGCTGAAGCGCTATCCCGAAATGCTTCGCCGCCGCCGTCAGCTGATAGAGCGCTACAATGTGGCTCTTACGCCCTGCAACGTGACGTTGCTGAATCATTATGGCAATGAACACAGTTCGAGCGGTCACCTCTACCTGGTGCGGATCAATGGCGCCACCGAGCAGCAACGCAACGAGGTGATAGTGAAAATGGCCGAACGCGGTGTAGCCACCAATGTTCACTACAAGCCGCTGCCGATGATGACGGCCTATAAAGCGCTGGGCTACGATATTAAAGATTTCCCGAACGCCTACGCTCAGTATTGCAACGAGATCACGCTGCCATTGCACACGCGGCTTTCCGACGAAGATGTTGAATACATTCTCGGCAATTTCACCGACATTATTTCAACACTATGAAACGCGCGTTCGACATCGTTGCAAGTGGTTTGGGGCTGATTGTGCTAAGTCCGGTTTTTGCTGTGCTCGCAGTTTGGATCAAGGCCGACTCGCCGGGTGGTGTATTTTACCGCCAGACACGCGTGGGGCGCGACAACAAAGACTTCCGGCTGTACAAATTCAGGTCGATGCGTCCCGACTCTGACAAATTAGGACTGATCACTGTCGGTGGACGCGATCCACGCGTCACCCGTTCGGGCTATTACATCCGCAAATACAAACTCGACGAACTGCCCCAGCTGATCAACGTGTTTAAAGGTGACATGAGCCTTGTCGGTCCACGACCGGAAGTACGCAAGTACGTCGACATGTTCAACCCCGAACAAATGCGCGTGCTCTCAGTGCGACCGGGAATCACATCGCTGGCATCGATCCGCTACCGGAACGAAAACGAAATTCTTGCATCGGCCGACGATCCCGACAAATGTTACATCGAACGGGTTATGCCCGACAAACTTGCAATCGATCTCGAATACGTGCCGAAGGCAAATCTTTGGACCGACATCAAAATAATCTTTTCAACGTTTAAAGCAATAATATTTAAATAAGAATATTAGTTACGGGGACGGCCGGGATCAACACCGTGTCCGCACCGTTGCGTGGTTCAGAAATTATTATTACCTTTAGATTATGAAAAAGAAA
>CAYQYL010000016.1:0-31412 GCA_964421745.1 uncultured Muribaculum sp. | reverse complement strand
TGACAACCTGTGGAACGTGTAGACGCGTGGAGTTGCATAACACACTCACTTTGGCCTCGGGATAGAACCGGTCGCGAGCCTCCAGAGTGTCGGCAATCACGTTCTCGAAATCCGGGTGCAGCGTGGGCTCGCCGTTGCCGGAGAAAGTGATTACATCCAGAGGCGAACCTTCGGCTTTCATCTGTGTGAGCTTTTCAACGAGTTGCTGCCGGACTTGCTCACGTGTAGGGAAACCGGTTGTTCCGGCTCCCTGAGAGTTGAAACCGGCTTCGCAGTAAACACAGTCGAACGAACAGATTTTTCCGTCGTTAGGCGACAGATTGACCCCCAGCGATGTACCGAGGCGGCGGCTGTGTATAGGGCCGAATATAGTGCTATGAAATAGTATCGTTACCATTCAGTAAAGAGTTGTATAGGTTTATATATTGTTGTGCGACCACCGGCATTGCATAGCAACGCAGTGTTTTTTCACGTGCGGCCAAGGCCATGGCGCTGTTAGCGGAAGGCTGCAGTGCGGTGTTTATCGCCTGGGCGAAATTCTCAGTCATGTCGCCTTCACAGTCAACAACCAGACCGTTTTTGCCGTTGTCGATCATCTCCGGAATGCCTCCTATGTCGAAGCCCACACACGGCACTCCACACGAAAGCGCTTCCATGATTGTGTTTGGCAGATTGTCTTGCTGTGAGGGCGTGACATAGATTGTGGCGGCGTTGTAAAGATCCACCATTGTTGCTGTGTCGGTGACATAATTGAAAGGCTTTACATCGACTGCGAAATCGCCCGACAATGCATCGGCGTTGCGCCCGACAATGATTAGCGAAGTGTCGGCGGCTAATGCCGGGTTCTGTTTTGCCCACAGCCCGATGCTGTCGCGCAGTAGCGCAAACCCTTTTCTCGGGTCAGTCACCTTCATGGCTGTGAACAGAATATAGTTGCGTGTCGGATCGAGGCCGAGGCGTTGGCGTGCAGCTGTTTTGTCGGCTGGGGCAAATAAGTCTGTGTCGATAGGGTTGGGAATATCCGTCACTCTGTGACCGGCCATTAGCGAAGCCGAGCGAGCTTTGTCGGCCAACCAGCGGCTGCACCCGACAAAAGCGACAGGTGCAAGCGAGTAGATTTGTTTCTTTTTGCAAAATGTACGCCAGGCCAGATCGGCGCGACGTCCGCGGCCATTTAGCTGCGGGCAATTGGAACATACTTTTGTGAAACGTGTGCATGCGTCGGCGTAATGGCATATTCCGGTGAATGGCCACATGTCGTGCATTGTCCACACAACGGGTTTGCCTGAGCGCAGAATACGTCCGATTACGTTTAGCGACAGCATCCCCTGGTTCACCCAATGGAGATGTATAATATCGGCCTTGCGGAATTCAGGCAGGCGCGTGATGTCTGTCCCGACGTTGGCAATATCTACGGCAAAAAGGTTGTCGCGCTTAAACCCGTTGTTAAGCCAAATCACCCCCCGTTCCCACACGAACCGCATTTTGTGGCGCCATGTCGGAGGTAGGACGGCTGTGAGCGAATCTGTTTGTGAAGCATCGCGAACAAGCATTCGCACACCTACGCCTGATTGGTCGAGTGCCACAGCTAGGCGTCCGGCAGCAATGGCAGCGCCACCGGTGTCACGCGATGTGTTGACAATCAAAACATTCATCTATTCGATTCCTTTTTTCGACCGACTGAGTGCGTCGCTGCTGACAATAGTTATTTGGGGCATTGCAAGCCGAGCTTCGAGATATTTACGAAACTTGCCCAATTCGCTGTCAGACATTGGTTTGCTGTATTGTACGATTGCCAGATGCATTGTGTCGAGCGATGCGGAGGACACATCGGCCACGATTGCCCGCGTAACAGCTATTTCCTGAACTTGCGGGAACAGCACACGCAGTTCGGGTGCAAGCACTGCGCCGATCGAATCGTTGCGTGCGGCAAAAACATTCACCGCGCGCAGTGAGTCGATTGTTACCTGTTGTCGCTCAAGTTTCTCCTGGTTCATTTCATAAACATCGCGCAGCATACTTGAGGCAGCTTTCGCTGTGTCGAACGAAGCCCCTTCTCCCTGAATAATATGCAGGTTTGTGCCTTGAAGATGATACAATGGTAGTTTGTCGTTGAGAGCCACAGTCAGTGAATCGGCAGGCAAAATCTGCCCGACCAGTGTGACTGTCAGTTCGCGCTGATTGCCGTTGAGCGTGCTTTTGTAGGAAAGCACCTGAGTGTTTGGAAAATTCATCTGTTCACTGACAAACTGCGAACAGTTGGTCTGGAATATGTTTTCACGCAGCATATTGTAGGTTAGATATATCGCGGGAATCATTGTCAGTATGGCAACCGTTGTGACGGCACGGCGCACGCGGCGCGCACGTTGCGGGTCGGCAAATTCGCAGTATTTGTACTTCATCAGTCTGACTCCCACAGTCGTCGCGCAAGCAATGAACACCGAGTTTATAAAAAACAGAAACAACGCTCCGAAAAAGAATTTGGCCTGAAGTGTTGCCAGACCGTAGCCCACTGTGCACAACGGAGGCATTAGGGCGGTAGCTATCGCTACTCCCGGAATTACATTGCCTTTAGAGCGGCTACCTATAGCGAGTATACCTGCCGCTCCACCGAAAAAGCCTATGAACACATCGTAGATGCTTGGCGATGTGCGTGCAAGCAATTCACTGTGACCCTCGTTGACCGGCGAAATCATGAAATACACACACGAGGTTGCGACCGAAAACAGCGTCGCCATCATCAGGTTGCGCAGCGAACGTTTCATCAACTCGAAATCTTGTATGCCCACAGCGAGTCCGATACCGATTATCGGTCCCATGAGCGGTGAAATCAGCATTGCACCGATTATTACTGCTGTCGAATTCACATTCAATCCCAACGACGCTATGAAGATGGCGATAATCAGAATGATTATGTTTGTGCCGCGGAACGAAACACCCTGCCGAATATCGGCTTCGGCTTCGGCCTGTGGAATCAGGAAGCCGCTCAGGTCGAAATAGCCTACGAGCTTTTGTTTGAATGAGTCTAAACTAAAATTCATTTCTGAAGAGTTATTTTCCGTAAAACATTGGGAACAGGTATGTGTTCGTGACGAACCACAATAATTATATATGCAATAAGAAGCACCGAGCGTAGCGCCATAGTCAGTAGATCGGAACTGAATGAAATCATCATCCCGCCACAATATAAAACCGCAGCAAGCAGCAGATAGGCGCCCATGCGTCCGGTTTGATATGGTATGGGAAAACGTTTACGGCCGGTGAAGTACGACACTGCTGCCATTGTTACATAACATGCCAGCGCCGCCCACGCACACCCCATATATCCGATTCGCGGCACAAGCAATACGTTGCCCACAACTGTAATGCATAGTCCCATTATCGAAAACCATGTGCCCCAGATTGTTCGGTCGGTGAGCTTATACCAAAGCGAGAGATTGAAGAACACACCGAAGGCAAGTTCTGCAAGCATGATTATCGGCACCACTTTCAGTCCCGAGAAATAAGCCGGTGAGATGAAGTAGCGCAACACCGGAAGATAGAACATCACTGCCAGAAAAATGAGTAACGCGAAAATAAAGAAATACTTCATCGCGTCGGCATACGACTGCACTTTATCGGCTCCGCGATTGCGGCTTTGCGCGAAAATAAACGGTTCGTAGGCAAAGCGGAACGCCTGAAGAAACATCACCATTATTATGGCAATCTTGTAGTTGGCTCCGTAAATACCTAACTGTGTCATTGCGTCGGCCCGGTCGGCAACAAGTTCAGGCAGCATCAGCTTGTCGATTGTCTGGTTCATTATTCCGGCAATGCCAAGCACAAGCAGCGGAAAAGAGTAGCGCAACATCTCTTTCAATAACTTGAAATTGAACAGCATCGGCACACTTATAGTCACAGGCAGAAGCATTGCAAGTGTAGCAAGTGATGCAATCAGATTTGCCAGAAAAATATAGCCGATGCCGAATTCGGCGTCGTAGAACCAGTCAACAGTCTGCGGTGCTGTCGTCATCAGCCACGGACACAACAGAATAAAAAACAGGTTCAATCCAATGTTCAGGCCGATATTTATAAGCTTAAGCGATGCGAAATGAATAGCCCGGTTTTTAAATCTCAGGTAAGCGAATGGGATAGCGGTGTATGCGTCGACTGCAACTGCAAGAGCCATCATCCACACATAGCTCGGGTGATCGCCGCAATCGAGCGCACGACTGACAGGAGTGAGAAACGCAACCACCAGCGCGAAAAAGAGCGTTGAGGTGAATCCGAGCGATGTGAGCGATGTCGAGTACACTTCATCGGCGTTGCGGTAACGTTCGTGGTTGGCAAATCTGAAAAAACCGGTTTCCATTCCATAGGTTAGCACAATCATCGCGAGCGCAACAACGGAATAGAGATAAGTGACGATACCGTACTGAGCTACGGCAAACACATTGGTGTAGAGCGGCACCAGACACCAGTTCAGAAATCGTCCGACAATTGAACTGACGCCATAAACGGCCGTGTCTTTTGCTAATGATTTTATTCCTGCCATGGATATATGACTGGTATTGAATCTGGTTGTAAATAATTAGTCGGATACATTTTTTACATGTTCCGAAAACGTCTAAAAAAGGGTTCCGGGCTGGCGTTCCTCAAGGCTGTACCCCAGATGCACATAGGCCAGATCTGTCACCATGCGTCCACGCGGAGTGCGTTTTATGAAACCCTCTTTTATCAGATATGGTTCGTAAACTTCCTCTATCGTGCCCGGGTCTTCACCTAATGCGGTTGCAATGGTTGTCAGTCCGACGGGGCCGCCTTTGAATTTCGTTATTATTGTTGTGAGTATCCTGTGGTCGATCTGGTCGAGGCCGTAACGGTCAATGTTCAACGCTTCCAGGGCGAAACGGGCAATCTCAAGTTCGATTATGCCGCGGCCTTTCACTTGAGCGAAGTCGCGTACGCGGCGCAGCAGAGCATTGGCTATACGTGGCGTGCCACGCGAACGCAGTGCTATTTCTCGTGCTGCGTCGGGCGTACATTTCACATTCAGTAGTGCCGACGACCGTTGCACAATACGCTGCAGCACATCATGGTCGTAGTATTCCAGATGACAGTTAATGCCGAAACGTGCTCGCAAAGGCGCTGTCAGCAGACCGCTGCGGGTTGTAGCCCCGATTAGTGTGAATGGCGATAGACTCAGCTGCACCGATCTTGCCCCCGGTCCTTTATCAATCATGATGTCGATGCGGTAGTCCTCCATAGCCGAGTACAGATACTCTTCCACAACCGGACTCAGGCGGTGAATTTCGTCGATAAAAAGAACATCGTTTTCTTCAAGCGACGTTAATATGCCTGCCAGATCACCCGGTTTGTCGAGCACGGGGCCTGATGTGATTTTGAATCCTACCCCCAACTCGTTGGCTACAATCTGCGAAAGTGTAGTTTTTCCTAATCCTGGAGGGCCGTGCAGCAGAACGTGGTCAAGCGACTCGCTTCTAAGTTTTGCCGCCGCCACAAAAATTTTCAGGTTCTCCACAACTTGTTCCTGACCGGCAAATGCATCAAAAGCCGACGGACGCAAAGCGCGTTCGATGTCCTTTTCAGTGGTCGAGTCAGGTTGTTGTCGGGTATAGCGTATGTCGAAATCGTCAGTCTGTTCCATTTATACAGTCAATTACTTTGTCGGCCACTAATTGCGGCGGAATCCCGCGCAGACAGTGATAGTCGCCGCGGGCACATGGTTTGTTGCCGAAAACCGAGCACGGACGGCAAGGCATTGGCAACTGTATTATGTCGGCGTCCGACTGGCGGAACCCTTTGAACCCGCAGTATGGATGTGTGGCACCCCAAATGCTGACAACACGCGTACCCACAAGCGAGGCAAGATGCATGTTGCCCGAGTCCATAGTGAGCATCACATCGAGGTGGCTCATCAATGCCAGTTCCACAGGGAAACCGTGCCGTTTGTCGGCCAGTGACACAACATTGGTATATTTGTCGGCCCAACGGCTTAAAACCGGCTGTTCTGCTGGCCCTCCGCCGAACAGGAATATCTTAACTCCCTCCCTGCCGGCAAGCGTGTCAACAACTTTTTCCATCAGCTCCACGGGATAGATTTTTCCGTTATGACGTGCAAAAGGCGCAATACCTATCCATTTTTCACCCGGTTGCTTTGGCGGGGTAATGTAAGCAAACGTGTCGGCCGGAGCTTTTGAGTCGCCGTATAAGCTACGGAAGTTGTATTCAACTTTCAGTCCAAGACGGTAGAACACCTCGCGATAGCGGGCGCGCGACGACAGCAGTGGCAGCATTATTTTGTTGCGTGGCCTGGTAAGTGCCCGTTTCCCTTTCCGTCCTTTCTTTATCGAGCAGTAGCGCAAACCCAGCAACCTGGCCATGGCTCCGATAGCGAATGTGCGCAGTACACCGTGCAGATCGGCCACAGCATCAATGCCATACTTTTGGCGCATGTCGCTCAAAAGTTTCCATAAGCCAACTGTGCCTTTATAGTCGGTCTTAAGGTCGACTCCCACTACAGTCAGGTTGGCCGGAGCATTCACGAACAGATTTTGCATGGCCTTTTTGGTGACAAACACAAAACGTGTGTCCATATTGCTGCGACACACGGAGTACACAACAGGTATGGCCATTGCAACATCGCCAAGAGCTGAAAAGCGAGTTACAAGAACGGAGGTCGGTTTAGTGTTTTTGTCCATAAAGGACCGGATTGGTGTCTGTGTCGTTGTACATTTTCATCTGGCGGTACACCTTCATGTATTTACGTCCGGCTGCAATGTCGGCCAGCAGCTGGTCGATAGCAGCGGTCAGGTCGGTGCGCTGTTCCAGCAGAATGTCGAGTTTGGCCTGGCAGCGTGCTTTGTGTTCGGCTGACGCATCAGGGCGTTGGGTTTCTGCCATCATGTGGTAGATCTTTAGTGCCAGAATCGACAGACGGTCGAATGCCCATGCCGGACTTTCGGTGTTGATTGTAGCGTCCGGCTCAACTTTGACATCTGCGAATTTCTGGCGAAAATAAGTGTCTATTTCCTCCACCATGTCGGTTCTGTCCTGGTTGGAACGGTCGATACGGCGTTTTAGAGCCAGAGCGGCAACTGGGTCGATCTCCGGATCGCGGATAATGTCTTCCAGATGCCACTGCACAGCGTCGATCCAGCATTTTGCAAACAGAGTGTGAGCGAATGTTCCCGGCTGATATGGGTTTTCCTGTTTGGCATCTACGTTGTCTGTCACGTGATATGTTTTTACAACTGAGTCGAAAACGTTGTTGGCGTTGGCCGCTGAATAGTTGTCGTTCATATGAGGTAAGATGAATATTTCTTTATGTTTAATGTGAATGAAACACAAACGTACGGAAAATTTTCGAGAAATTCACACACGCGTGCCGAAAAATTGGTAATTTTGCATCGATTATGAAATACGGTTTTGACAACGAAAAATATCTCAGAATTCAGTCTGAGCATATTAAGGAGCGTATAGCTCAGTTCGGCAACAAGCTCTATCTTGAGCTTGGCGGCAAGTTATTTGACGATTATCATGCCTCGCGGGTGTTGCCCGGCTTCCAGCCCGACAGCAAGTTGCGAATGCTCTCGCAATTGTCCGATCACGCTGAAATTGTGATCGTTATCAGCGCGCGCGACATCGAGAAAAATAAAGTGCGTAACGATCTCGGAATCACCTACGATATGGATGTGCTCCGTTTGCGCGAGGCTTTTCAGGAACGCGGCTTTCTGGTCAGCTCGGTGGTAGTCACTCATTACAATGGCCAGAGCAGCGCCGATGCCTTCCGCCAGAAACTGCACCGTATGGGCATTACAACCTACTGCCACTATACAATTGAAGGCTATCCAACGAATGTCGATCTGATCGACTCCGATCAGGGTTTCGGCCGTAACGACTACATCGAAACCACCCGTCCGCTGGTGATTGTCACAGCACCCGGTCCCGGAAGCGGTAAAATGGCTGTATGTCTGAGTCAGCTCTACAACGAGAATAAACGTGGAGTAGAAGCCGGCTACGCCAAATTCGAAACTTTCCCTGTATGGAGCCTGCCGCTGAAGCATCCTGTGAATATCGCTTACGAGGCTGCTACGGCCGATTTGAACGATGTCAATATGATTGACCCGTTCCATCTGGAAGCATATGGCAAGACAGCAATTAACTACAACCGCGACATAGAAATCTTCCCCGTGCTGAATGCTTTGTTCGAAGGCATCTACGGAGAGAATCCCTACAAGTCGCCCACCGACATGGGTGTGAACATGGTAGGTTTCTGTATCGACGACGATCAGGTTTGCTGCGATGCTTCGCGCAACGAGATAATACGCCGCTACTTCACTGCATTGAACCGTATGGCACAGGCCGATGGTAATGAAAACGAAGTTAATAAGATTGCGTTGCTCTTCAAGCAGGCAAAGATAGGTCTTGACTATCGCCGATGTGTTGGTGCCGCACGCGAACGTGCCGAAAAAAGCGGTGTGCCTTCTTCGGCAATCGAGTTGGCCGACGGCACGATAATCACAGCCGAAACCAGCTCACTGCTCGGATGCAGCGCCGCTCTTATTCTGAATGCAGTTAAGCATCTGGCCGGTATCGACCATAGTGTCAAGCTGATTCCGCAGGAAATGATCGAACCGATACAGTTCACAAAAATAAACTATCTCCGTAGCCGCAACCGCCGTCTGCACACCGATGAAGTGCTCGTTGCCCTTTCGGTACTTAGCACAAACGATGAAAACTGTCGTCGTGCGCTTGAGGTGCTCCCCCAGCTCAATGGCTGTCAGGTACACACAACAGTTATGCTCGGCGAAGTCGACCACAAAATTTTCAGTAAGCTCGGTGTCGGACTGACATGCGATCCTGCAAAAAAATGAAACAATACTCATAGATCATAATACCATGAAGAAATTTTTATTGGCAATATTCGCGATGATTGGATTTGCAACAGCTTCTGCCGCCGGAGTGCAGAAAATAGTTATAGCCGAAGAGGAAGGCGATACAGCCTATGTTCTTGTGTCGTTGCCCGATCACCCTGCGCGGGCTGCAGTCGTAGTCTGCCCCGGTGGAGGCTACACTCACCTTTCCATGCAGAAAGAAGGAACCGAATGGCTCCAGTGGTTTAACGACCGTGGCATCGCAGCCGCCGTGCTTCACTATCGCTTGCCCCGGCAACGAAACACCGTTCCCCTGTCCGACGCCCAGGCTGCAATCCGATTGTTCCGCGACAATGCCGAGCAATGGCGTGTCCCTGCCGACAAAGTTGGCATAATGGGCTTCTCTGCCGGCGGACATCTGGCAACAACCGCTGCCACCCATTACACAACTCCCGCCGACCGCCCCGATTTCCAGATCCTGATGTACCCCGTTGTGTCAATGGACACAACTATCACCCACATGGGAACACGCGTTGGGCTGATAGGCAAAACCCCCACGCCTGAAATGGAAACCCTCTACAGCAACGACATGCAGGTGAACGCCCAGACTCCCCCGGCTTTCATTTTCACTTGTCAGGACGACCGCGCCGTTCACCCCGACAACAGCATCCGCTACTATCAGGCGCTCATGCGAAACAATGTTCCCTCGCAGCTCCACATCTATCCCCGTGGCGGCCACGGCTACGGCAAACGCTACACATTCGGCTACACCGAACCCCTGCAGTACCTGCTCACAAACTTTCTCAACGAACTTCTCCCCCGCTGATTCCTCATCCGTATCAAAGCTCCCATTCATATCGCAACTCAATTCGTGCACCACATTCCCTATGATTATCAGCCGATCCTTAAATCGTAGATGCATCAGTTAGTGTTATAATAAGGCTATCAAAAAAAGGCTCACAAACAGTAATTATGAGTACAAAACTTTCTAAAGCAGCGAAACAAAAATTTGAAGCCATTAAACATATTGATGATAATGGAAATGAATGGTGGAGTTCCAGAGAACTCGCCAAAGTGCTAACATATAATGACTATAGATATTTTCTTGACGTGATGCGTAAGGCGTGGACTGCCTGTCAAAATTCTGGAGTAAATCCAAGTAACCATTTCGTTGTTATCCACGAAATGGTTAAGATAGGCTCAGGCGCTGAGAGAGTGATAGATAGCGTGAAATTGAGCCGTTACGCTTGTTACCTTACTGTGCAGAACGCCGATCCGGGCAAAACTATTGTTGCACAGGCTCAAACATACTTTGCTTTGCAAACACGCCGTGCCGAACAAATTCTTGATGCTCGTTTGACAGATGAGGAACAAAAACGTTTGCTTCTGCGGAGGGAGATGAAGAGCCACAATGCTCAATTAGCAGGGGCAGCAAGGGAAGCCGGTGTGTTTACAAATTTGGATTATGCAATATTCCAAAACGAGGGTTATAAAGGACTTTATGGAGGCCTTGACAGAAAGGCTATTCACGAAAGGAAAGGTCTTGGTAAAAGTCAAGACATTCTCGATCACATGGGTAGCACAGAACTTGCTGCAAATCTTTTCCGTGCTACTCAGACCGATGAGATATTAAGGAAAGAGGATGTTAAAGGCAAGGAGAATGCAAATAGAATTCATAAACAAGTTGGAGCAAAAGTTAGAAAGGCAATTAAAGACATTGGAGGAACTATGCCAGAGAATCTGCCGAGTGTTGACAGTATAAAGAAACTTGAACGGAAAGAAAAGAAACAACAATTGCTAGAGTCGCCCGACAAAAATGCTCAACAGGAATAGTGCAGTTCGTAAATCCGGTTCGGTCAAAACGACAAAGTAAATTTATCCTGGTGATTTATCCTGAAAATTGAATTTGATTTGAATTTTGCCCCCGCCTTGCAGCTTGTACAATTTGTAAAAAGTGATTAACTTTGTGTCCCAAAAGCCGTTTGCCACAAATTATTGTTGCCGGCGAAACTAATCCACCAAATCAATTGCAATGGTTTCCGACGACTCCTCTAAAATCAGCATATTTTTCCGACTCTTAAGATCCGGAATGTACGGAACTCCCATACCGGAGAGCCAGCTTCCCGACAGCATTGATTGGAATTTCATTTTCGAATTGGCTGCAAAGCATACTGTTACCGGCCTCATCATTGACAGCATCGGCCATTTGCCCCAAAGCCTCCGTCCCGACGCCCAACTTTCAGAAAAAATCGACAAATTTGCATTCACACTCATCCGGTCGAATGTTTTGCTCGACAAAGCGGCAGCAAGATTGGTGACTTTCCTTAACCAACACGGCATCAGCGGTGTGTTGCTCAAAGGTCAGGGTGTGGCACATTCCTATTACCCGATGCCGCAGTTGCGCCAGTGTGGCGACATCGACTTCTACGTTGGCAAAAAACAGTATCGTCAAGCCGTAAAGATTTGCCGCGAACAACTTCTCCACGACAAACAAGCCGGTGACGTCAACCATAAGCATTTCCATTTCGACATTGACGGCGTTTGCATCGAGATACACCGTATCGCCTCAGAAGTGAATACTCCAATCAAAGGGCGACGCTTTCAGCAATGGGTCGTAGATCAGCTCGAGTACTCCCCCGAACGGCGCGTCATCAACTTCGGCAGCACCGAAATCACACTCCCCCCCTACGACTTCGACGTCATGTACATATTTTATCACGCATGGCGCCACTTCCTCACCGGAGGGATAGGGCTCCGTCAGCTATGCGACTGGGCATTGATATTACACACCCATTATGACGACATTGATCTGGCCACGCTCGAAGAAAACCTCCGACGTTTCGGCCTTACGACAGGCTGGAAACTTTTTGCCTGCATCGCCGTCGGCCATCTCGGTGTGTCGCCCGACAAGATGCCACTCTATGATCCGGCCTACTCCGGAAAATCCGAAATAATCCTCGACGAAATTCTAACAAACGGCAATTTCGGATTCTACTCCAAGGCATACGCCCGCACACCCCTCTACGGACATGGCCTCTGGCACGCAATGGGCAAGCTCCGCAACATCGTTGGCTACTACTTCTCCCTCTTCCCCCTGATTCCGGTTGAAGCCACTTTCCTGTTCTTCCACCGCATAACCGAAGGCACGGCTGAGTACACCGGACGAGCAATACGCTATTACAGAAAAAAATATTCATCCACCCCCTCCCACAAAAAATAAGTCCTGAAACGCATCCTCAATTTCCTACGCTATCTACGGCACATCACCGAAGGGTTCCACCGCACGGCCATTGCGCTCACGCTCCTTGGCATCCTTCGCGTGGGTGTTGTGCTGATGTTTATATGGCTTAGCAAGACCACTATCGATTGCGCCACAGGAAGGATATCGGCATCCATGTCCACACTCATCCTGTGGTTCGGGCTGATGATTGTCTGCCTGCTCGCTGATGTCCTCCTCTCGCAGTGGATACGCTACATCGAGGTTCGCGCCGACATGCTAATGAAAAACCGCATAAGCCGGCGGCTGTTCAACAGGCTTATGATCAGCCCGCTTGTCAACGGCCAGCAGGGATTTCACAGTGGCGACATGCTCAACCGTCTCACACTTGACGTACGCTCCCTATCCACCTTCACCCTCGACCAGCTCCCATCCACGATAGTGATGGTGGTCCAGATTATAGCCTCATTCGCCTTCCTCGCATGGCTCAACCCATACCTCGCATTGGCTCCGGTCATCATAATGCCTGTATGTCTTCTGTCAGGACGGCTCTACTTCAACCGGCAGCGGAAACTTGCCGCCGAAATACGCCGGGGCGAGAGCAACATGCACATATCCCTCCAGGAAGGACTCAAACACCGCATCATGCTCCGCACGCTTGAAAGTGTCGGTGTCATGGATCAACGTATCGGCATCATACAGCAGCAGCTCGACACCACAAACCGCCGCCAGGCTCGTCTCTCGGCCACAAGCGGCACAATAGTGCGCCTCGGTTTCGTCATTGGCTATCTCACGGCCTTCGGCTGGAGCATCTTCAGCCTGCACAACGGCATCATTACTTTCGGCACCATGACTGCATTCATACAGCTCGTCAGCCGCATACAGCAACCGATAGCCAACATCGCATCCTATCTGCCCTCGTTCATCTCCACATCAGTGGCTGTCGACCGCCTCCGCGACATCGACTATTCCATGTCCGACGATCATCAGCATGAAACAGCCGCCGACGTATGTACTCCAATTCACAACGCAGGAATACGTGTCAGCGACCTGACCTTCCGCTACGAGGCTGACTCGGATGATGTTCTTTCTCACTTCACCCACGACTTCACTCCCGGCAGCCGAACAATGATCGTCGGCTCCACCGGCACCGGAAAAACCACACTCATTAAACTTCTGCTCGGGCTACTCCGCCCCGACAGCGGCTCAATAGAGATTTACGGCTCCGACGGCACTGTCAGTGCAGTGTCCCAGTCCACACTCTGCAACTTCATCTATGTGCCGCAGGGCAACTCACTTCTCCCCGGAACCATTCGCGACAATCTGCTCCTTGCCTCGCCTCAGGCCACCGACGGGCAACTTGCACGCGCACTCCACATCGCCGCCGCCGACTTTGTTTTCGATCTCCCACTCGGCCTCGACACCTCATGCGACGAAGCCGGAGGCGGCCTGAGCGAAGGACAGGCACAGCGCATTGCCATAGCCCGCGCACTCCTGCGCGACGGATCAATACTTCTGCTCGACGAATTCAACAGCGCCCTCGACACAGAAACAGCGGCCACGCTGATGAGCCGACTCGCACAGCACTGTCCAACCTCAACAATCATCATCATCGCCCACCACCGCACCGCCATCGCTCCCTACTGCACTGCAATTCTCCCCATCCGACCCACCATCGCCCCATAGGCCGGCGCCTGTCCGTGGGATGAGCTATCATGAGAGAGATTTTTGACAACATCGTCGCTCTGCGACTCCGCCATAAGCTATTGGCGCCTTAAAAAATATAATATGAGTAAAGTTCAGGCTTTTTATCATGTTGTCTTTTGTACAAAAAATCGCGAAAAGACAATCCCGACCTCTGTAAAAGAAGATTTATACCGTTTCATCTGGAAAGAGATTGTCTCAATGAACTGTAAATTAACGTGAGTTCGATATAAGAAGGCTCATAAGCGGTTCAGAAGTAGGAACATATTTACAGTGTAGCATGATTGACGTCCGTTAGGACGTTATTATTCGTAACCCGGTACGTGGAGCGCTGCGACACGTGCCGGGTATGAGAGATAAGATTATGGCGTCTGTAGGACGCCGGTTTACCTGATTACACAAGATACAACGCTGATATTATGTGTATTAGTAGCTGCGTAAAGCGGCGTCCTCCAGACGCCAACTCGGTTGTTCAGGGGAGCCGGGCACGTGTCGCAGAGGCTCCACGTACCTCGGTTACTGATTAATCGTCGTCCTGCCGGACGACACCTTACGTCTGCAATATTAAGCACTCTATCAACAGAATGTAACTTCAGGTTGGTCGGCCGGATATTTTGCTGCGACTATCGACAACGGGTCAAAGGCCAATGTTATACAATATATAAAGTCACAACCCGAACATCACTCATCTGCAACCCTTGACGATGAGTTTAGACGGTTGTACTCCTATGCGGGGCTTATCTACGACGAGAGAGATTTTTGACAACATCGTATCCGAGGGCTATGGATAGCAAAGTGCCGCAAGGCACGATGATTGTCCCGCGCCGTGGGTGCCTAACCGCATACAACAGTTGTCTATAGATAGTGAAAAGTGCCGCAAGGCACGATGATTGTCACGAACCGTGGGTGCCTGTCCGCATACAACAGTTGTCTATAGATAGAGAAAAGTGCCGCAAGGCACGATGATTGTCACGCGCCGAGGGTGCCTAACCGCATACAACCGTTGTCTATAGATAGAGCAAAGTGCCGTAAGGCACGATGATTGTCACGCGCCGTGAGTGCCTATCCGCATACAACAGTTGTCTATAGATAGTGAAAAGTGCCGCAAGGCACGATGATTGTCACGAACCGTGGGCGTGGGGAGCGCAGCGACCGAGCCCACGGATAGGGTAGGATAGGCTATCCCCCCAGTGAGTCGCAGAGCGACGATGTTGTTTTCTATTGTGTTCTTCTGTCTTAATATTCAGCTGTTGGGACGGCACCTGGTGGGCCTGACTTGGTGGTTTTATTTGCATGTGTTAATAGGAGTCGCAAACATCAAAGCGATGAAATAATATAATTTTTAGAGTTAAAAAATGTTAAAGGGTGTTGGGGGGGGTAAAATATGTTATAACTTTGCACCGAAGTAAGAGCTTCTCAAAAAAATCCGCTTTAAGTATGCTTGGGCGCGGATTATACAGAGCAATATAATGTTGAATAACCATTAGTAATATTTAATTAACTCAAAATAATTTAATAATTAACTCAAAACAATTTAATTAATTAAATCATGTTCACAAACAAAACACTCAAGCTTGTGCTTCCCGCAGCAATGCTTTTTGCAAGCGCAACTGCGTTCGCACAAGGTACTATCACGAACGCAAAGGGTGAAACCAAAACTTGGGCAGAATTTGCTGCAGCGCTCAGCGGTGCTGGTGACATCACCACTCTCACTCAGCAATTAACAACCGCTCAGCAGGATGCCAGTCTCGTAGATCCTAAATTCGAAACAGGACCAAAAGGATGGCTTAAGGAACAGCGGACTGCAGCTAATGCATTCTTGGCTGCTTATACAGGCTACGCTGTGAAAAACGATGATTCTTACGCAGATCAAGGTGTAATTTATTATGATGCACCTAAAGACCGTGACGGCGAAACAGTACTTACTGTCTCATTCATACCGGCTACAGGCCTACAAAAGACCAACGCAAAGGGTTTTTATGATAATGTAATGAAGAAGGGTGTAGCAACTGTAACAACAGTGTTTGTCGATTTAGGTTCAGCTAATTACAATGTTAACGATGGCCTATATCAGGTTACAAGCTATGATGTAGCACAGCAGAAAAATATTGTAACTCTTGTTGCGAACGTCTTCAACACTATCCTTCCTGCCGACAAACTCTGTCAGGATAATGATTCAACTGAGGCCTACGCTAAGGCTATGAAAGAGGTGTATAGCCTTAAAGAACAACTTAAAACCGCTCAGGCTGCACAGACCGACTATACCACAATTACTCTTAAAGGAAACATCACTGCTGAAACAACTATCGCCAACTATTCTGGTACAATCATCGGTGGTGGTTATGTTATCAATGCTCCTGAAGATGCTGCCGTGTTCACTACATTTGGTGGCTCGCTCAGCAAAGCAGCTGTTAACGGCGAATTCGCTGGTAGCAACAAAGGTGCTTCTTTCGACAACGTAGCTCTCTACAACGATGAACTCGGTACATTCTACAATGCTAATGGTGTTGCTACCGAAAACCTGAGTCTTGGTGAACTCGGTTACGCTGCACGTAACTCGTTCGGTGTAGAAGCCGGTAAAGGACTTGCTAAACTTGACAAATCTAACAAAGTTTACAGCATCACAATTTACACTTCAGCTACAACAACAAGCCCCTACTATGTAACTGCCGCTACTAAAAACAACTATATCGACGCTGACAACGGCAATCCTGTTACTGTGGAAGACAACCAGTTCATCAAGTCGGCTACTTCCGACCTCGCAGGTACCAATGTGTTCTACAATGGCAAAGCTAAGGAAGTTGTCATCACAGATAGAGAATACTTCTACTGCCCCGAAGACATCTTGGCTGAAACTGTTACTTACGAGCGCAAATTCGAAGAAGGCTACAATGCACTTTGCCTCCCGTTCGGAATCAGCGATACTAACGTAAACGGAACTCTTGCTGTTTACGAAAAAGAAGATGAAACAGAAAATAAATTCTGGTTCACACTCACCAAAGACAAAATCGATCCCTACACACCCATTCTCATGGTTGCAAAAGCCGATTGCCAACTCAGCGGCCTTTCTAATGTAAATATTTCTAAAACACCGGCTATGATTGTCGATGGCCAGAACGGTAGCTACGGTATTCTGAAGAACACCGGTATCCAGGAAATCCGCGGTGCTTCTAAAGCAACAAGCGTACTGGGTCTTACCACAAACAATGGTGAAGTGAAATTCATGTACGGTGGTGACAAAGCTGAATTCCCTGCATTCCGCATGGTTATCACAACTGACAAGCCCACTCCCTCGTCTGCAGCTGCTGCTCCCCGCGTGATCGGTTTCCGCGACGAAATGGGTAACGAAATCGACCTCAACCAGGGTGGTACATCAAGCATCGACGATGTAGACACCGACGCTGACTTCAACGTAGTTGGTGGCGTAGGCGAGATTACTGTCAACTCATCGGCTAACGGCAACGTAGTTGTTTACACAATGGACGGCAGAGTAGCTGCTAACACAAAAGTAGCTGCCGGCGCTAACAAAGTAAACGTAGCTGCAGGTCTTTACGTTGTAAACGGAAAGAAAGTAGTTGTTAAGTAATCTTACAAAAAGAATTTAAAAGCACGAGGGTGCATTAACCCGATCCACCCTCTGCTTTTTCAAGCGACAATAAAATACAATAAAATACAATAAAATACAATACAACTATGAAGTACGAAAAACCCAGTATAGAAGAGATGGATCTCATCATCGAAGGTTCTTTCCTTCAAGATTCAACAGGAGTTCCTGGTGGCGGTCTGAACCCTTATCCAGATTCATGGACTTAATTTAATCCATCACGATAATTTTTACAAGCTGACTATTATTTTAGTCAGCTTTTTTTTCAGGTGCATGGTAATGCGTCCGTAGATCGGGTACCATAGGTGCCTACTATTCCGGTGGCACCTATGGCGTCCGACCCACACTGATTTATTTTCGCTGAACAGATACTTTTACATTAATTATGGACTATGTAGAATCCCGCCGATCCATTATTGAGCAGAATGGCTTCGGACTGTCGATGACACACGGCAAAAGCATGCGCCCCCTGATTTGGGGCGGCCGCCACTGTGTGGCCGTAGCTCCGCTGAGCGGCGAACCGCAGCCGGGCGATCTGCTGATGTTCAGGGACGCAAGCTGCGGCCGAGAGATAAATATTGTGCATCGGCTGGTGGAGGTCAGGCAGGTGGGCGACCACAGTGTCTACATCACCCGAGGCGACAATTGTCTGGGGTGTGAGTTTGTGAGCCGCGACAGAATAATAGGCCGCGTCACTGAGGTGCACCGCCTGTCGGGGTTCCGCCCGTGGTATGTCATACCTGCCCGTCGGTTTTCGGTAGACGACCGAACCTACCGCGCCTATTCGCGTCTGTGGGCTGCAGCGTGGCCTGTGCGCAGAGTGTTTTATCTTCTGCGCGCCCATGCCAATGGTTTGCGTGTGCGATTAATGCGCTTAATCAGAATCGCTGATTAGTTATACAATTTGGGCTCCGCTACAAAACCGGCTGAAATGTTAAATAACGTGAGTTCGATATAAAAAGACTCATAAGCGGCTTAGATGTAAGAAAAGATCTACGGTGTAGTCTGGTTGACGTCCGTTAGGACGTTATTATTCGTAACCCGGTACGTGGAGCCTCAGCGACACGTGCCGGGTATGAGAGATAAGATTATGGCGTCTGTTAGGACGCCGGTTTACCTGATTACATAAGATATAACGCTGATATTATGTGTATTAGCAACTACGTAAATCGGCGTCTTTCAGACGCCAACTCGGTTGTTCGGTGGAGCCGGGCACGTGTCGCTGAGGCTCCACGTACCTCGGTTACTGATTAATCGTCGTCCTGCCGGACGAGCCGCTGCGGACGAGATGAGGCTTAAATTGTTTGCATGCGACAGGCTATTATTTTGCGACCGGTTTTTGACATTGACCCCAAAATTAGCTTGAACGTGATATGAATTAAATTGGAATACATACTTAAAAAAACAGTATAATGAAACAACTATTTCTGGTGGGCGGCAATGCAATCAGTGTGTCGATGCCCGACAATCTGCCGGCATGGCAGGCACTTGAATCCCGCTACTCACCGTTTCTCACCGACGAGGCGATGAAGCCTGTGCTCGAAGTGGTGATTCGGACTCAGGAAACGCTGCCCGAGAGCGAGGACGATCAGACGTATACCCCCCCCTACGCCGGCATCGATATGGTATTGGGACGCGCATCGTGTAAGAGCGACGGTAGCCTCGTGATGGAGTTTAAACCTGTGCATCAGTGCAGCCGTCGCCTGTGGATGTTGATGTCGCCCCAACGCGACCGCGCCGAGATAGTTATTGCCCCCCGGGGCGACGGAAACGACCCCCATTTTCTGACGCATGCGCTGATGATTGCCTTCATGTTGGCGACAACAGGCAACGGTACGCTCGTGATTCACTCCTCCACTGTGTTGTACGACGGCAAAGCCTATATGTTTCAGGGCAAGAGCGGCACGGGCAAGAGCACGCATGCCTCGCTATGGACAGCGAACATCGAGGGCGCGGAGTTGTTGAACGACGACAACCCTGTGATACGCTTCTCGGCCGACGGGGTGGCTATGGTCTACGGGTCGCCCTGGAGCGGGAAGACACACTGCTACCGAAACGTCTCGGGCCCGATAGGCGCGCTTGTAAGGATTGTGAGGGCGCCGAACAATGAGCTGCGCAGGCTTTCGCCTCTGCATGCCTACGCGTCGCTGACCACATCGGTGGCATATCTGCCGCTTCTGAGCGAGGAGGCCCGCGAAATACGCCACAAGACCATAGAACGCCTTGTAGGAGCGGTAGAGTGCTGCGAGATGCACTGTCGCCCCGACGCCGACGCGGCGCTGACGTGTATGTCGGCTCTGACAAAATGATTAAGTTTTCGATTAACTAAATATTAAACCGCAATGAAGATAAATAAAGATTTCAGTCTGCGCACAGTGATGAATCAGAAAGTACTGATAGCCGAAGGAAGTAATGCTGACAGCTTCGGTAAGATCATCAATCTCAATTCCTCGGCTGCCATGCTGTGGGAGGAGTTGAAGGGAAAAACCTTTGAGGTGGCTGATGCGGCAGATTTGCTGGTGGCGAAGTATGGTATAGACCGCGCGCAGGCCATGGAAGATGCTACATACATCATCGACCTGATGGTCGAGAAGGGTCTCATCGAGAAATAACCCATAGCCCACGGATAAGGTGCAGATAAGAATGCAAAAGAATTTTGCATTCTTACAAAATTATTTGTACCTTTGCGGCGCATTTATGCAATATAACAATATTTTAAAGATTTAATTACAATGGCAACTAAAATCAGATTACAGCGTCACGGACGCAAGGGATACGCGTTTTATCCAATCGTAATCGCCGACAGCAGGGCACCACGCGATGGTAAGTTTATTGAACGTATTGGCTCGTACAATCCGAACACTAATCCTGCTACAGTTACTCTGAACTTTGAACGTGCACTCTACTGGCTCAACGTAGGCGCTCAGCCCACTGAAACAGTTCGCACAATTCTTTCGCACGAAGGTGTGCTCCTGATGAAGCACCTCGAAGGCGGTGTCAAGAAGGGTGCGTTCTCAGCCGAAGAAGCACAGCGTCGCTTCGAAGCTTGGAAACAGCAGCGTCAGGCTACCGTTGATGCAGCTCGCGCAAGCATGGCAAGCAAGAAGGAACAGGATCTCAAGACTCGTCTTGAAGCAGAAGCAGCCGTAAACAAAGCTAAAGCTGAAGCAGTAGCTAAGAAAAAAGCTGAAATCGCTGCAGCAAAGGCCGAGGCTGAAGCTGCCGCAGCTGCCGAACAGGCTGCCGCAGGCAACGAAGAGGCTCCTGCCGAAGAAGCTCCTGCAGCTGAGTAACACAAAGAGTGCTACTGCACGAATACCACCGGCCGGAATGGTTCAATACCATTCCGGCCGGCGCGTTTTGATAAAGCAGCAATCAAGTTAGCCTTGTTCATATACGACTCGGTTTACTTGAATAATCCTGATTTTAGGTGAGATAGGCGAGATAAAAACTAATATATTAATACTTTCACAGAATGTTTAATTACGATAATTGGTTAAGCGGTGGCTTGGCGGCGTTAAGCAGTATGGCTGGCTTGTGGTGTTACAGTTATCTCAAAGCAAGAGATGCCAGGAAAAAAGCGAAAGCTTTAAGATCCAATAAAAATATCGCCACGGCAACGAAAACCGTTGAGGTGAAACTTCCGAAAGAAAAATTTGTTACCGCTACATACGAAGATGAAGGTAAGCCATTTGTTTGTCTGTTTAATAAGGGCATAATGGAACTCGAACCAAAAATTGCGTTTCCGTGGTATCTGTCTCTAATTATTTCTTACGATAAAATTTGTGGAGAATGGATGCCCGACGGTGATTCGGTGGTGCCAATGCAGGATTTCAGCGATAAACTTTGTGCTGAATTGGCTGTAGAGCCTGAGCATCCGAACGCACTGTTTCTGGGTCGGCGTACGGGCGACGGCTTTACACAGATGATGTGGTATGTAAATAATCCGGAGGTTGCAAATAACTATCTGCAGGCTCTTATAGAATCAGGAAATTATCCATTCGAATTCGACTATCAGATGACTTCTGACCCCGAATGGAAGGAAGCTCATTATTGGCTCGAACCATTAGCAAAACGATAATTAATCGCGTGGAGTGATTGTATAATTTTGGAGCCGGATTATACATTTTGCTGAAAAATGGTTACATTTGTAGAGGTAAACATTTTCTTGCAATGACAACTTCAAGTAAAGACAATAAAGTGAGCTATAATGGGCTGACATTCGTGCCTTTTATTACTCGCGACCAGATTCAGAAACGAATCAGTGAAATTGCGTCGGAGATTGCCGATGAATACCGCGATAAGTGTCCGTTGTTTATTTGTGTGCTCACAGGTGCTTTTCCGTTTGCTGCCGACCTGTTCCGCCAGACGGGCATCGATTCAGAGATTTCATTCATACGTCTTAAAAGCTACCAGGGCACGCAGACCTCAGGTAAGGTCAAGGAGATAATCGGCCTGACGGAAGATATTAAGGGACGCGATGTGATTGTGGTGGAAGATATTGTCGACACCGGTCATACAATATCGCATCTGCTCGACGATTTGCGCAGCCGACAGCCGGCATCGTTGCGTGTGGCAACGCTGTTGTTCAAACCCGAATCGGAGAAGTGCGGTGTTAAGCCCGACTATGTCGGTTTTAATATTCCACCTGCGTTCATCATCGGATTCGGGCTCGATCTCGACGGTAAAGCGCGTAATCTTAACGACATCTATGTCGTTGCCGACGACGCAAATTAATAGCTACAGAAACCTAACTATTTATATACCTTTTAATTCAAATTAAAATGATTAACATTGTAATCTTCGGCGCCCCCGGCAGTGGTAAAGGCACACAGAGCGAACGTCTGATTGAAGAGTATGGACTGCATCACATCTCGACCGGTGATGTGCTCCGCGACCACATCAAACGCGGCACCGAACTTGGTAAAGTGGCTGAAAGCTTTATTTCGCAGGGACAGCTCATCCCCGATGAGCTGATGATTAACATCCTTGGCGATGTGCTCGATTCTAACCCCGCTGCAACACAGAAGGGTGTCATCTTCGACGGTTTCCCCCGTACGATTCCTCAGGCAAAAGCGCTCAACGAACTGCTTGAAAAACGTGGCACAAAAGTACATGCCGTTGTAGGACTGGAAGTTGACGACGAAGAACTTGTCGACCGTCTGCTGAAACGCGGACAGATGAGCGGTCGCAGCGATGACAATCTTGAAACAATCAACAAACGTCTTGCTGTTTACCACTCGCAGACATCGCCACTGCGCGACTACTATCAGACCGAGGGTAAATACAAAGCAATCGAAGGAAAAGGAACAATCGACTCCATTTTCAACTCCATTAAGGAGAACATCGACAAGGTGTCTGAATAAATAATGCAGCACTCAACACCACAACAACAAGCAGTGGCTCAGGTTTATGAGCTGCTGCTTGATAGTAATATAGAGGTGGCTCTTTCTTTGGCCGAAGAGGTGTTGGCCGATGCGGAGCAGGAATTGTCGCTTACGCCTGACGTCGAAACTGCATCGGTTGTAATGATGTGCGCTACTGCTTATGCCGAAGCTCTGCTCAAGGGTGGACGTCCGCGGCAGGCAGTAGGTGTGTTGTTAAATGCGATGAGCAAGACGGTGCAGCTCAGACCTGCCGATTCTGAACTGATGACAGCATGTGTTACTCTATGGCATGCAATAGAATTTCTGTTGACTCAGACGTCGCCCGATTCGGCCGTGCAACGTTCGGCAATCGAGAGTCTGTGCACAGGGCTTGCCGCTATGTTATATCGCCTATATTATAGTGTTGGCCGCACGAATCCGAAGCACCCGGCTCTCGAAGATGCCTACACTACACTTCGCTTGTTATCGAACTTAGTTGAAATAGATACATCAGCCGATTCCACTTTCGATACTCTTGTAGCAACAATGATTGCCGGAGCCCGTCAGGCTTCGTTGATTTGAGCTGAAGCTTTATTATGCAAACAACCGGATGAGTCGCGTTAGCAGACTCATCCGGTTGCTGTTTTATCAAGTGGCTCGAAAAGCCTCTTGTTTGGTGTTATTTAATTACAACTTTCTCTGACTTGCGACCTGTTACTTTGATGTAGAGGCCCGGAGTCAGGGCAGAAGCATCGACGCGTACACCTTGGATTGTGTAGTAGACCGGTGCTGCGGAGTCAGCATCTGTCACTACCGTGTCGATACCTGAGAACTGCGGCGCTACGATAACGTTACCAGCCTTAGCAGGTGTCGTAGCAACAGGGTTGTCGTTCTTCCAAGAGTATCCGAACAGACCGGCGTGTGCTGCGTCGGTGTTGCGCTGCCATGCATAAAGGTTTCCGGCGGGGTCAAATGCCAGCTGCGAAACTTCAGTGCAATACTTGGTGTCGTTAACATCGGTGACATATGTGAATGTGGGCACATTGTTTTCCCATGTAACGCTGAAAATCTTGATGTTTTCCGAGCGTCCGGCAACAGCTACAGTAGAAAGGTCTTCGGTGATAGCGACAGAGCCACCGCAAGAGTTGAACAGCGCGGGGAAATTGCCTGAGTTGAAGAGCACTTCGCCAAAGATGTCGATGTAGATGAATCCCGGGCAGCCTGTTGTGTTCGAGCCGGCTCCGCGGTGCTGTGCGGCAAATACGCCGTTGGGTGTGCCGGTGATGCATACATTCTGGTTGGCAAGCATCTTGTTGCCGGCCAGATCGGCGTATGCTGCATTGACACCCGATGTGATCTTGTCGGCTTTGCCAATGTCCCAGCGGGCCATGATGCCTTTGTAGGCAGAGTTGCCTGAAGGCCAGTCTTCAGCGAATACCCAAAGGCGTGTGTCATCGCCAGAGCCTTGGAATCCGATACCCGATGCGCCCGAACCTACACAGTCATTGCTACCTTCCATTTTGAAGCAGCCTGTACCGTCGTTAACGCCGCCGATAAGGTTTTCAAGTTCGGCTTCAGGATTTTCCGGGTCGAATTTCCAGTAGCCGGCGCCTTTGTCTGAGAAGTCGCAAGCGTAGGCAACTCGTTTGTCGCGCATTGCCAGACGATAGGTTGAGCCTGCATTTCCTGACTGCCATGGAGCCGAAGCTGCGTGATAGATACCTTCTTTGGTCAGGTCAGGCGAGTACAGGCCAAAACCTTGTGCATTACCCATAGAGGTTATCACTTTACCGTATGCATTGCTTTCGGGATCTGTAACGACGCCAACACCACCGCGAGAGTTCAGCGTAGCTGGAGCATCGTGGAAGAAGTGTGAAGTAGCCGATACAGGGAATGATGTTACCTTAACAGTCCAGTCGTATTCCTCGCCGGGGTTCAGGCGCGGGTCGCTGATTTTTACGAGGTTTTCGCCTTCGTTTGTGGTACCGTCGATCGATACGGTTTCGCTGTTGCCATTGCGGCTTGTGAGTACGATTTCCACGGCTTTAACTTTGCCTGTCAGTTTGTAGGAAACTGTGGGAATGTCGGCTCCGGCAACTAAGCCGAGGTCGTAGGCGTAGTGGGCGCGTTCGCCGCTGTCGGTCCAGTCTTTGTCGGGGTCAGGTTCCGGATCAGGCTCATTTTCGTTGCTTCCGGGGACAGGAATAGTAACATCTGTGCCTTTATAAACAACGAACAGACCGTTGTAGACGGCGCGTTTGCCTGTTCCGTCATACGACATTGCAACCTGACCGCCGTTGGCGTACATCTGAGCCGAGCCACCACAGTCGACCTGAGTGGCGTTTTCAACGCCGAAATGATCGCGAGCCATGATGCAAAGCTGATTGAGCGAGAAGCCCTGATAAAGTTTAGCTTTGGTTTTTTGGTCGGTCACGTTGTGTTCGCAGGTGATTATCCAGAGTTTTGTGCCCTCGGCGTTTGTGCCGTAAACAGTGCGGGAGTTGATGCTGGTGTTGTAGGTTTGCGATGCAGCGGTTGTTGCAGGCTGCACAACGCCGCCCTTCATAGCAAGCACGTTACCCGAAATTGCATTCACAATTTTGTTGGGTGAACCCATATCGCGGAAATTCACCTTTGTGTCGAGCGTGATAACGTCGCCCACCTTCCAGTTGTCGCGTGGAACGGTTGCATACGAATCGCGACCTACGATAGCAAGGTCGTGTTCGCCCAGCGAACCTACGGCTTCGGGGTTGTAGCGCATTTCCTTGATCACATAGTCGGTTGTAGCGCCCATGTTCATGGCGGTGTAGCCTTCAGCGTAATCAAGCAGGATTTCGATGTAGCCGGTGGTTCCCATTGTCGGGTTCCAGGTTCCGGTAACGCCTGTCAGGTTGCCGACACGGAATTGCTTATCCTTGCCGTACTGACGTGTGAAAATCGATGCCTGTCCGCCGTCGACGAAACGGTTACACATCGAAAGGTTCATTCTGTGGCCGATACGCTGGTTGGTGGCTGCGAATTGCACGCCTGAACCTTCGTCGTTGTTTGATTTCTGCAGATTGGTGTAGTCGATGTAGCATTTGCCGTTTTCGTCAAATACGACCATACCTGTTGCAGTCGGACCACCGCAGTGAGCCCATGGACCGGGTGTATGGTCGGTGTACATCACGCCGTTGGCTACGCAAAAGCCGTGAGGCTGTGTGCCCATACAGGCATAGTTGCCCGATTCGGGCGAGGTGATCCAGAAGTTACCGTTTGCACCGGCAACAACCTGATGGTCTGCTTTGTGAACGGCCTTGGCATGGTCGGTAAGCGTGCGGTTACCGGTCATTGCATCGGGCTTCACGTTTTCTACCGCAATGTTCGGGTTTGTCAAGTCTGCTTCAATCACATGGAGGTGTGAGCCCGGACGGGCTGTCGAACGATTCACCTTCCAGTTAACAAACGTGTACTTCACACCCGGAGCTATTTCGGATGTAGTGACTTCAACCGGCCATGTGTCGTTACCCACGGTCCAGGTTTCGTCTGCTGCTGAGGCTGTCAAGGCTGTCGAGCCAAGTAAAGCCGTACAGAGTAAGAAATGTTTTAACATGTCGTGTTTTTTAATGATATGGATTAGTATGATTGATACACTTTTATTGCTCCCTGTATATTTATATACAGATTTATACGCGAATTTATTGCTTTTCTGTGAATTGGCCAAGTTATTAACCAAAATATTCAGGATAACCATATCAAGATTTAACATAATTATATCGGCATCGGAAATGTAAGCGAAGAAAATGAATGTCGATGTTCTCCTTTGTGGAGCTTCTGACAAGCATCGGTTTTACATCGGCAAAGTTACTGCCCGCCCAATCCTACAGATTCCTGATGTTGGCTATTTATACATAAATTTGCGTTTATTAACATATGATATTTCTACCCGTTTTATTATCTTTTGACTGGCATGGGTGATGTTAAGGCTAAACGAGCTAACCGGGCTATTTTCATTTATTTTGCTGTTAGCTTGCGTTTTTTTACTATATTTGTGCGATTACAAATCTATATGCTTACGTTATGGTTGTGAATAAGATTTGCTTTCGTATTGTGCGGATTTGTCGGCGGTCGCTCCTGGTTGTTGTATCGCTGGCGGCATTCTTCGGAGTTGCGCGTGCCGATTCCGGTGATACACCCTCGACTGTGGCTATGGATTCCGATGATAATCGCCATGGCGATATCAAAAGCGGCGATGAGGAGTATTACCCGCGTGTGACCATAGGAATTGATGCAGTATTTTTGGAATCCGGATTGCGCACCGGTGAAGAGTGCTGTCTGATAGGTGCTTCGGGGCATTATGCGGTTTCTAAATGGGTGAATGTGGGAGGTTCTGTCGGAGCGATTTACAGCAAACATGCACGTATGCCCGTCGACACGGTGAGGGTTACGCTGCCATATATTCAGCCATCAATACTGATTCGGTCGCCATATGTCTGGCGACTGGGTAGCTATGTGGCAATAATCCCGAATCTGGAGGCCGGCATGGCTCTGTTTCCTTCGTATAAAGCACGTATCTATAAGTATGGGAACCGATATTCATACACGACTGATTGTTCTGGATTAGTATTGAGAGCCGGTATCTTTTTGTCGATAGGCTCGATTCCGATTCAGTTGGATTATGTTTTTTCGACTATTGATGACCGGCGTAAAGTGAATCCGGTAACGGGTCAGCTACGAAGGCATCCGATGCACGGGTTGAGCATGGGTTTAAAAATCTGGTTTTAGAAATAGTAATAAACTGAGCTGAAATAGGGGGCGTTATTGCGAAAATTATTAAATTTGCGTAACATGGCAATCACTATGGATAATTTACGTAATAAGATACTAATTTTAGTTCTGGGTGTGTCGGCTACAGCCGTTGCGCAGATCAACAGCGTCACCACCGAGGGCTACGTAGCGCGTGCTGCGGCAATGTCGGCAGCGGGCAACAACCAAGGTGCGCTCGATCAGCTTACATTGGGCGACGCTGACACACAGGAAAGCGTTTGGCTCCGGGCTAACAGTGAGTTATATTCTGGTCGAATCGATCTGGCACGCACACTGTTGAGCAAGTATTTAGCAAAATGGCCGGCATCGGTGCGTCGCACAGAAGCGTTTATAGCCTTGTGCGACTGCGATTTCTATCAGGGCAAATATGAGGATGCTCTGCGAGGCTACGACAAGGTTCGCAGCTCCGCTATCGACCGTGATTTGTTTGCCGATATGACCTATAAGATTGCATATTGCCGCATGATGCTCAATCAGGATACGGCTGCCCGGAAAGCGTTTGAGCGTTTAGCTGCCGGTGGAGGGCGCTATGCCGATGCCGCCCGTTTCTATCAGGGCTATCTTTCATATCGCAGCGGCGACTACGACAAGGCCGTAGAGATGTTTGCCACTGTTAATCAAACAACACCTCCCGGCACGGACGCACATTATTACCTTACGCAGATTGCTTATCGCCAAGGCGACTATGCCAAGGCTCTGCAGATGGCTCTGAAAGCTCTTGCGTCTGAAGGACGACATGGCACAGAGATGCTCCGCATTGCCGGAGAGTCGGCCTATCACGAGGGTGACATGGCCGAGGCACGCCGCTATCTGGAATCATATATAGCAAAGGAGAGAAAACCCGAACCGTCGGCACTCTACATACTTGGCTCAATGGCTTATGCCGACGGCAACTACAGCAGAGCGCTCCAGTTGCTCACACCGGTTTCAGAGCAATGCGACAATGCAATGGGGCAATCAGCCAACCTCTACATAGGCCAGTGTCTTTACGAGCAGCGCGACGCCAGCGCGGCAATGCTTGCTCTGGAAAAAGCATGGCGCATGGATTACGATAAAAAGGTGAGCGAAGCGGCTATGTACAACTACATTGTTGCCCGTATGGACGGCGGCCGCACTCCGTTCGGAAGCTCTGTGGCGATGCTTGAGGATTTTTTACGCCGCTACCCCCATTCAACCTATGCCGACAAGGTTCAGGAGTGCCTGATAACCGGCTACATGACCGACAACAATTATGAAAAAGCTCTTGCTTCGATCAACAACATTCAGCACCCTTCTCAGCAGGTTCTTGCCGCCAAGCAACGTGTGTTGTACGAGTTGGGGACACGCGATCTGGCTTCGAAGCGAGTCAAACAAGCTTTGGAGCGTTTCGAGCAGTCGAAAAGGCTGGGAACCTACAACAAAGAGATTGAAACTGAATGTGACCTTTGGATAGGCGATTGTCAATATCGTCTGGGGCAATATGCGGCAGCCGCGCGTTCGCTGACAAGCTACCTGCGTCGCTCTGGAGCAACCGGCTACAACGGATTGGTGGCTAACTACGACCTGGCCTACAGTTACTTTGGCGAACGTCGTTATGCCGACGCGCGCAAGGTGTTTGAGAGGGTTGCTTCGAACCTCGATGCCGATGATAATGTGCGTGCCGACGTTTACAACCGTATTGGCGACTGCTATTATTATGCGTCCGACTTCGGCCGCGCAGCCGACTATTACGACCGCTCGCTGCAACTTAACCCATCGGCCGGCGACTATGCCATTTACCAGAAGGCACTGATGCGCGGACTACAGCGCGACCACAACGGTAAAATCGATATGCTTGAAGAGATGATGCGCCGCTATCCCCGTTCCGGACTCATGGCTTCGGCTCTGCTTGAAAAAGCCGACAGCCACATTGCCCTGCATCAGACAGGCGATGCATTGTCGACCTACGAAAAACTGGTCAGCAGCTATGGCTCCACACAGCAGGGCCGGCAAGGCTGTCTGCAAATGGCAATTACATTCATGGATGCAGGCCGCAAGGACAAAGCTATCGATGCATATCGTCGTGTAATTAAACAGTACCCCACAAGTCAGGAGGCTCGTGTGGCTGCTGACGACCTGAAGCGGATCTATGCCGACGATGGCCGTTTGAACGAATATATGCGATTCATTGCATCCGTGCCACAGGCTCCGAAGTTCGATGTCGATGAAGCCGACGAACTTACTTTCCAGAGTGCGGAGAAGACCTATCTTCAGAATGGCCAGACCACCCGTCTGGAAGCCTATGTCGACGAATTCCCCACAGGCCGATATATGGCACAGGCATTGGGCTATCTGTCGGCCTACCAGTGGCAGAACGGCAACGCGGAGCAGGCAATGAACTATGCACGCCGCCTTGTTAGCGATTACCCCGATTCAGAGGAGGCTGAGGATGCACTGGTGATCAAAGGCAGTGTTGAGCTGGAGCAGGGCGACGGCGACAGCGCTCTTGCCACATTCAGACAGCTCGAAAAGAAGGCATCGGCTCAGCGCAATGTGCTTGCAGCCCAGTTGGGTATAATGCGAGTGTCGCGCGACATGGGCAAGTACAAGGATGTGATTGCCGCTGCCGAAAAGATTCTCGGCTCAACATCTATTTCAACAGAGCAAAAGACAGAGGCAAGCTATCTGAAAGCATACGCCCAGGCTCAAACCGGGCAGGCCGATAAGGCTGTAGCCATCTGGCGCGAACTGGCCAGGAACACTGACGAACTCTATGGCGCGCAGTCCGCCTACTATCTTGCCGAATATGAATTTGAAAAGGGTAATACAGTAAGGGCACGCCAGAACATCGAAAAATTCATCGATGCCAATACCCCGCACCAGTACTGGCTCGCCCGCGGCTATATACTTCTTAGCGATATTCTGCGCAAGCAGGGCAGCAATTTCGAGGCAAACGAGTATCTGAAGAGCCTAAAAGAGAACTATCCCGGAACAGAAGCCGATATATTCCAAATGATTGACCAACGACTGAAATGAAGCACAACCGATACATTTCAACTGCCGCGGCCATAGTGGCTGTAGCGGCAACTGCAATTGCTCAGGAACCACTGAACAAAGAGATAACCGTCGACAAAGAGATAGTTCCGCAGGAACGTGAAGCACAGCGTCTGCAATTAACTCCCAAGATTGTTCGGCCGGAGGTGCAGTATAAAAAACTTACATGGAGTTCGCGTGCCGTGCCGGCCGATCCTGTCAATGGATTGCGTCTTCTCCCCCCTGCACCGTGGGAGGCATCGGTTGAGCCGCAACCCTACCGCGGTTACGTGGCAGCCGGATATTTGCCCCTGCTTCAGTTCGGAGTCGCAGCCGGCTATCAGCTGTTAGACACGGAACAGACTGTGGCCAACGTCGCATTACAATATAGCGGACTGAACTATAAAGGCACCCCCCGACTGTTCACCGGTGATGAATTCAAGACCGACTACAAGCATCAAACTGTAACGATTGGTGCTGATATCGAACATGAGATAGATAAAGACATGCGCATAGGGGCCGACCTGGATTACACCTATTCTGCCTACAGTGCTCCTATCTTGGTTACAGAGCAGAAACAGTATTTGTTGATTGGCCAAGTTCCGGATGTTGATTTTTTACAGACAAGCAACTATCGCGGAAAAAATAGCATCGATTTCAATAGGATAAACGGAGGCTTGCATTTCGATCAACGGTTGAGTGCGTTTAGCTACGGCTTGCATGGAAATATCGATTATTCGGCCTTTTCCGGTAGATTTGGAGCGACACAGAACAGCTTGTTGTTTAACGGCGGTTTAGCGTTTAATTATGCAGTGAATAATGCTTCAAAGTTTTCAGCTACTTTTGAT
>CAYQYL010000015.1:0-33804 GCA_964421745.1 uncultured Muribaculum sp. | reverse complement strand
CCATCACTCCCGCCACCGACATTCTCCACGAGCTTGCCAAGCGCAAGGACCTCGGTGTGAAAGCCGTTCAGATGGAAGACGAAATTGCCGGCGTATGCTCAGCCATTGGCGCCGCTTTCGCAGGCTCGCTGGCCGTAACATCCACCTCCGGACCCGGTCTGGCTCTTAAAAGCGAAGGAATCGGCCTGGCAGTAATGGCCGAACTGCCGCTTGTTGTTATCGACGTTCAGCGCGGCGGCCCCTCCACCGGTCTGCCTACAAAAACCGAACAGACCGACCTTATGCAGGCTCTCTACGGCCGAAACGGAGAGTCGCCCCTCGTTGTCGTTGCTCCCGCATCGCCCACCGACTGCTTCACAATGGCCTTCGAGGCTTCACGTCTGGCAATCGAGCACATGACACCCGTCATCCTGCTCTCCGATGCCTTTATCGGCAACGGCTCGTCGGCCTGGCGAGTACCTGACGCCGACGAATTCCCCGAAATTCATCCACGCTACGTTCCCGAAAACCTTCGCGACACATGGCGTCCATATCAACGCGACGAAAAAACCCAGGCACGCTTCTGGGCAATCCCCGGCACACCCGGCCTGATGCACCGTCTTGGTGGCCTCGAAAAGGACTTCACAACCGGCAACCTCAGCATCGACCCCGTCAACCATGAACACATGGTCATGGTACGCCGCGAAAAGGTTGAACGCATAGCCGACGACATTCCACAGCTCGAAGTGATTGGCAACCCCGACGCTGACACACTCCTGATTGGCTGGGGCGGAACATACGGTCATCTTCGCACAGCTGCCGAACAGCTCTGCAAAGAAGGTTCACCGGTTGCATTCGCTCACTTCCGCTACATCAATCCACTCCCGGCAAATACCCGCGAGGTGCTGTCGCGCTACAAACGTGTGATCTGTGCCGAACTCAACACAGGCATGTTCGCCGACTATCTCCAGAGCAAATTCGCCCCGCTCCAGATTCAGCGAATCAACAAAATTCAGGGTCAGCCGTTCCTGGTTCAGGAAGTGGTTGACGGAGTTAAAAACCTTATGAAGTAAACATTATGGATTGCAAACAATACACTGCCGCCGACTATAAAAGCGACCAGTCAGTGCGCTGGTGTCCCGGTTGCGGCGACCACGCCATATTAAATGTTCTCCACAAAGCGATGGCTACAGTGGGCGTACCGCCGCACATGACCGCCGTAATTTCAGGTATCGGCTGTTCATCACGTCTGCCCTACTACATGAACGCTTACGGTTTCCACACAATCCACGGCCGAGCCGCTGCTGTGGCAACCGGATTCAAACTCGCCAACCCGCAGATGTCCGTATGGCAGGTGTCGGGCGACGGCGACGGCCTCGCCATTGGCGGCAACCACTTCATCCATGCCGTGCGCCGCAACATCGACATAAACCTGATCCTGTTCAACAACAAAATCTACGGCCTGACTAAAGGACAATATTCACCCACTTCCGACCGCGGATTTGTCAGCAAATCGTCGCCCTACGGAACTACTGAAGATCCATTCATTCCCGCCGAACTCGTCTTCGGTGCACGTGGGAACTTCTTCGCCCGCTCGATCGACGTCGATCTGCCTGTGGCTCAGGAAGTACTCGTAGCAGCCGCACGCCACCGCGGAACATCGGTTGTCGAAATGCTCCAGAATTGCGTGATTTTCAACAACGGAATCCACAGCTACATCACCGACCGAGAGTTCCGGGCCGACCGCACTATCCACCTTGTCGACGGACAAAAAATGATTTTCGGCACAAACAAAGACAAAGGTCTTGTCCGCGACGGATTCCTGATTAAAGCCGTCACAATCGGACAGGACGGCTACACGCTCGACGATGTGCTCGTTCACGACTCGCACACACCCTCAAACTTCCTCCACCAGCAACTTGCAATGATGGACGGACACGACCTGCCACTTGCAGTCGGTGTGATTCGCGATGTCGAAAGCCCCGTCTATAACGAAGCTGTCGAAGAACAGATTGCCGACATCCGCGCGAAAAAAGGCTTCACTTGTCTGCGCGACATGGTGCTTGCCGGCGAACACTGGGAAGTGAAATAACACACCCGCATAACCATATTCACAAAGGCCGCGTCAACACTCCGGAAAAGTGTTGCGCGGCCTTCACCATGCATACATTCAAAGAAAAAAATGAAAAAAACCGTAAATGCACCGTGAATATTGTGTTATTAGCCGACAATTTACTATCTTTGTGCGATTTTACCCTCGGAGTCAGCATGTCCGTACACAGGCGGCTGAAAAAAGGGAACTATTTACCGACAAAAACAAAAAATACAGTACAATAAATGGCAACACTTGAAAAAATTCGCAAGAGATCCACTCTGCTGCTGATTGTGGTTGGTCTGGCACTGCTGGCCTTCATCATCGGCGACTTCTTCACTTCAGGCCGCACTCTGTTCGGCACAGGAACAACTATCGCCAAAGTGGGCGGTAAAAAAATCGACGTTCAGGAATTCCAGCGCCGCTACGAGCAAATTAACCAACAACAGCAACAGCAGGCCGACAAAATCGATCCAGCACGCCTTCAGAGCCAGGTCCTCAGCTCAATGATTCAGGAACAACTGCTCAACGACGAACTCGATGCTCTCGGCATAACTGTAACCGACAACGAGCTTTCTAAAGCCATGCTCGGAACAACAGCACACCCCGCCATGTACCAGTTTGCCCAGCAGTTGGGTGCACAGACCCCCGACCAGGTCTACGACTTCGCATTCAACCCCGTGAAATACAATGTTCCCGCTGAAACAGCCCAGCAGATTCAGGCCATGTGGCTCGAACAGGAACGCCAGATGGAACAGATGCTGAAGATCACCAAGTTCCAGAATCTGCTTGCAGGCTCTATCGTAGCCAACGAACTCGATGCCAAAGCCTACTACGACAACAACGCGAACACAAAACACATCATCTACACCCCCGTTCACTACGGCAACCAGATCTACCAGAACAAAGAATACACCGTTTCCAAATCCGACATCCAGGCTCAATACGAAGCCGATAAGCACCTCTACCCGGTGAAAGAAGAAACACGTCGTGGCGGATACGTCGCTGTTCCTATCAAACCTTCCGTGGCCGACCGCGCCGAGGCACAGGAACTTATAAATGCAATGGTTGAAAAACTCAAAGCATCCGACGATCTCGAATCAGTTATGAGCGACGCTAACTTCGGTGTAGAACGCCAGACTTCAACCGCAGCCAACATTAAGAACAACGTTCTCCGTCAGTTTGTAACCGACTCGGTTCCCGGCTCGGTTGCCCGTCTGACCTATATCGACGATGAATTCACCGTAGCCAAACTGCTCGCCAAGAAAACAGCTGTCGACTCTGTCAACATGGACTTCGTAATCTATCAGGGCGATGCAGCAGGCCGTGACTCCGTAATGGCAGCCCTCGAAGCCGGCAAACCACTCGAAGAAGTGGCTCAGATGAACGGTGTGGCCGACGCACGTGCTGACCTTTGGCAGCAGTTCGCATCTGCTCCCGAAGGCCAGATCAAAGACCTCGTCATGAATGCCCCTGTTGGCAAATACTTCTACCTTGACAGCGCAGCGACAGCCGCACGAATCGCCCGCGTAAACAGCCGCAAAGCTCCTGTGCCAGTCTACGACTTCGCAACAATCACCTACAAGGTGTATCCCTCCGACCAGACTATCGACGAACTCAACGACAAACTCGCTGAATTTGCAAACACAATCACAAGCGCCGACTCGCTCACAATGTGGACCGCAGCAAACGCCGGTTACACCTACGAACCCTTCTACGTAACCGAAAACTCATTCATGCTCGGCAACATCCCCTACTCGCGAAACGCCATCAAATGGATCATGGACGCTAAGCCCGGTCAGGTTTCGCCCGTGCTCGAAACTCAGCAGAACGACCAGATTGTTTTCCTCGCGCTCAAAGAGATCCTCGAACCCGGCTACACACCTCTCAACAACGAAATCGTGTCGGCCAACGTTCAGCAGCGAGCTAAAAACAAAAAAATCGCCAACGACATCCTCGATGCATCCAAAGGCCAGACAATGGAACAGATTGCAGCCGCCAACAAAGAACGTGTCGACACAACCGACATCACCTTCGGTCAGATGTTCGTAATGGGTATTGGCCCATCAGAACAAGGTCTTATCGGCCAGGTTTCGGCAACTCCTGCCGGCAGCGAAATGCAACCCTATGTTGGCAACAACGCTGTCTACTACTATCAGGTCGTATCCGACGAAAACCAGGGACGTCCCTACTCGTACGACGAAAATGCCGTTCGCTTCAACCAGCAGTTCGGAACAGCAGCCGTTATGCAGAACATAATGAACATTATGCTCGACAAAACAAAAGTCACCAACAACACACTCAAGTTCTACAACGAGTAACCCTCACTTGAAACCCAACTTATCCGGGCGTATCTTTCAGCAGATACGCCCGTTTTTTTGCCGCTTGTATGAATCAATCTCTTGCTATCTGTTGAACCACGGGCCGTTCCGTTTTGTTTTATAAACAAAACTCATCACTATGAAACAATTGAAAACACTCGTAAAATATGTCGCCGCTGTAGCCGTGATTGCATCGTCGCTTTTCCTCGACAGTTGCTCGTCGTCGAAACCGCTCACACAGGAACAAATATTCCAGAAAGAGCTACGCGCAAGAGCCGACTCAATAAAAGCCGAAGAGGCATTCCAAGCCGTTGCCAACCACCAGTTCATCGCAACTGCCGACCAGATAAACCTGTTCGGGCGCACCTTCATGGTCAACCCGGGCGTCAACTATGTTTCGCTCAACGGCGAACAAGCTGTGATCCAGCTCGTATCAACCCATAGCGTCTACGCAGGTCCAAACGGAATGGGAGGAGTCACCCTAAAAGGAAATGCAAGCGACATCAAACTAAACTACGACAAGAAAGGCAACCTCTCGATGAGCATGCGTGTAACAGGCAACGGCATCTCAAGTGAGGCAACAATACAAATGGCCAAAGGCAGCGACCGAGCCGTTGTAATCGTAAAAGGCACCTTCAGCAGCCGCCCTGTGACAATGTACTGCGACGTCCAGCCATACGACGGCACAGGCTACGTACAAGGCACCAGCCTATAAAAAACCATCACTTCATCTCGAAAAACACACCGTCAGGGAAGCGCCACCAGGCCAGCTTCCCTGACGTGCTTTTAACGTCCCACTATTGCAATCCACTTAGATCCGGCTTATACACTCCAACCCCAGTATCGGGTTTACGCAAAAACATCGTCATATAAATTGGAGCATAAACTACACGTCCTTTCGATTCCAAATTTCCTCCACAAAAAACATACGCTTTATTAATATTATATTCCTCTATCTCCAATATATTACTCAAAGCATTATGTCTTTGATAGTCTTTTCCCGACTTAACCTCTATCGGAATTGCGCTCGATTCTCCTGAAACAACAAAATCAATCTCTCCAAGCCGCTTATTATTATAATAGAAAGGTTCATACCCATGGCACAATAGTTCTTGAGCCACTGAATTTTCGAAGATTGCCCCATAATTTACATGAATATCACCCGACAGAAGTTTCATTTGAATTCCATTAGCATACTGCGATGTCAACAACCCCACATCATTAGAAAACAATTTAAACAAGTTCCGAGTTTCTGCCAACCTAAGGGGTAATGTGGGTTCCTGAAGATTATAAACAGGAATCGCAACGCCCGCATTCTTCAACCACAGAAAATCATTCTGAAATCTTTCAAACTTCGCATGTTCATTCAATCGTTTTAATATAAAGCGCTTATTCTTTGCATCAAGTTCCGACGGTATAAGATCGAATATCTCCTTGATCTTTAACTTATCATTCTCCGCATATTTCGATATATCTTCCTTATAAAGCCTCACTATATCTGATTGTGTATCACTGACAACACTAATATTATTTGTCGACAGATAACGCTCAACAACTGCCGGCATACCTCCTACAATTGTATAAAGCTTATAAAGCGACATTAATCTTTCATGAACAAATTCATCAACTGATGTTTCACGACTCCAACAATCGTGCACATTGTCAATAACCCGCCGGGCTACACCTAAATTAACAATGAACTCTTCGAAATCGAGTGGATAGACTTACTTTACACTCAAATATCCTACCGGCACTGACCTGATACCCTTTAGTTCTACTCCAAGAAGCGAACCGCTTAGTGCATACCGGAAACTTCCTTCATCAACAAGGAACTTAATAGCTGTAATAATGTTTTCGCAGCACTGAACTTCGTCAAAGAAAACAAGTGTTTCACCCTTAATCAATGGCTTGTTTGTCATTGCAGAAATACGTAACAAAATATCTTCTGCTGAAGTCACATCATTAAACAACTTCACTGCCTCCGACTGCTCAATAAAGTTTATCTCTACGAACGACTTAAATAACTTTCCAACTTGACGAATAGCAAATGTTTTACCGGTCTGGCGCGCGCCGGTCAGCAACAAAGCTGTTTTTTGCTTTTTATAAAACTCTTCAATATAGCCGGTTAAATAACGAAATAGAGCCATGTGATTTATATTTTCTTGCAAATATAATCCTCTTTTGCCGCTTTTCCAACACTTTTTTGCCCAATTCTGCCGTTTTTCCAACAACTTTTTGCCCGATTCTGCCGCTTTTCCAACATTTCTCTTCTTTTAGCCCTCATTTAGTGGTTCCCACAACCGGTTTCATACGTTGTCGCAATAGCCCAATTCATAATCCAAAAGATTAAGCGACGAGTTCGCTTCTTGAATTAACGTGAATTCGATATAAATACTCACATTAACATACAACATATCGGAAAACACACAAATCGAACTGCCCCTTAAAAGTTAGACAAAAAACTTTTAAGGGGCAGTTCAGTTCGCCGCTTCCTATTTATTTACTTAACCACAACTTTGCGCGTCCTGGTTCCTTGTCGTAAAATATAAATACCCGCGGGCATATTGTCCATGTTATTGCCAACTTTCACACCGGAAACTGTATATATTTCTGTTTCAGCATTAGCATCGGCTACTATATTTTCAATCCCGGACGGAGTTCCCTCCACGATTTTCCCTTTATTCCACTCCGGATTATTTTTATATGCATCAACATAGTCTTCAGGCACATAAATTGTTGTATTCTCCAACACTCCGTCATCAAAGACACCCTCTTCAATCGTAGGAGGCACAGGAGAAGTACATACAATTTTATTGATATTCGGACAGTCTTTGAATGCATTAGTTTTAATGCACAAACCGTCGCCCCCGGCACGCGACATAGTTTTAGGCTGCTTTCCAAGGTAAATCACATTCAGATTCGTACAGCCGGCAAAAGCATTGCTGTGTATAGTTTCTACTGCCTCAGGAATCACTATCTCTGTCAACGAAACACAACCGGCAAACGCTTCTTCATCAATAAATCTGCATTCATCAGGGATATCTACCGACTTCAATGCTACACAACCCTTTAGGGTTTCCTGGGGAACACTCGTCTGATTCGCCGGTAGTTTTATACTCTCCAGGGATTTACAGTCTGAGAAAGCTCCCATATACTTTCCACCTTGAATATTAACGTCATCAGGAATTACAACATTTATCAATCCACTGCCCGAAAACGCACCAATCGCGATAGATCTCAGGTTTGGTCCGAAATCTATGCTTTTTAATTCATAGCAATTTGTAAATGCGTTGGCGGCTATGAGTATTACACTTTCAGGAAGCTTAAAATCAGACAAGCGCATACATGCATTGAAAGTCAGACGCGGTATCTCGGTTATTCCGTTAGGCAATACCACTCTTTTTAAACTTGTGCAACCGTCAAATGCACTAAGATGATAAATATGCTTAATACTATTAGGCAACTCTATGCTTGTCAATACCCAGCAACGACGAAATGCACTGCTCCCGACCGATGTGACTGAATAAGTCTTCTCGTCAACTACAATTGTTTCAGGTATAACAATATTTCCATCAGTGTTATCTGAACTTAACGAATTACCCGAAATACAGGCTTCCATCGTCTCTTCGTCAAGAAGGTACATGATATTGTCTATTGTTGCATTCTCAGCCCTAAGCTGCAGGCAAACAAACACACACAGTATTACCAACGCAAAAATTTTTCTCATAGTTCTCTTTTTAATTTATTGTTAATCTTAATAATTAGCCGGTAAACTCTTACTTTGCAAATCTAATAATTTTCCACGTCTTAAAATCACCCCCCCCATATTAACTTTATTTAACACAAATTCCCGCATAATATTCCTTTTCGAACTAGCAAGAGCCCGATTCATAATCCTAAAGGTTAAGCGGCGAGCTCGCCGCTTGAATTCGGCAGGTCAACCGAAAAAAGTCCGGGCCTGTCACTAATAAGCGACGGGCCCGGAAAACATGTTCTGAGATCTCAATAATCAATTAAAAGGCAGCGGGTCGGTCACCCGGAAATTATATGTGCCCGAACCAACTGTGAAAGTCAAACGAGGATTTCCGCCGCGGGTTGCCGGCAGAATATCGCTCACTCCTTCGGCTTTCGCCAGCGGTGTGCCATAGTCAACAACCTGCGAAGCTGTTGCTGCCGGTAGTGTTACGCGAGCTTGAGAGTTGGCCGGAACGGTCAGACGCATCGTGTAGCTGCCGTCGCCGCGTTCCCATGCACAGACAACCTCACCGTAAGGTGTTTCATAGGTGGTTGTAGCCGAATTCACATCCCCGACAGGCATTGGGTTGATTTCCAGCATTCCGAAAGCAGTCGAATTGTCAGACTGGCGTATACCTCCCAGACCGCTATAAAGCCATTCCATCAGGTGGCCAAGCATAAGATGATTATTAGAAACAAAACCATAAGCCTGCCACGACTCCGTCAGTGCTGTCGCGCCATGCGCAAGCTGCCATCCGTATCCCGGCTTGTCATACTGCGAGTTCATATCGAAAATAACATCGGTTCGGCCGCCGTCTTCAAGGGCACGGAGCACATAGCGGTAACCTATATCGCCGGCAGTCAGCGCGTTGCCTCGCTGCCGTATGTCGTCTACAAGAGCATTCAGCACATCACCCTCACGTCCGTCAGGAACCAACCCGAAATACAGTGAAATAGCATTGGCTGTCTGCGAATTGCGATCGTAATAACCCTTGTCGGCATGGAAAAACGCCTTATTGTATGAGTCTTTGATTTCGGCCGCCAGTTTTTCGTAGCGTGTCGCATCGGCTGTTTCCCCAAGCAGCAAAGCTATCTTGCCCATTGTCAGTACATCATAGTAGTATGTCGCAGTTGCTGTCACCCCGTTCGATGTCAATTTCGAACGGCCCGGCTTGCCAGGAGCTATGTCAAACCAGTCGCCGAGTCCGTAGGCTACGATATTGTTGTCGGCACGCGAACCCAGATAGTCGATATAACGCTTCATTGCCGGATAATGGCGGCGCACCAGTGTGTCATCGCCATACCAGCGGTAAATCTCCCACGGGCAGATAATGAACGCGCTACCCCACTCAGGTGTATCCTCGAAACCGTCGGCAAAACGCACATACTCCGGCGCAATAGTCGGTATCGTGCCCTGTTCCCACTGCGATGCTTCAAGGTCTGACATGATTTTCGGGAACAGCGACGACAGATCATAGTTGTAAAGCATTGAGTTCTGCATCAGATAGTTCTGCTCCTGCCAGCCAATTTTTTCGCGGTGCGGACAGTCGGTCAGCACCGATGCCATATTCGAACGTATTGCCCAGTCTATCAACCGATAAATTGAATTAAACAACGGTTTCGAGCAAACAAATGTTCCAGTTTGCGGAGCAGCATTGGCCGTGTGCAGAGCCTTCACCTCGACAAGACGCGGCAGAGAATCCGGATTCTCATCCGTAGTTCCTACAGCATTCTCAAGCTGCCCGTAGCGGAATCCGTAGTATGTGAACTGAGGCTGCCATGTTTCAACAACGGAATCAGCCCCGATTGTATATTCCAGATAGAACGGTGCTCCGGTAGCACTTTGGTTTACAGTTCCGTCCGGATTAAGCAACTCAGCCAAATGCATCCTAACCTTCTGTCCTTTGCGGCCGATAACCGACATCCTAACCACACCCGACGAGTTCTGGCCGAAATCGTAAACTCTCGTGCCTTTTCCGTTAAGCTCCGATGTTACCACCGGAAGTTCATGACGCACGGCAAGATGTGTCCCTAATTGCGACTTCAGGTCTATGTTGAGCGGCGTAACTACAGGTTTTTTCCAGTCTTTCTGGTTATAACCTGGCTCGTTCCAACCCTCTTTCACAAGGCCGGCGTCATAGTCTTCTCCTCCATAAATGCTCGAATATGTAATCGGACCGGCTGCAGCACGCCAGTTCCCGTCGGTCACAATCGTCTGCTTGCTCCCGTCGGCATACGTAACCAAAAGCATCATTTTCAGTTTCGGAGCGCCAAACGAACCGGTCATTTTGTAATAGCGTTCGTTGGGCACATTGTAGAATCCGTTGCCAAGCATCACGCCTATTGCATTGGGCTCTCCTCGACGGAGCTGATCTGTAACGTCAAACGTAACATACTGGGCCTCTTTGTCATATTTTGTCCAACCCGGATCCAGGAAATGCTCGCCCTGACGTTGTCCGTTAACATAGAAATCGAAATGTCCCAGCCCGCAAACATAGGCCATGGCCGATGCCACCGGCTTGTCGGCCAGTTTGAATTCATTGCGTAGCAAGGGCATCGTATAGCGGCCAATCGGCCGACCCTTATGCAGATGTTCCGGAACCTTTATTCCATGCACAAACGGCACAACCTTCTCTCCGTCAGGCTCAAGTCCGATCCATTTCGCATCTGCCCAGTCGGACGGCGAAAAAAGACCCGTGCTGAAACGCGCCACCGGCGAAATTGCCCGGCTGCCGTCGTTTCCCTCAACGGCCACTGTCCAGTAGTAGGTCGATGCCGGCTTCAGTTCAGTTCCGCCAAACGGCACCAGCACCGAACGCGCCGACACACACTCGCCGCTGTTCCATACATTCCCTTCGCCCGCAGCAACCGCTGACGAGTCTGTCCCAACCGTAATCCGGTAGCTCTTCTGCATAAAGCCACGTTTATCGGCCGCCGTTTTCCAGCTGAATCGGGGTGTCGGGTTGTCAACGCCGAGCGGCGCTGTCAGTTGCTCAACCTTCTGGTCGTAGACCGAAGTCGATGCCGTAGCGGCAACCGCGCACAACGCGCCGCCTGCAAACAGCATAATAGTCCTTATAATGCAATTCATGTCAATTGGTTTATCTGGTATGGATTTCACACCGTAAAATTAACCAATTAACTGTCGGAACATTATCGGCATACAACCGAAAATATTCTCATTTGTTTCACTTCGCCACAGAGTTCACAAAGAATGCCTGCACTTTACCAAACGGCAGCTTGCCCTCCATTTTCAGCGGAATCCGGAGCGAATCCGACGATATCCACGCATACATCGGAGAGTCCGACGATTTTCCGTCGTGCGTAAACGTAAACGTTATCTCGTAAGTGTCATATTTTTTCGAATCGATTTTTATCGACCGCGTACCGTTGAACGTTATCGTCAGTTGCTCTACTTGTTTGCCCGAAAACAGATCGTACGACACTTTCTCGCCCGGTTGCATCGTTGCAAAATCCAAATGCCGCATGTAGTAGAAAACCGAAAGCATATCCACAGCCGGCGACTTACCATACAAAACCGTATCCTTCACCGAAACCGCACCCGACTTCTTCCAGCGTTTACGCTCGGCGTTCACCGTCACCGTTCCATCCGACTGCGAATAGTCGAGCACATCCGAACTGTGATAGCCCCCCTCATGAGTCAGCTTCTTATACTGAACCGGTGCGCACGAAGGCGCATCCATAACCGACACAAGCGTGTCGCGCACCTTATAAATCTTGTCGGCCCAGGGCACTGTCCGCGCCGCAAGCATCGCACGGTATTGGCCAGGCTCGTTACGCAACGTCAGCTTTGCTGTCCCGGCCTCTTTGTTAATAAGACCCCACTTATACATTATCGAATAATTCAGGTCTTCGTCGGGCAGATCGGCTGCCCACGCTGCTGCCGATGCCACCAAGGCCAGCAACATTGTTTTCAAGCGATATATGCTGTTCATAGTTCAAGATATTGGAAAATCCGGAAATGGAAGCGCGTGGCGCGACGCCTGTTCTATGCGATTGTTGCGCCAGCACTTACGGCAAACGGCTATGTAACGGTCGTCGCCACCAATCTCAACCTGGTCGCCCTCCGTAACAAAATCGCCGTTCGAATCAATTCGCGCGTTTACTATCGTTTTCCGCCCACACGAACATGTGCTCTTTATCTCGTCGATCGAATCGGCTATCTCAAACAACCGGCGCGATCCCTCGAACAACCGTGTCCGGAAATCGGTGCGCAGTCCGTAGCAGACCACATTCGACCCGTATTCGTCGACAACGCGTGCCAGTTGGTCAACCTGCTCCGGTGTCAGAAACTGAGCCTCGTCAACCAGAAACCAGTCGATCACCGTCTTCTCACTGGCAAACATCTCCTTGGCCAGTTCATAAAGGTCGGTGTCGGCATATATCCAGCTGCATTGACGCTCTATTCCTATGCGCGACCGGATAACGCACGTTTTTTCGCGCGTGTCAACTATCGGTTTCAAACAGGCATACTTCATGTTGCGTTCTTCAAAATTATAGGCCTGAGTCAGCAAAAGAGCAGTCTTAGCCGATCCCATTGTCCCATAACGGAAATATAATTTGCCTTTGCGGTACATTGCTTTTCTGTTTTTATAACGCTAAGTTATGGATAATAGTTGAAATAAAAGCCCGCGATTGGAAAAATATCGGCAAATCTGCTTAACTTTGCAAAAACATTACACTACCCACATTATGCAGGAAAAAATTATAATCCTTGATTTCGGTTCGCAGACAACGCAGCTTATCGGCCGCCGTGTCCGCGAGCTGAACACCTATTGCGAGATAGTGCCCTACAACAAGTTCCCTAAAGACGATCCTTCGGTCATCGGCGTAATCCTTTCCGGAAGCCCATTCTCAGTCTACGACGAAAAAGCATTCCGCACCGAACTTGAAGGAATCCGGGGCCGGCTCCCTCTGCTGGGAATCTGCTACGGCGCCCAATTCATGGCATACTCAAACGGCGGAACTGTCGAACCGGCACCCTCGCGTGAATACGGACGCGCTCATCTTGAAAATTTCGATGCCGAAAATCCGCTTCTCCACGGCCTTGAGCCACGCACACAGGTCTGGATGAGCCACGGCGACACAATCACTTCGCTTCCCGAAGGCTTCCGACGCATTGCATCGACCGACAAAGTTGCTATAGCCGCCTACCAGATCGAAGGCGAAAAAACCTGGGGCGTACAGTTCCACCCCGAGGTTTACCACACACAGCAAGGTTCTCTGCTGCTCAAAAACTTTGTTGTCGACATCTGCGGATCGCGCCAGGACTGGAGCGCGGCCTCATTCATTGAAAGCACTGTAGCCGCCCTCAAACAGCAGCTCGGCAACGACCGCGTAATTCTCGGGCTGTCGGGAGGTGTAGATTCTTCCGTCGCTGCCGTACTCCTCAACCGCGCCATCGGCAAAAACCTGACATGCATATTCGTCGACCACGGTATGCTCCGCAAAAACGAGTTCGCCAACGTCCTCCGCGACTACGAAGGCCTCGGACTAAACGTCATCGGTGTCGACGCAAGCCAAAAATTCTTCTCCGAGCTCGCCGGTGTGACCGATCCCGAACGCAAACGCAAAATCATCGGAAAAGGCTTCATCGACGTCTTCGATCAGGAAGCCCACAAAATCACCGATGCAAAATGGCTCGCACAGGGCACAATCTACCCCGACTGCATCGAATCGCTCTCAATCACCGGAACAACAATCAAGAGCCACCACAACGTAGGCGGACTACCCGAAAAAATGAACCTCAAGCTGTGCGAACCGCTCCGTCTGCTCTTCAAGGACGAAGTACGCGCAGTTGGCCGTGAGCTCGGTATGCCCGAACACCTGATCACACGCCACCCCTTCCCCGGACCCGGACTCGCAGTCAGAATCCTCGGCGACATAACTCCCGAAAAAGTACGCATACTTCAGGACGCCGACGACATCTTCATCCGCGGTCTGCGCGAATGGGGTCTGTACGACAAAGTTTGGCAAGCCGGCGTAATCCTGCTCCCGGTACAGAGCGTTGGAGTAATGGGCGACGAACGAACCTACGAACGCGCCGTAGCTCTCCGCGCCGTAACCTCAACCGACGCCATGACAGCCGACTGGGCTCACCTCCCCTACGACTTCCTCGCACGCGTCAGCAACGACATCATCAACCATGTCCGCGGCGTTAACCGCGTCTGCTACGACATCTCCTCAAAACCACCGGCAACAATCGAATGGGAATAAGATCCTTCCTTTCAAGGAAAATCTTAATTGCTGTTGCGCCCACAATGTAGGGATGCCACATAGAGCATCCCTACATTGTGTGTAATTCGATTTTTTCGATGCAACCTCAATAATTCAACATTCAAAAGTCAACCCTCAAAATCATATATAAGTTGGAACCAAAATACATTTTTGTCACTGGTGGTGTTGTGTCTTCGCTCGGCAAAGGCATCATCTCCTCATCGCTTGCTTGTCTACTTAAAGCCCGGGGCTATCGCGTAACTATCCAGAAATTCGATCCATACCTCAACATCGACCCCGGAACACTCAACCCTTACGAACACGGCGAATGCTACGTAACGGTCGATGGCCACGAAGCCGATCTCGATCTCGGCCACTACGAACGCTTCACCAACGTTCGCACAACCCGCGCCAACAACGTCACAACTGGTAGAATCTACCAGAATGTTATCGAAAAAGAACGCCACGGCGACTATCTTGGCAAAACTGTACAGATAATTCCTCACGTAACCGACGAAATCAAACGAAACGTCAAACTGCTTGGAAACACCGGCAACTACGACTACATCATCACAGAAATCGGTGGCACTGTCGGCGACATCGAATCAACACCCTATCTCGAAGCCGTCCGTCAGCTCCGATGGGAAATGGGTCGCTCTGCTCTCTGCATCCATCTGACCTATGTTCCATATATCCGGGCTGCAAAAGAGCTGAAAACAAAACCGACACAGCACTCTGTAAAGATGCTCCAGGAAGTCGGCATACAGCCCGACATACTCGTTCTCCGCACCGAACACGAAATCGGCCCGGAAATGCGACGCAAAATCGCCCAGTTCTGCAACGTCGACCCACACGCCGTAATCCAGTCGGTCGACGCCCCCACAATCTACGAAGTGCCCCTGCTCATGCACGCACAGAACCTCGACACAATTGTGCTCGAAAAAACAGGCGCCGACACATCACGCCAGCCCGACCTCACCGACTGGTGCCGCTTCCTCGACAAAATGGAACGCGCTTCCGAACCCGTCAACATAGCTCTTGTCGGCAAATACGTCGAACTGCAGGACGCCTACAAGTCCATCAACGAAGCACTGTTCCAGGCCGCGACATATAACGACCGCAAACTAAACCTCGTCAGTATACATTCAGAAAAAGTCAACGACTCAAACGTTGCCGACCTCCTCGCCGGAATGGACGGTGTTGTCATCGCACCCGGATTCGGCCAGCGAGGAATCGAAGGTAAATTCTCCGCACTGCGCTGGTGTCGCGAAAACGACATTCCAACCTTCGGCATATGCCTCGGAATGCAATGTATGGTCATCGAGTTCGCACGCAATGTTCTCAAGCTCGAAGGAGCTAACTCAACCGAGATGGACCACCTCACTCCCTACAACGTGATCGACATCATGGAAGAGCAGAAGTCCGTCACCGACAAAGGCGGAACAATGCGCCTGGGTGCCTACGACTGCCGACTGGCTCCGGATTCGCGCGCCGCACAAGCCTACGGAACCGACTTCGTCAGCGAACGCCACCGCCACCGCTTCGAATTCAACTCCGACTTCCGGGCCCGTTTCGAAGAAAAAGGAATGCGTTGCAGCGGCGAAAACCCGCAGACACATCTGGTCGAAGTGGTCGAAATACCCGAAAAACGCTGGTTCATCGGCACACAGTACCACCCCGAATATTCTTCAACCGTTCTCTCACCCAATCCAATATTCCTCAGTTTCATCAAAGCGGCAGTCGACTTCCACAACGAAAAAGCCCTCGCCGCTGCAAAACAGTAAACGCGAAACTTAAGTAACCAAATATCACGCAACACCTAAAAACGTTTTTTAGATGGACAAAAACACCATTACCGGGCTACTCCTCATGGGTGTACTCGTCATTGGATTCATGTGGCTCAACCAGCCCGATCCAAATGCAAAAAGCCCGATGCCAGCAACTGAAATATCCGAGAATCAAGCAGCCGCTATCGAGGCCAACGACATCGCATCGCTTTCCGACTCACTCACTCTGACCGACATCAGCACACTCGCGCGCGAAGTCGCTGCCTATGGCCAGCCCGATTCTGTCGCCCCGTTCGTGCGTTTCAGCAACAACAGTGTGAACCTCCTCAGCGATGGAAACGCCGTCACAGGAACCATTAACGTTGCCCCGGGCAAAACCGTCGAACTCGACCAACTCATAGGCTCACAGGCACGCAATCTACCCCCGGTTGTGCTCGACTCGGCCATGAAAGCAGTCAAATCAACCCTCCTTTCGCTTGTCCAGTTCCGTGGATTCGCACGCTACATGAACGGCACCGCCGACACCGTCTGTCTGAAAAACAACCTCCTCAAACTCGACCTCTCAACCCACGGCGCCATGATCACTCGCGTCGAGATGCTCGACCCAAAATACACCAGCTTCCGTGGCGGACAAGTACTCATTGCTAACGGCGACAACAACGAATATTCATTCATTCTCACCTCTGCCAACCGCGAGTTCGACACACGCGACTTCTTCTTCACACCCACACTCGTTAACGACTCAACCGTAGTGATGAGCATGGAGCTCGGCGGAGGTGCCTCACTCGCATTGCGCTACACTCTCCCCGCCGACAGCTACATCGCGCACCTCGAAGTCGAGCAGAAAGGCATGGAAAACATAATCCCTTCAAGCACTGCCACTATGGACTTCATCTGGCGCCAGAAAATGATCCGCCAGGAAGAAGGCCGTGTATTCGAGGAACGCAACTCAGCAATCTATTATAAGTTTGCAGGAGGCGACGCCGACTATCTCTCTGAAACATCAAACGACCAGAAAGAAATCAACGAACGCCTGAAATGGATCGGTTTCAAAAACCAGTTCTTCACAATGGCCTTCATTGCCGACAACGCCTTCAACCGAGCCGACCTCACTTCACAAGTGCTTCCACGCACAAACGAAGACTACATCAAGAGCATGGAAGCCGTCGCCACTGTCGACTACAGCGCAACCGCCACCGCACCTGCCTCGTTCGACATCCTGATGACCCCCAACCTCTATCCGCTGCTCAAAGAAATCGACTCGCGCGTCTACCCCGATCAGGATCTCGACCTCACACGCTTCGTTCCACTGGGCTGGTCGCTGTTCCGCTGGATCAACACAATCATCGTCATTCCCGTCTTCACGCTGCTTGGCTCATGGTTCAGCAACTACGGTCTAATCATTCTTCTGCTCACAATCTTCATCAAGATCATCATCTTCCCATTCACCTACAAAAGCCTGATGTCGCAGGCTAAAATGCGTCTGCTTGCCCCGGAAATCAAAGCCATCAACGACAAATATCCCGGACAGGAAAACGCAATGGTTCGCCAGCAAAAGACAATGGCTCTCTACTCACAGGCCGGAGCCAATCCAATGGCCGGATGTCTGCCTATGCTTCTGCAGATGCCGGTTCTTATAGCCATGTTTGCATTCTTCCCCTCATGCATCGAACTCCGTGGCGAACACTTCCTTTGGGTTAAGGACCTCTCCGCCCCCGACGCCATAATCTCCTGGACAGGCAACATCCCGTTCATCACCGAGTACTTCGGCAACCACATCTCACTCTTCTGCCTGCTCATGACAGCAACCAACCTCGTCTACACCCGCATATCGCTCGCTTCACAGCCCGGCGGACAGACAATGCCCGGCATGAAGCTTATGCAGTATATGTTCCCATTCATGTTCCTGATCTTCTTCAACAACTACGCTGCAGGTCTGTCCTACTACTACTTCCTGTCGCTCCTGATCACGATCATCATGACCTACTCCTTCCGTCACTTCGTCGACGAAAGCAAAATGCGCGCGAAAATGGCAGAAAACGCCAAAAAGCCTCGCAAAAAATCCGGGTTCATGGCTCGACTCGAAGAAGCGCAGCGCCAGCAGCAGGCTATGCTCCGTGAACAACAGAAACGAAACGGACGACGATAAACTACCAATGAACAACTTCACATTCTGGAGCCCGACAAAATTTGTTTTCGGGCGCGACACCGAAATGCAGACCGGCCGACTCGTTCGCGAGTTTGCCGGTCGGCGCGTTATGATTGTATATGGCGGTGGCTCTGCCGTTAGATCAGGGCTGCTCGACCGAGTGAAAAACTCTCTCACTGCCGAAGAAATTACCTTCGTCGAACTTGGAGGCGTCAAACCCAACCCGACCGACGACCTAGTCTATGTCGGCATCGACATTGCCCGACGCGAAGACATCGACATGCTCCTGGCCGTCGGTGGCGGATCGGCTATCGACACTGCTAAAGCAATAGCATGCGGCGTCCCCTACGAAGGCGACTTCTGGGACTTCTACTGCGGTCGTAAAATTGTTGAAAAAGCACTCCCCGTAGGAGTTGTCCTCACAATTCCTGCTGCCGGTTCAGAAGGCTCAGGCAACTCCGTAATCACAAAACTCGACGGACTCGTAAAACTTAGCCTGCGCACAGAAAGTGCCCTGCGGCCCCGCTTCGCTGTCATGAATCCGGAGCTGACATTCACCTTGCCCCCCTACCAGACAGCATGCGGAATCACCGACATGATGGCCCATATTTTCGAACGCTACTTCTCCACCACACCGGCCTGCGAAGTAACCGATTCTCTCGCCGAAGGGCTGCTCCGCACAATCATGCAGCAAGGCAAAATCGCCTACGATCAGCCTCAAAACTACGACGCACGGGCAAACGTCATGTGGGCAGGCACTCTGGCCCATAACGGACTGTGCGGCACCGGCCGGCGCGAAGACTGGTCGAGCCACTTCATGGAACATGAAATCTCAGCAATCTATGGCGTAGCCCACGGAGCGGGACTCGCCGTTGTAATACCGGCTTGGATGACATTCGTCGCCCACCGCGACCCCTCCAAAGTCGCGCAGTTTGCAACCAAAGTGATGGGTGTCGCTCCAGGCGCCGACCAGTTGGCAACCGCACTTGAAGGCATCGCACGTCTGCGCACATTCTTCGCTTCGATAGGCATGCCCGCCACATTCGCCGACCTCGGAATCGATAATCCCGACCTGCCGCGAATGGTGAGCATGCTCCACCTCCACAAAGGCAATCCTATAGGCGGCTACCAGCCACTGAACGCAGACGATACCCTTGCCATCTACAAAGCCATGCTCTAAGCAATAATACTATCCCCTTATCCAAATTAGCGCGAGATGCTGTTCAGTGTTTCGCGCGCTTTTTTTACTTTCTGGTGCCAGGGCTGCGACGGGTCGTTGATCGTGCCGCCGGTGAAGTCTGTCAGCAAACTGTCCAGAGGTGCCGTGTCCACACCAATAGTACGCAGTATACGTGTTTTCTCTGCAGCCTCGATGCCGTCGATCAGCTTTTCGAAACGCACCGACGAACGGTTATAGGGGTATACAATAAATGTGTCGCCCGCACTCCAGTAGCCATAGCAAGTATCGCTCTGCGGGTCAGCTGGCCATGAGTTGAACGACCAGCGCAGCATTCCGTCGAAATCGGCCGCGAGTCCATACCAGCCCAGCAGTTCAGCCTCGTAAGGATTAGAGAACACAAACGTATTTGGAAACGCTGGTCCACAACAGACATAGAACGTCGTATTCAGTCCCTTGGCGCGCCGTGCAAGAATATCATCGTGCTCCGACGGATGATTCATGTTAATGCAGATATCGCGCAAATTAGGATAGCGGCGGTACGACTTATGGTCGTCGGCAAGCGCCAGACCCAGCTCCGGTGCACAACGTTCAACCAGCGCCACCGTAGCGTCCATCGCCTCCGGTGCTCGTTCATCCATAGCTATATTTGTGATTTCAAGCCATCCCTTACCGGCCAGATGCTGCTTGAAATCGGCCAAAAACGGCTCCCACATCTGCACAAACATTTCTGTGCCCGGTTCGGCAACTACGGTGACTGTGTCGCCCGAAGCCTTGTCGAAGTACTCCAGTTCGCAATTCCAGGGCACCATCGAATAGCAGTTTATCATTTTATCGATTCCGACCGACATCATCAGTTCCACCCAGCGGTCAAACACAGCGTAGTCGTAGCTCCACGTCCCGTCGGCGTTGCGTGTCCAGGTGATCATCGGGGCATAAGCGTCGTAGCACTGGTGGTTCCACGGATCCTTGTTGAGCGTTGCTGTAATCACCTTCTGGCCGGCTCCGGCAATACGCGTCATTATCGGCCGCAGAGCTTCGAAATGCTCGTCGCTCCACATCTCCAGGCCTTGCGCACGCGCAACAGAGGCCGGATGCTGCCACAGATCGAGATGATAGTTCCATTGATCAGGCGTCGGCAGCGCGTGCTTCTGCACCTCAAGAGCCAGCGGCAGCTCAACCGACAGCCCGTCGGCCGACTCAACTGTAACAGTTGTCGTGTATGTTGCCGGTTGTGCATCGGAGGGCACCTTCACTGTCAGCCACAGCGGCCTTACGGTGCGCCCGCTCATATCGAACACCGACAACGAGTCGATCATATCAGGCAACAGCACTTTGGACACCGAATCCGTGATAGTACCTATCTTGTATTCCGGATCGGACAGAGCATAGCGCACAACCCTCGCATCGGCTATCGTACCCGGCAAACTTCCCTTGTCAGACACAAAATCGGCCACACGGCAGCTCACACCGGGCATCGTGTCGGCAGCCCACACAAGCAGTAGAGCCGCTTCACGCTCACCACGCCATGCCACCAGCGTCTGAACCGCCGACGTATCGGCAGTCGGCACCACACTGCGTGAGTAGCGAAGGTCAGCATCGCCCCAGGCCGCGTGCAGTCCGGGCGCGATATCATCCCATTGAAACTGTTCTTCAGCCGTAAGCTGATGCGGGTCTGTCGGTTCCACAAATGTTTCAACAGCCTGGTGTGCCTGACGGCATCCGTTAAGGGCAACCGTTGCCAATGCAAACGCCGCCAAGAGTTTTATTGCCTGCATATCAGATATTTTTAATTGTAAATACATATTTTCCTGAACCTACCTCAAAAGCTGCCTCCGAAGCGGTGCGCGATAACTCGCGCACACCCTCTGCACGGCCGGCCTCTTTGCCCGACTCGGTGATCACCGCCCCCGCACACGACAATGGCAATCTGACTGTTGCCGAGCAGTTAGCCGGGATTTCGATGTCGAACACTACGTCTGTTCCCTCGCGGCGCCACGAACTCGCTATCGTACCGTAGAGCGAATCGTAGCTGGCTGCGGCATTGTCGAGTTCTGCAACAACCGAAGGGCTGATTTCAATCCAAACCTCACCCTCATCGTCGTGGCCGAGCTTTATACCGGCCAGATACTTGTAGAAATACTCGCTGATAAGGCAGTAAGGCATATGGTCGACCGAAGCGCACGCTGCCCAGTCCTCCCACATTGTATTTGCACCTTGTGCCACCATATATCCCCACCCCGGATATTCAGGTTGGATAGCCACACGCCAGGCAGCCTCCGAGTCGTGAGCCGGAAGCCACTTCATCATTGCACGTGTGCCCAGAAAGCCGGTCTTCAGCTTATAGTCGTTTGCTGCCAGTTGTTCCATGAACTTATTTTCGACAGCGACCACAGCAGTGTCGGGTACAATGCCCTCATATAGAGCCACCACATTGGGAGCCAGTCGGTAGCCCGTAGGCTGATGTCCGTAATAGGTAGCCTCGGCCGGTCTGAAATATGCTCCGTTGAAATCGCCGCGCACACGCTCTGCCCAACGATCAAAACGGGCAACGCTGTCGGCTCTGCCGAGCAGGGCGGAAATACGCGTCAAATGGCGAAGCACACTGTAGTAGCTCGATGCACCGTAGGTCACCACCCCTTCGGGCGGAGCAAGTATCGACGAGCCTTTCAGCCCGGGCAGAATGGAGTCGGCCGGCGACACCCAGTCGCCGAGCACCTCGGCCATGCGCCCCGGCTTACCTTTTATCTCATGTTTGCGCGCATGCTCGGCAAAGCGGCACATCGGATCGTAGAGCTCGTCAAGCAAGCGTTTTTCGCCATAGAAGTCATACAGATTGACAGGCACATACACAATCGCCGCCGGCCACGTGACCGACACACCCTGGTCATATCCGATGCTCGGCGCAACCGTACATAGGCTGCCGTCGGCGCCCTGCGTACCCCTCAGATCACGCATCCATTTTGCATAAAACTGAGCCATGTCGAAGTTGTAAATCGCCGACTCTGTCGTGAAATATCCGTCGGCAGTCCAACCCTGCTTCTCGCGGTGCGGACAGTCGGTCGGCAACCCCATGAAATTGTTCAGCATCGTGATCCGCGCCATCTCCTGCAGCTTGTTGGCTACCGGGTCAGAGCACACAAACGTGCCTGTCTGACGCAAATCGGTGTGCACCGGCACTCCCTCACAGGCCAACACCTCAACTCCATCGTCAGCCGTGATGCGAACAAACTGAAATCCCTTATATGAGAAGTGACACTCGAATTCTTCTTCGTCATCTCCTTTGAGCACGTAGGCATTCTGTTGGCGCACCTCGGAGGTCGCGTCGTGGAACGCTGCATGATGCTTGTCGGCCAAAGCGGCGCTCATTGCCAGACGGGCCGGATGCAGATTAGGCACAAGAACTGTGTCGGAAGGTAGTTCGCAATATTCCACCAGTACCCGTGCCCCGCGTGGTCCTTTCACCTTCACACGTGCCCAGCCGGCAATATTCTGCCCCACATCGAACAGTGTGATTCCCTCCGGACGCTCGATGCGCCTCACTGTTTTCAACGGCTCCTGACGGCGTATGGGCGGAAGCATTTGCGCACGCAAAGTTTCCATAGGCCATTCCACTTCGGCTGCATCGCTCCAGGCCGAATCGTCGAACCGCGGTGCATCCCACCCGGGCTGTTCACGCCGTGCATCGTAGACTTCCCCCAGACGGGTGTCATCGAAAACCACCGGTCCCTCTATGACACGCCATGAGCCGTCGCTCACCAGCGTAGTAACCTCGCCCGAGGTTGTTTCCATGCGTAGCAGTGCCAACATTTTCGGCTCCGAAACCCAACCGCTCCTGTACAGGCCCCACGCATCGTTGCAAATCGGGTTGTACTGCCCGCGGCCGAGCATCACTCCGATAGCGTTGTCGTCGCCAGGGCGAAGCATATCCGTAACGTCATAATGGCTGTATAGTGACGTCTGGGCAAAATTGGTCCATGCCGGATTGAGCACATCCTCGCCCACACGGCCTCCGTTGATAAAAGCTTCGAAATAGCCCAGCCCGCAAATATAAAGCTTCGCCGACTTCAGTCCGGCCGGCACAGTGAATTCCTTTCGCAACAACGGAGCGGCATCGTAGGCCGGAGTCACCGAATCGACAATCTGCCACAGGTTGAGTCCGGCATAGCTGCGTATCGGACCGCTGTCCGACATGCCTGGCCGCTCACTATCCTTGTGTGCTCTCCACTCGGCCTCCCATTGGGCGCTTGGCTTCAACGCTATCCAACGTGCGCCGTTCCAGTCGGCCGTGTCCAGCACCCCCATTGTCCACATCGAAGGTTTGCTCCATGGACCCGCTTTTCCGTCGGCATCCCACACACGAACCTTCCAGTAGCAGTTGTCGAACGAGTTCAAAGGCTTACCGCCGTAAGCCACTTGCGCTGTAGCCGACGAGCTGATGCGACCGCTGTTCCACAGATCTGCCTTCTTCTCGGTCAGCTTGTCAGGCGAGGTTGCCGCCAATATCTGGTAGGCAGTCTGGCGTTCGCCTCGTTTTCCGGAACTTTCCGGCACCCAGCTCAGACGGGGAGCTGCCTGTGCGTCGACACACATGGCGCTGTCCATATACTCACATCTCAGGTTATTCACTTTCATGGCAACGGCCTGAGCCGACAAAACCAGCATCCCCGCTGCCACACATGTCAGACGAATCATTTACTATGTTGAATTTGATTGTTGAATTTTCAGTACATTTCCTTATCCACAAAGATAATAATTTCGATTGGCTATTTCAAAATTTTATGATAATTCATAATTTTTCCGCCTCAAGTTAAAAATAACGTAAAAATACCTGTCAAATAATCAAAATTTTAATTACTTTTGCCATGGAAATTACGTTTAAACTATTTTTTGTATGAATAAAGTATTACGCTTATTTGTAGCCGGAGCTGTTTCGGCTTCTGCTATGTGTGCTTCTGCCTACTCTTTCGAAAAAGACGGCGTGTATTACAACATCACTTCCGACAACACTGTCGAAGTAACCTTCCGCGACAAAAACAACAACCAGTATGGCACATACTCGGGCGACCTTGTGATTCCGCAGACAGTTGAAAACGAAGGCACAACCTACACCGTAACGGCTATCGGCGCAAACGCAGTGCGCAAATGCTTCGACAACCTGAAGTCTGTCACCATGCCCGCCACAATCACTTCAATCGGAAGCGCGGCTTTCAGCGAATGCACTGCCCTGACAACAATTACAATGCCCGATAAACTCGAAAAAATCGACACCTACGCATTCAACTCTTGCGCCCGCCTTGCCGAAATCAAGTGGGGTTCATCGCTAAAAACAACCGGCAGCGGTGCTTTCATGTACTGCTGGAGCCTGACCGATGTCGTTCTCCCCGAAGGGCTTGTAACTATAGGTCAGAACCTGTTCCAGAACTGCTACAACCTCCGCACTGTTTCAATTCCGGCCTCGGCTACAGAACTCAAACAGTCGCCTTTCCGCGATTGCTCTCACATTGTGGCTATCACGGTTGCTGATGCAAACCCCAACTACTCCTCAGCCGACGGAATCCTTTACAACAAGGACAAAACCGAACTTATCCAGTACAACGGCGGACGCAACGTCACATCCTTCACAATTCCTGATGGCGTTAAAACTTTGGGCTACTACTCCTTCGCAGCCGACTCAACACTGACCGATGTCACAATTCCCGCTTCTGTCGAAACAATCTACAATACAGCATTCTACAAAAGCCCCAGCTTGGAGAATGTCACTATCGGAAAGTCCGTCAAACTTATCGGCAAACAAGCATTCATGGGCACTGCCTTGAAATCGGTTGTCATCCCCGACGCTGTTGCCGAAATCCAGGACCAGGCATTCTCGACTTGCGAAAATCTTGAAACCGTCACTCTGGGCACCGGCGTGGCAACACTCGGCAACAAGGCATTCGAAAAATCGGGTAATGTTAAACGCGTCACAGTCAATGCCGTCGTTCCCCCTGCCTGCGGAAAAATTCTTTTCGAAGACGCCGTCTACTCAGATGCCAACCTCTATGTCCCGGCAGCCGCAGTCGATGCCTACAAGGCAGCCGATTTATGGAGCAACTTCACCAAAATTTCAGCCAACTCCACCTCTGGCATCGAGAGCGTGGCCGGCGAACAGACAGCGGTTCCCGTTCTCTACATCCACCCCTCAGGTCGCGTTTCTGCAGCTCCATCTCAGGGTCTGAACATTGTCCGCATGTCTGACGGCACAGTTCGCAAAATATCAGTGAAATAAAACTTCACTTATTCTCATTCACCCGGCCTGAGCATTGCTGAACGATGCTCAGGCCTTTTTCGTCGCGGCGTGCGACGAACGACTCAAATGTTCCGAGCTGATAGGCAATAGCTGTCGATGCTCCTTCTTGCTGACGGCTGTAAAGTTCTGCCCCCGTGTTGGACGACACTGCCTGACCGCGTAACGCCTCCGACACTCCGGATATGTCGCGGAAAAGCGTCAGATCGGTCTGCAACATCGACACAACCCCGAAATTAGCCGGCCCGCCGACCATTTGCTGCGGACCCGGCATTCCAGGCATAGCTCGGTATAACACAATTCCATCGGGAGCTGCCCAGTTGTCGGCTACCGCTTGCACGGGCATTGCCGGCGACGTCTGGTTTTCTGGAAAGAGAAGCACTCCTTTGGCCGACGATGCCAATATGCGGTCGTTCAGCGTGAGCAAGCGGTTGATGTGACGCTGACGTTCAATAAGATCCTCCACCATAGAGTGTATCTCTCCGTCGACCAGCGGATAGAAAGCATATACATAAGGGTGACTGTCCGCATAATACTCATACAGCGTCGTGCCTGCTGCTGTCAGGAAGCGACAATGCCATTTTGGAACGAGGCTCCACGAACGCTGCAAGGGTTTCAACCCCTTTCGCCTGCGCCGGCTGTTGCGCCTGTTAAGCGAATCGTCGTCGTGGGCAAATTCCTCTATCGTCCCTGTTTCCGGATCCAGACAAACCGTTGATTCGCCACATTCAAGAGTCCAAACCTCAACAACGCGCATTGTTCCCGGCAACGAAGACGAAGCAAACGACACATTATCGTTCACCGACTCGCCCACTCCGGCCGATGGTCGCGAAACAAACGTTTCGACAGCGGTTTCACGGTCGAAAATATCGCGCAAACGCGCGGCACTCCGCCGGTTCCCTCGCGAAAACCGCAACAATATGTGCATAAGCGACATATCGTGCAATTGCCCCAACAGTTGCGCTCTGTGGGGCGACAAAGCCCCTGCATGGTCGACAAAAAAATTTGCCGGCGACACATTGTCGGCCCAAAGTTTCGAATCGGTTCCGTCGCGGTTTTCAACACTCAGGCGCTGAATCGCACATCCCGAAATCAGAAACTCCTGCAAAGCGGCACAATCCGTTTCGATGTGCGGAGGCAATTTCGCGTTCTGAGCCACAATCTTCTTCCGGTAATGGCCCACAATAGCCGTTACCGCGGGCAAAATCATGTTGCACGTTGCCGGATGATGTCCGGTGCGCATCATCATGTCTTTCTCGCTCATCGTTCCACACTCGTCGGTTCGGACTTTGTCGGCCCACTGCTCCCCGAAAGTGTACTTTTTAAGCCTCAACCGATTACGGCGCAAAGGCTCCCATTTCTTCCATACCTCTTTTGCTTGTTCGATCGTTGTCATAAATTCCCTGTTAAAGTATATTCTTAATTTCTGCCAGGGCAGCCGAATCGAGCCTGAACACATCAGGCACATCGACAACCAGCAATGCTTTCTCAAACACCGGCATTTCGTCGCCTCCTGGATCGGGATAAAGCGCTACGCTCTGCTCTCCGGGCAACCATACTGCCACAGGCGCTTCGGCTCCGGCACGTGTCAACGGCGACTGCTGCCTGACGGCTGTTGCATCAGTTGCATCGCGGCAAACAAGCGCATCGGTCTGCCATCCCGACAGACGCAACGCAACCACACGCACTGTCGATTCCGGCAAACGCATACATAGTGTCCCTCCCTGCCGGTAAGGCACCAGTTCGGCGGCATAATCGCGCGGATTGAGCAACTCCACTGGAGCGCTACGCAACAGATTGGCATACCAGTCCGTAGCCGCCGCTTCAAGCCAGGCATCCATGTCGATCCCGTCTATTGCCGAAACGGCGCCATCCGTGTTCATTGGTTCGGGAAAGGCGCGCAACCGCCATTGCTCAAGCAGTTGCGCGCGGGTAAGTGTCAGTTTCATGCTGTCGCCACATATTTTCTAACGATTCGCATATGAGCCTCCGGATAGCGAAGCACCAGGCAAGATGCCTCTGTCAGCACTATTGCGTCGCAGTTGCGCTGCCCGCTTGTACGCAGATCGAGCGGCATTGCCTTAAACGGAATGTGAACATACTTCTGAATGTACTCCGGATCGATAACCATACCGTCGTCCGGGTGGCCACACTGATCGAACACCTCCGACATAATCACATAAAGACGTCCGAAGTTCGACACAATCTCGCGGAAATCGAGTCCCCAGCGCGTTGTGGTCTGAGTGGCCTGTAGCACCTTCGAATGCTCGATGCGTGATATAGCGTCAATCAGACCTGACCCTCCGACAAGCACTTTTCGCGACGATCCCGCATTGCCCGTGAAGGCCTGACGGCAGATGTCTATAAGCGTATCTGTTGTAAACGCCGTTGTCCCGTAGGTGTATTCCTTTCCGGCCTGAGGCCAGATTCCCTGCGTCATAAATACATCGCCGCGCTGTGGGCCTTTGTCGATGCGCGCCATTGTTCCGAAAAGAAACGATTTCTCGATTCCAAGACGCATATCCATTAGCGCCATCTCCTCCTGATCGGAAAGGGTAATGCCAACCTCCTTGGCCGCCAGGCGGTGGAGAACCGACTGCTCTACTTGAGCTTTAAATATTTGGCACAAATTTTTTGATTTCTTCGGAAGCACCTGGGCCTGAGCGGTCTGCACATCCAGTTCGGCCGCTGCGCGTCCCATTCTGATCAGACGTGTGCCTTTTGGAAGCGAAGGAAACACATTGTCGTTTTCGTCCGGCTCGGGATTGACAACCTTCAGCGTCAAACGGGTGTCCTCGGCGCTCTCCACATAGAAAACCGGAGCATTGGCCGATGTTTTCGGATTGCCCTGTCCATCGACAAGCAGCGCCATAACTGTATCCGATTCAGCAAAGATCGATCCGTTTTTCACTGTCACTGCAAGCGATTCAGATTCGGAAGCAGAGCGGTCGGCCATAATAATGGTTTCGCCCGGCAGAGTGTCGACCGAATAATAGTCGACCTGCATACTCTTGCACTGACGCGCTCCACCCTGTCGCGAAATCTGGTCGATTGGCGTGGCCATAGGCCGCACTTTAACAAGACGCGAATCGATGTCCGACATAAGCAGTTCCGATTCTTCGGCTGCGGTGGTCTGAATGGTAAGTGGTGCTGAAACTACGTGTGTTCCTCCTGTTGTTCCTTTTGTTGTAGACATAAATAAAATACTGAATTAAAAATAATAACTTGAATAAACTCTCTAAAAAACTTTTTAAGGTAAATCCCAGATGCTTACACGGCGCGGTGTCAGCAGCGGAGATGCCTGCACTGGAGCGCAACGCTGATGTACCTCTTCAAACAGAGCCGGTTTGCCAATCAGCTGTTCCGCCGCCTCATTGCGACCGCGTATATAGCCACGTTCTTCGGCTTCCTCAATTAGCTGTATGACGTCAGCCGCACTTTCGCCACCTCCATTTCCTGCCAAAGACTCATCCACCTTTTGGCCCATTCTCTGGTCAGCCATCTGGTTTTGATTTGTGTGATTTTCCATAATGAATTCGTGTGATACTAAATTAAGTTTGTCTGTCAAATTAAACTATTGCGTGTGTTTTCCGGATAACGATGCAAAGTTACGGTCGCCCACCCCGCCTCGATTCATGATGTTAGCAAAAAATACATCTTTTAACCTCCATTAACACACATCATTTTCCACTCCCTCACCAAACACTTCTGCCCTTCTGCCCTTTTGTTCTTCTGTCCTCCTCCCCCCAAACACTTCTGCCTTTTTGTTCTTCTGTCTTAAATTCCCCCGGCCCCTTTGCCCTTCTGTCTGTCGTGAACCGGCGAGCTCGCCGGTTTCTATCCCCCTCTGTCCCAACCCCCTGTCAATCACTAAAAAAGCCACCGAATCCTCACGGACTCAATGGCTTAACGAAATTGATATTTGTAGCTATGTTATTTCACAATGACTTTGCGAACGCTTCCGTCCGACATTTTTACAATGTTAAGACCCTTGGCAGGGGTTGCTGAAACCGTTCCTGAAGGCTGCACATACATTACGGGTGTAGCATCTGCATCGCCTTCAACTGTTTCGATAGCCGAAGTCTGTGTTCCGGCGGGGAGGAAAATCACTTCGCCCAGATTGGGATCGTCGGCCACGTGATAGATGCGCGTTTCAATCTGTTCGGCAGTCTGCTGCTCGCAGCCCCATGTGTTACCTTGAGCATAGAGAGTGAGTGCTGTGTTGTTGTAAAGATCATAAGGCTTCGAGGGGTCGAATGCCGTTTCGGCGCCTTCGGGTGCTGTACCGCAGTTACCGTTGTTTTTGAACACATTACGGCCGGGGTTATAGTCACCGTCGGTCACATCGGTCAGGTGTCCGAGATTTACATTAGGATTACCGATTACGGTAGCGCCCCACAGACAGCCTTCGAAACGGTTGCCCTCGATATAAACGCGTGTGGCGTGCGATTCCGAAGTAGAGCTAACTGTGATACCCGAACCACCGTTCATGGCGTTCGTTTCGTAGTGGCAGTCAATAACCTGATTGTTGACAACGCGAATATCCATATAGTTGCCGAGGATATTGATACCGTAGCGGCTGTTATCCATATAGTTGTCTTCGATAACAATCTTGTGGTCGCCGATCATCGACAGCATGTTCGACATCGACAAAGCACCCGGACGTGTGCGTTTGCCTCCGTAGATTTTGTTGCGGCGAATAATCACAGGGCCGTTTGCTCCCGCAGGTGTCTGGTTGATCACTGGATAGTTGCGGTTGGCTGTCGAGCAGTCTTCCATCACATTGTCTTCGATAATGATACCGGCTGCTACATTCGATCCTGAAGCGATTGCCGCACAGGTTGTACGCACGAAGCGGCAGTTGCGAACAACGTTGTTGATGCTGCTGCCAACCATGTCGATTGCCGCGTGGCCGATCTTATCGTTGTGCTCATAGAAAGTACAGTTTTCAACTGTCACACCGTAATCTCCACCGATTTTGATTCCCGCAGCCTCAAAGCGCACATGCTTCAGCTCGATTGGTTTGTCTATTTCGGTAAAATGGAATCCTTTGGGAGCCTGTCCTTCGATAGGCACGACAGTTGCTGTGTCTGGAGTCAGGGAGCTTTTTGAACCATACAGACGGATCAGCACGTCTTTACCCAGTTGAAGGGTCATGCCGTTGGTCAGCGCGATTCCGTCGTTTGCCATTACGTCGATGTCGTTGACAACCGAGAAGGTGTTGTCGTCGATTTGAGTGACACCGGTTCCTTCTATTTTTGCCAGGTCGGCAAAAGTGTAGACAGTTCCCGTGTTTGCAGTTGTGTAGACTTCATTTTTTGCATAGGCCGTCATAACAACGCCTAATGCCAGCAAGGGTAGTAATACTTTCATATAAAACTTGTTTGGTTTTGGGAACGGCAAAGTTACAAATAATTAGCACATAGAACAATTATTCACAGAAAATTATGCAATATCACAGAAAAAACGGTAATTTTATGTTCCTAAACAAGTCAATATGCTTAAATTTTATTTCACTTTACTATTATGGCTGACTGCAAATCTGGTCTGCCTTGCCAACAACACAATAAGCGTTGTTCAGCTAAACATCTGGAAAAACTGTAATGGAATCGAAGGTGGCATCGAAGCCATTGCCGACGAAATAGCTCGTCTGAAACCCGAACTTGTGTCGCTCAACGAAATCAGCACCACCGACGCAAGCCCAACCCATGAGCTGCTCCTCAACGCCCTGGCCGAACGCGGATTAACCTACTATTCCGGCCGAATGCAGGAGAGCGACATTCTGAGCATAGCGCCCGTTTCTGAAATACGCCGCCTCTATCCCGACTCGCCCGATGTGATTGGCTCCGTCATAGGCGTCGACACAGAGATTCACGGCGTACCATTGTCTGTCTACTCCGCCCACCTCGACTATCTCAATGACGCGTACTACAACGTTCGCGGAATCGACGGCTCGACATGGAAACCATGCAAACTCCCGGAAACAGTTGAAGAAATTCTGCAGCGCAACGACATGTCGTCGCGCGACGAAGCTATCGCCAAATTCATCGAATCCGCCGCAGACGATATTGCCCGCGGACGAACGGTCATTCTTTGTGGCGATTTCAACGAGCCATCCCACCTTGACTGGACCGAGGCGACAGCCAACCTCTACGACCACAACGGATTCGTAGTCGATTGGACTTGCACACGTATGCTCGATCAAGCCGGCTACGCCGATGCCTACCGAACCGTGTGGCCCGATCCGGTTGCTTATCCCGGAATCACATTCCCGGCTTCATGCGAAAGCGTCGATGTCAAGCAACTCGCATGGGCACCCGAAGCCGACGAACGCGACCGCATCGACTACATTTTCTACAACAAATCCTCCGGTATAACCCCAGTTTCAGCATCACTTCTCGGGCCTGACAAAAGCATCAGCCACAGCCAGCGCGTTGCCGACAACACATCCGATCCCCTTATCACTCCCCTCAACGTCTGGCCCACCGACCACCGCGGCGTCCTCGTCACCCTACTCCTCCCCTCCACATCAAACCCCTCATCCAACTAACTCCCACCCCTATCTAACTTCGACCCCTATAAACATATTACTTTCTTCCTCCCCCCACAAACAATCTCCATTCAATTACCTCCTTCCAACACCAATCCAAACAAACGAATCCCCATGTCCTCGAAGAGGGCAATCGGCCTCAGCCGAACGTATTAGCCCCTGAGCAACCGAACCGCAGGTGAGGTGCTCTGGGGTTGGGAATTCAGGACGCATGTTCCTCGAAGAGGGACAGAAAATTCAACGCAGACTATTTTCAAAATAATCCATACCTAACGATTGTGTCAACCGTTGGATTTCTGTGTCAAAACTCTCAATCCCATGGTGTTCCTGTTGCTTCCGTATATAATTTCGCAACATATCCACTTGTTCATATGCACGTGACACACAATAATATTCCTTCCCCCAATTCTCAAAATCAGGAAACAGGCTTCTATGATCCTTCAACCATTTATTTGTTGACATTTTTAAATCGCGCATAAGTCCAGGCACTGTTAGCTCTGGATTTTTATCGAACAGAATATGAATATGATTCGGAATTCCGCCAACCTGATATTAATAACACTTTCTCGATTTAAGGTAAGACCATATATAGTTGTACAGTTCCTTTCTGTTGTCATTGTTAATGGTCATACGGCGACAATAGGTTGAAATGACGGCATGATAAATTTCCTGACGGTAACTCATGGGTGACTAATTTTTAATTTCCTACCCCGCCCGCCTAATACCATTCAACACCGTTGTAGTACGACGAACGCTTGTCGTACTTCAGATCCTGGAGCAGCGATGACTTAACTGCGAAATGGAAATTGTAGCTCTTATACGGACCCACCGGTACGAAGCTCGCCGTCATTGTAAAACAGTGCAGGTCGCGCGATATATTACAGTTCATATATGCGATCTTCTTGGTGTCGAAGTTGTACGAGGCCGAAAAACTGAAATTCCAGTTCTGCGTAGGCTGTATCGAACCCGAGAAACTTAAGTTTTGCGTCAGCCGCCCGTTAAATTCCATTTTCTTATAGTTAAACGACCCGTAGCCATAGTTCACAGAATAGTTAAACGACAGGCTCCAGGGAATAGACCACTCCATATACCCGTCGCGCGAGAACTTCATGTCCCCCTCCTGCGATTGTTTGGGCACACTCCCGTCCGAATAATCCACATCATCCTCGTCGTCGGCCGGGTCAGGTTCAGTCGTCTTCTTATCGTCTTTCTTTTTCTTGCGCTTGAATGTGTCGTTGTTTATCGTGTAGGAGAACGACGTTCCGGTCGACGACAAGCGCCCCAGACCCTTGCCTGCCTGCAGACGGGTTTTATTGATTCTGACCGGTGAGCCCGACGACGACAATCCGTAGGTGTACACATCCCACGTGGCGTTGAGATTGAGGTTGAAGTTTTTCGTCAGACGAAGCAATATCGAGGTGTTGATATTGCTCCAGTTGAGAGAGTCGGCAGCGAAGTTGTAGCTTTGGCCTATCGACAGGTTTTCGATAA
>CAYQYL010000014.1:13372-34835 GCA_964421745.1 uncultured Muribaculum sp. | reverse complement strand
TCTTTTCCCCTCACAAAGACAGTCTCGACCTTAGCTTTCTTAGAGGAAAAATAATTAATCTTAGGGAGACTTCGGTCTCCTTTTTTTGTAACGCTTGTTAAAAGTTACTTTTTGCGACAGTTAATCTCGAATTGGGGAGGGGCTGTGAGCTTGTGAAGCCCCATCCCCAATTCGCCATTAACTATCGAGCCTCAAAAAATATTGATGCTATTCAGAACGGTATTTTTTTGCACTTCGGTTCTGAATCTATATGCAAAATTTCCGACCTTCGTTATGCATGCCCGCTATATTCATTACGAATATAACAATATGCGTCACGTCCTTCACCGAAATGATGTTCCGCTTCAATAATATCGCCTAAGAAAATTCCGATTGATGCATGGCATTTTCTGGCTGGAGCATGGCAACCACAGTCACAGACATTCTTTGTCAGATCTACCTTATTATTTTCATTCATTGTTCAGTGTAATATTTTATTCTGAACAAAGCTACATCTTTACATGAGCTACTTTTAAGCACATATATGTAAATTTTATTTAATTAATCATTCTAATGATAGATTTATATTATTTATTGACACAAACTTTTCAAGGCCATGTTTGTTTTTTAAAATAAATTATTAAATTTGCAACGGTTTACGACGACATTGTTGATTCACTTGAATTATGTCGTTAACTTCTATTACAAAACCATTTTTCCCCTTTAATAAATTACTACTGAACAGCAACCGGCAATTGCCGATTATTTATAGTTATTGACTGTGTCAATGACATTATTCTGTTTAGTTAAACAGAATTCATCCAAACTGTTTCCTACGATTAATTAACCGACAGTATTTGCTGTACACATATATAATATACTTTTATGTATTACAACATTACCGACCTTGGCGAAATGACTCTTGATCAGCTCAAGACGATAGCCAACGACATGAAATTAAAAAAAATAGATTCACTCGGGCACGAAGAATTAGTTTATAAAATTCTCGACCAACAAGCCGCAGACTATGCCTCGCAAACAGCAGAAGAAAAAAAGAATAAGCCTGCGCGAAACAATAAAAATCAGAAAGATAAACGCCAGTCCAAAAAATCGGATAAAAAACAGGGCGTAGAGTCAGCCGATCCGATTTCAAACGAACAAACTGAAACAACAGACAATACCACCCCGCAGGTTGCATCGGAAACACAAGTAGTGGCTAACGAAACACAAACAACCGATGAACCAGCCAATCCTGTTCCCCGTCGCAAAAGAGGGCGCCCATCTAAAGCACAACTTGCAGCCGAAGCGTCTGCGCGCCAAGAGAGTCAGGCAAATGAAGAAAGTGTATCATCCGAAATTCAGCAGCCTGAGATTGTGGCTGTTGAATTGCCTCAGCAGAATCAACAGGAAACCGCTGATAAAGAATCGTCCGATAAACCGTCAGAAGACAACACCCCTCTCCCATTGTTAGCTGCGCCAGAGGAATCTGAAGCGCACATACAAGTTGAAAATGAAAATCCCGACAACATCGATCAGCAGCCACCAAAGGCTAAACGGGATTTTCGTCCGAATCCCGACAGTTCATTCGGTGCTTTTTTCAGAACTGAAAAGAAATTTACGCCTCGTTCGCAACGTGAAAAGGAAGAAGCTGCTGCAGCTGCCGCCGCTGCTGCAGCTACGGCTCCGATATTGATCCGCGAACCGGGCGCCGACTCACAAAATAACAATCAGCAGCAAAATCAGAAACAAAACAAAAAGAATAAGAAAAACCGAAACCAGAACAACCGTCAGGAAAACCAGCAACCACCGGTACCGCAATATAATTTCGATGGCATCCTTACTGCATCAGGTGTGTTGGAAATTGTTCCGGAAGGTCACGGATTCTTACGGTCGAGCGATTACAACTACCTGACCTCGCCCGACGATATTTACGTTACTCAGCAGCAAATAAAAGCTTTCGGACTGAAAACAGGCGATGTTGTCGATGCCGCTATTCGGCCGCCGCGCGAGGGTGAAAAATATTTCCCATTAACTGATGTGTTAAGCATAAACGGACGTTCGCCTGAATTTATCCGCGACCGTGTTCCTTTTGAGCACTTAACACCATTGTTCCCCGACGAAAAATTCGATCTAACCGGTGGGCGCACATGCAACCTCTCGACTCGAATCGTTGATATGTTCTCGCCAATAGGCAAAGGCCAGCGTGGTTTGATTGTCGCACCACCTAAAACAGGTAAAACTCTACTTCTTAAAGACATTGCAAATGCCATCGCCGAAAATCACCCGGACACATATATTATAATACTGCTGATTGATGAGCGTCCTGAGGAAGTGACCGACATGAGCCGCAGCGTTAATGCAGAAGTAATAGCCTCAACATTCGACGAACCGGCAGAACGTCATGTGAAGATTGCAAGCATTGTGTTGGAAAAAGCAAAACGTATGGTTGAATGCGGACATGATGTTGTGATTCTGCTTGATTCAATCACACGTTTAGCACGAGCATACAATACAGTTTCGCCGGCCAGTGGAAAAATTCTTTCGGGAGGAGTGGATGCCAATGCTCTCCAGAAACCCAAGCGTTTCTTCGGAGCGGCCCGAAATATTGAGAACGGCGGTTCGCTCACAATCATAGCAACAGCCCTGACAGAAACCAGTTCGAAAATGGACGAAGTGATCTTTGAAGAGTTCAAAGGCACCGGCAACATGGAGCTCCAGCTCGATCGCAAGCTCTCAAATAAACGCATTTTCCCAGCAGTCGACATTATGGCATCGAGCACGCGCCGTGACGATCTGCTTCTGCGCCCTGAAACACAACAACGCATCTGGATTCTGCGCCGCTATTTGAGCGACCGCACGTCTATCGAGGCGATGGAGTTCATGAAAGACCAGATGGAGAAATCGCGTGACAACGACGAACTGCTACGCTCAATGAATGCCTAATCCCGTTGGCTAAATGAAGCTACGGCATCTGATATTACGTACACTAATATGCCTTGGTTGTGCCGCATGCATAGCTGCATGTAGCACAACCAAACACGTGCCAGAGGGCCGCTACCTTCTCGATAAGGTTTCTATCGACATACGTCCGGATTCCACACTTGGCCCAACAGCCGATGTTTCCGGAACAGAACTGCAGAACTATCTGCGCCAACTTCCCAACCATAAAGTGCTCGGTTTTCTGAAACTTCAACTCGCAACTTATAATCTGTCGGGCCACGATTCAACAAAGCGAGTAAACCGTTTTCTTCGCAAACTCGGAAAGGAACCGGTTATTTTCGACTCCGCTCTTACGAAGCAATCAGCCAATCAGCTACGGTTAGCTATGAACAACCGGGGCTACATGGACACACGCGTCGATATCTCCACAACATTGAACCCCAAAAGCCGCAAAGCCAATGTTAAATACACGATAATACCAGGCATTCCTCATTTCATCTCAACTGTCGACTATCTAATTCCGGATTCTGCCATCGAAGCAATCATTACAGATAATATCCGACATTTGCCAGTCAAACCCGGCGAGTTGCTCGACAGAGATATGCTCGAACAAGAGCGCACTCAAATAACAACGCTACTGCGTAATAACGGCTACTATGCCTTTACGAAAGAGAACATTTCATTTATGGCGGACACAGCTGCCGGAGCAAAAGATGTTAACCTGACGCTAATGATTCGTCCTCAGCCTATGCGTGAAGCCGATTCACTCAGATTCAGAAGATTTCGCATAGCCAACATCTTTTTCATCACTGATTATAATCCGGGAGAAGATTTCGGCAAACAGAGTTTTTCGGCTACCGATACAGTTCGCTATAAAGGTGTTAATATTTTGTACGGGAAAGATCATTATCTACGCCCGTCTGTGTTGCTGGATGCTTGCGCTATACGCAGCGGCGAACTTTTCAGCCAGAAATCTGTCGACCAGACCTATGAATCGCTCGGACGATTGCCAATTCTCCGTTATGTTAACATTGAGATGCGTCGCGAACCGTCGAGTCCTGACGAGCTTAATGCATATATAATGCTTACACGCGGTAAAAAACAAGTTATATCGACAGAATTCGAGGGAACAAATTCAGAAGGAGATCTCGGTTTCGGGGCATCTGTAACTTACCAGTATAAAAACCTGGCTCATAGCGCCGAAACTCTGACTGCCAAAATGCGGGCAAGTTACGAAAGTTTATCGGGTAATTTTAACGGCCTGATCAACAACCATTATGTTGAAGCCGGAACAGAAATTGGAATTGCCTTTCCCCGTTTCAAAGCCCCATTTTTAAGCTCCGCTTTCAAACGAAAAGTGAAAGCAAGCACCGAGTTTTCAATGTCGTTCAACTATCAGGAACGGCCGGAATATACTCGTATTATTGCCGGAGGAGCATGGCGATACAGGTGGAATAACCCGAACAACACTTTGCGTCATCGCTTCGACTTGATTGACATTAATTATGTCCGGCTGCCAAAGAGTACACTCGATTTCATCAATGAAATATCCAATCCATTGTTACGCTACAGCTATGAGGATCACTTTATAATGCTGATCGGGTATAATTATTACCGAACAAACAAACGCCAGACATCAGCTAAATCAAAATGGTTTCAGCAAAATGTTTTCACTATTCGTGCCGGGGTAGAAACCAGTGGAAACCTCCTACATGCGATATCTACACTTTCTCACGCCACAAAAAGCAACGGAGCCTACAAAGTATTCGGCATTCAATATGCTCAATATGCCAAAGCTGATGCTGATTACACATTCACACATAATTTCACTCCACGAACATCAATGGCTGCTCACGCCGGATTAGGAATAGGCGTACCCTATGGCAATTCATCAATGATTCCATTTGAAAAACGCTTCTACGCGGGCGGTGCAAATGGCGTCCGCGGGTGGGGAGTGCGCACACTTGGTCCTGGACGCTATGACAGCAAGAATTCAATGGCAAATTTCATAAATCAATGTGGTGATATACGCCTTTTCATGAGTGTTGAATTTCGCCAGAAACTTTTTTGGTTACTTGAAGGTGCATTTTTCATAGACGGAGGAAACATCTGGACAATCCGCGACTACGAAACTCAGCCGGGCGGAGTGTTCCGCTTCAATAAATTCTACAAAGAAATTGCCGCTGCCTATGGTGTTGGGTTGCGAGCCGACTTCACCTACTTCCTACTTCGCCTCGACTTAGGTGTAAAAGCCTATAATCCGGCAGAGAATCAGCAGTCATGGCCATTGTTACATCCTCGTTGGAAGCGCGACACGACATTTCATTTCTCGATCGGCTATCCGTTCTAATATTAATTCTGAATTCCCCACAACCGCATACTATATGAAAAAACTTGTAATATTCGATCTTGACGGAACTCTGCTAAATTCAATTGACGATTTAGGTTACGCAACAAATTTCGCGCTTGAAAAAATGGGGTATCCGCCCCATCCTCTGGGGTTATACACTGCAATGGTCGGAAATGGCGTGACAAAACTGCTCGAACGTGCTCTCCCAGCTGAAATTGGAACCGATCCACTACAGCTTCAACGAACAAGGCAGTGGTTCCAGCAATATTACGACCAGCATTCAACAGACCATTCAAAGCCTTACGAAGGTATTCCGGAACTACTTTCCGAATTAACCTCGCGTGGCATAAAGGTGGCAGTTGCTTCAAATAAATATCATGAAGCTGTTCTGCATCTGATCAATCACTATTTTCCTGAAATACCCTGGGCAGCCGTGTGGGGACAAAAAGAAGGCATGCCTGTCAAACCCGACCCTTCAATTGTTTTCGGCATCCTGAACGAATGCCCTACACCCAAAGCCGACGTTCTATATGTTGGCGATTCAGGTGTTGATATGACCACTGCCCGCCGTGCATGTGTAGAATCAGTCGGTGTCACATGGGGATTCCGTCCTGTTACCGATTTGGAAGAATGCTATGCCGACCATATTGTGGATCATCCTTCAGAAATTCTTAACTATATTTGATTCGGTTCTACAATAAATGTTAAGCCAAACCTAATCAGCACGCCGATATTAGCGTTTCATTTGGAATTTGCGTAACTTTGTAAGTCAAACATATTCGAAAACAATGAAACGTTTTTATCTCTGCACCATTGTATTTATATTATATTTTATCCCGACTATTTCGGCTGAAATCACAATATACGGCAATCAATTTCCGGTAATTACAGAAACGCCAGTAGCAACAACCGGATTAAACAACATATATATTCTTCATGATACCGACGGTGTCAGCATCAGCTACACGGCGTCGTCGACAGAAAGTCGCCCCGTATGGATGTCGTTCGACAGTCGTGGTGGCGGATTTGCTTCAACAATAGACAACATCACATACTCCGGCAATGTATCAACTCTTGCCCAATTACAGGGCGATTGCGGATACATTATAGAAGATGGATCTACTCGCATCTATTTTTGGGTTGTCGACTATTCGCAACATCAACTCGAACTGGAAAATTTGTCTGTCAGTCCGGAATCAGATTGCACATCCATTAAACTTGACTTTACAGGAGCGGCAGAACCAATATATTACACTACGATCAATGGACGTCAGGCAGAACTTTCTCGTGAAATAAAACTCAGCTACAATTCACTTGTCTATGATGCCGATCAAAAGAACTTCATTTACAATGATGTTGAAACCACACTGGCTCACATTTCACAATCTGTTTACGCTGAACAACCGCTGACCGATACAAGTTTCAGGTTGAGCGGCGACCGTTTTTTGGAACTATGGGGCGATCCACAACAAATCGAAACACCCCTCTTCAAAGCTGTTGCAGTAGAGGCTCACGCCGACGCCGAACAAATATTGCGTGAAAATGACAACGAACAGTCAGCCGGAACGGCCGGTTCACTTGGCGGATCTGCACCAGCCGAGGTGGAATTCACAGCAGCTGTGACTGATGCTGTTGTATTCAAAGAATGGCAGATTTCGCGCGATTCTGAATTCGACATAATCACATATCGCGACAACAATCTTGTATTTAATCATACCTTTCGTGAAGACGGCACATTTTATGTTCGATTTGCAGCAGCTAACGCAGCAGGCTCATGTAGTTACTATTCTCCTACTTTCGATGTTACAATCGGTGAATCGGACATCAAATGCCCGAATGCTTTTTCACCGGGTAATTCGGATGGAGTAAACGATCTGTGGAAAGTTAGTTACAAATCAATAATCAGTTTTGAATGTCATATTTTCAACCGTTGGGGCCAACAGATGTGCTCGTTCACTAATCCAGCCGACGGTTGGGACGGAAAATATAAAGGTAAACTTGTACCCTCCGGTGTCTATTATTACGTAATAAAGGCCAAAGGCGCCGACGGACGCAAATATAATCTTAAAGGTGACATAAACATAATCAACCACGACCGCTCCCGTTCTGGTAACACACCTCAACACTAATGAAAACAAACTGTAAATCTATCATACTTGCAGCCGTTCTATACATTGCCGGCTCCTCTTATAGCGCAGGGCAGAATTCCGATCAAAGTCCGGTTTTTGCCCGGATTGAAAATCCACAAATACCGACTACGCTCGACTTTGCCAGTATGCCTGTTAATCTCGATCGGGTCGATATGTACGAACGCCTCGATCGGGAGTTGACTTCAATGGCTTACACTCACGGCAACACTCTACTCGTGATTAAACGAGCAAACAAATATTTTCCTCAAATCCTCCCTATTCTGAAAAAAAACGGTGTTCCCACAGACATGGCTTACCTCGCCTGTATTGAAAGCTACCTTAATCCGCGAGCCTATTCTTCAGCAAAAGCAGCCGGAATATGGCAATTTATACCGTCGACTGCAAAGTTGTACGGTTTGGAAGTTAACGACTATGTTGATGAACGCTACAACCTTGAGAAGGCAACAGTTGCCGCTTGCCGCTATTTTAAAGATGCACTTGCAAAATATGGCAACTGGGAGTCTGTAGCAGCCTCATATAATGGTGGAATGGCACGCATCACACGCGAGTTAGGTTCGCAGAACCAATCGTCTGCCTACGACCTGTTTCTTGCCGATGAAACATCGCGTTACATGTTCCGACTTCTGGCTATGAAAATGATTATGGAACAGCCTGCTAAATACGGATTTCACCTTTCTGCCGATCAGCTTTATCAACCTGCAAAAACACGCAGCGTGAAAGTATCAACCCCGGTAGAGAGTTGGCCTGATTGGGCAGCTGAACATGGAATTAGTTATATGGTGCTACGCGAATACAACCCATGGATCCGTGCAAAATCGCTGCCTAATAAAACCGGAAAAACATATACTGTAGCAATTCCGGAAAAAACAGAGCTGAAAAGAAGCACACAAGAAAAAACTGTTTATAATCCTAATTGGATTACTAAAAAATAACTCTCCTCTAAAAAATGACAGCAGATAATAAAACATATCTCAATGTTTCAGGTGCACGAGTGCACAATCTCAAAAACATTGATGTAAGTATACCTCATAAATCGCTCACCGTAATCACCGGTTTGAGCGGCTCCGGAAAATCATCGTTGGCTTTTGACACAATTTTTGCAGAAGGTCAGCGACGATACATAGAAACTTTTTCGGCCTACGCACGGAATATGCTCGGAACACTCGAAAGACCTGATGTGGATCAGATAACCGGCCTTTCTCCAGTCATTTCAATCGAGCAAAAGACTATCAACCGCAACCCTCGTAGCACTATCGGAACCACTACTGAAGTTTACGATTATCTACGTTTGCTATTCGCACGAATAGGAGAAGCACGGAGTTACATTTCCGGTGAACCTATGGTGAAATACACCGAAGAAAAAATTGTAAATCTTATTCTTGAAAAATTTAATGGAGCTAAGATTTACATTCTTGCACCACTGGTCAAAAACCGAAAAGGACACTACAAGGAGCTTTTCGAACAACTGCGCAAAAAAGGCTACCTGAATGTGCGTACCGACGGCAACCTGCGTGAAATTACACCCGGAATGAAGCTCGACCGATATTCAAACCACTCGGTGGAACTGGTTGTAGACCGTTTGAAAGTGAATTCTAAAGATTTGCAAAGACTTCGCGACTCAGTTGGCGAGGCTTTGCGGGCTGGAGATAAAGAACTGATGATTTACGATGTCGACAATGATTCTGTATCACACTACAGCCAGATGCTTATGGATCCTGTCAGCGGCATTTCCTATCGCGAACCTGCTCCGCACAACTTTTCTTTTAATTCCCCACAAGGTGCATGTCCTTGCTGCAAAGGCCTCGGATACATCAACATGGTCGATCGCGAAAAACTGATTCCTAACCCTGAACTTTCTATCTATCAAGGCGGTATTGTTGCTTTGGGAGCTTACAAGAACAGCATGATTTTCTGGCAGATAGCTGCGATATGCGAAAAGCACGGCTGTGACATTAAAACACCAATTTCTCAGTTGCCCGAGGAAGCTCTGAGCGATATTCTCAATGGCACCACTGAACGTCTGCCCATAAAGACAGATTCTCAAACGATGTTCAGCTATTTCCAGTCTTACGAAGGGTTAGTTAAATATCTCGAACTGCAACAGAGTGAGGATTCTTCGTCTAAAGCACAGAAATGGAGTGGGCAGTTTTATTCAAAAATCGAGTGTCCCGAATGTAAAGGGGCACGGTTGAATCGCGAAGCTCTACACTTCTTCATCAACGACAAAAATATCGCTCAACTGGCTGCAATGGACATCGCAGATTTGCTTGATTGGATGATTCAGCTTCCTGCAAATCTATCGGAACAGCAACAGTTGATTGGCAAAGAAATTATAAAAGAAATTGTCGGCCGACTGTCATTCCTGAAAGATGTCGGGCTGAGCTATCTTTCTCTTAACCGTAACTCAGCTTCACTATCAGGTGGCGAAAGTCAAAGAATACGTTTGGCAACACAGCTTGGCAGCGAACTTGTGAATGTGCTCTATATTCTCGACGAACCCAGTATCGGACTTCACCAGCGCGACAACCGGAGGCTTATCGATTCCCTGAAACGCTTGCGCGATGCCAACAACACTATTATTGTTGTGGAGCATGATAAAGATATTATGCTCGAAGCCGACTATATTGTAGACATAGGTCCAAAAGCCGGACGTAAAGGAGGCGAGGTTGTTTTCCAAGGCACACCTGAAACAATGCTCAAAACCCACACGCTGACTTCCGATTATCTTAACGGAACGCTACGCATCACTCCCCCATCCGAAATACGCGAAGGCAACGGCAAAACACTCAAACTTATCGGCTGCACCGGGCATAATCTCAAAAGCGTTGATCTAACATTGCCCCTTGGAAAATTCATCTGTGTTTCCGGTGTCTCAGGCAGTGGTAAATCAAGTCTTATCAACGGCACTTTGCAACCTATTTTAAGCAAGCATTTCTATCGTTCCGAGCAAGAACCGCTCCCATACAAAAGTATCGAGGGGCTCGAAAACATTGATAAAGTCGTTACTGTCGACCAATCGCCACTCGGACGTTCGCCACGCTCAAATCCGGCTACCTACACAGGCGTATTCTCCGACATACGTACATTGTTTGTCAATCTTCCCGAAGCAAAAATCCGTGGCTATCGTCCCGGACGCTTCTCATTCAATGTTGCCGGCGGCCGATGCGAGGCATGTTCCGGCAATGGCTACAAAACTATCGAAATGAATTTCCTCCCGGATGTACTTGTGCCATGCGAACTCTGTGGAGGCAAACGCTATAATCGCGAAACGCTTGAAGTTCGTTACAAAGGCAAATCTATCGCCGATGTTCTCGATATGACAATCAATCAGGCGGTGGATTTCTTTGCCGGCATACCGAATATTTTAAAGAAGCTGCAGGTTCTTCAGGAAATAGGTCTTGGCTACATTAAACTTGGACAGCCTTCAAGCACATTGTCGGGTGGAGAAAATCAACGCGTGAAACTTGCTACGGAACTGGCAAAACGCGACACCGGTAAAACACTCTTTATTCTTGACGAACCCACTACAGGTCTTCATTTCGAAGACGTAAACGTGTTGCTTGGCGTGCTAAACCGACTTGTTGCAAAAGGCAACACCGTGCTCGTTATCGAGCATAACCTTGACGTATTGAAATGTGCCGACTATCTCATCGACATGGGACCTGAAGGCGGCAAAAACGGTGGACAGATAATTGCACAAGGCACACCCGCAGAAATTGCAGCCACAAACTCTCCAACGTCTTCATTCATTGCAGCCGAACTGCACAATTCTTAGCTCTACTCTTTGCTCTGCCCGATAAAACGGCAGAGTTCGTGGTATAAGCGATGAATTGGCAATCCCATCACATTGTAATAGCTACCAACGATTCCTTTAATGCCAATAGCACCTATCCACTCCTGAATTCCGTAAGCTCCGGCTTTATCGAACGGCTTATAGTTTTCTATATAGTATCTGATCTGTTCGGGTGTCAGACTTCCGAACACAACTTCCGATTCAACAGAAAATGTCACTCGTTTTTTGGCAGCCAGTATAGTTACACCGGTTACAACCTTGTGCGTATTGTCCGATAACATCGACAGCATACTGAAGGCATCATCTGCATCGCGGGGCTTACCTAAAATCGTATCGCCGAGTATCACCACTGTATCTGCCGTGATAAGCACTTGGCTATCCTTTAATTCTGTCCTATAAGCCTCAGCTTTTATCTGCGACAGATAGGCCGGTACTTCATCTGCCTTCAGATTATTGGGATAAACTTCGTCAACGTCTTTAATATCTGCAACTCTGAAAGGGATTGCGGCCATTTCCATCAGTTGTCTTCGCCGTGGCGACTTGCTCGCCAACAAAATCTCAACTGTAACGAATATCTTATCTGGTGATTCCATTTCTACCATCCGAATGCTTTGGCTTTATCAAGCCATTGTCCGTTTGCTCTGAGAAGTTGCTCAATCACATCACGCGCCACCCCATAGCCACCGTCGACCGGTGAAATATACTGTGCAATAGCCAAAATATCTGTTGCCGCATCACGCGGCGCTATCGGCAACCCTACGCAAAGCATAGGCTGCAAATCAGGAATATCATCCCCTACATAAGCAACTTGTTCGGCTTCAAGCTCATTATTTTTCATCCAAGTTTCAAGAATATCGATTTTCATTGCTGAGCCCATGAAAATATCTTTTATACCAAGAGCCGAAAAGCGTTTCAGAACTGCTTCCGATTTTCCACCCGTAATAATTGCAAGCTTATAACCTAACTTAACTGCCAACTGGAGTGCATAACCATCTTTAATATTCACCATTCGCGACGGAACACCATCAGCACCTAACGGAATTGTCGAAGGCGACAACACTCCGTCGACATCGAATACTATTCCTTTTACCAGTTTTAGATTATACGCAATTTTACTCATTGTTAAATCGTTTTAGAATATTGGCGGACAACAGTTTATAAATCTCCGCTTTTTCAGAATTGAGCATATGTGTGTGGTGTTCGATTATATGCTTGTCGCCACGTCTGGCCGGACCCGTCTGGCCGGCAATTGAACCGACTTTTATTGCATTGTCGAGTGTTGTCTGTACAAGAGGTTGAAGTGCATCGAAACCTATGCCCAATTCTGCAAGCAATTCTTCCGAATTAATCCACATGTAATTTGCGAAATTGCATGCAAACACTGCTGCTACATGTATTTTCTGTCGTTGCTCGGATGAAACATGGTGAATATTCTTCGAACCGGTAGCCCGGGCAATAGTATCGGCCAAAGTCAGGGCATCTGCCGTACTGGCCTCTGTAAGGAAATGAACTTTCCTGAAATCAACCGCGACATGCTTTGAAAAAGTCTGCAACGGATATAGCACTCCGTGCGAGTCGCCTACCCCGTCTAAAACCGTCATCGGCACACTTCCGGAGGTATGCAACCAAGCACCGGGCATATCTTTCATTTGCAAAGCAAGTTCCGCGATACTGTCATCTGATATTGCAACAATATAAACATCGGCCATCTTTGTGATTTTTTCGCAATTGGCCAAAGCCTCTGCCCCAATTAAATCTGCAAGCTTAGATGCATGTGAAATATCCGGACTGTATACTTGAACGATCTTCAACTTGTCGTACAGAGCGAGCCCAAGACGAGTAGCCACGTTTCCTGATCCAATCAGCACGGCTCTGATGTCAGACAACTGCACTGTATCATCCGAATGTCGGAACACTTGCTCCATAGTAGCACGCTATCGTTCTTGCCACTCGCCCACGTGTACTTTCTCCCACATGAGTTTTTCAAGATTCTGCGGATTACGTTTTTCGTCGGGATGCCCCAAGGTGATTATACACACTGGAAGAATAGTATCAGGCATCCCTAACACATTCTGCACGTAAGTTTCCGATTCAAGATCAGATGCAGTGTAGCGGCCTCTAACTTGAATCCAACAACTGCCAAGTCCTAAATCCTGAGCCTGAAGCTGAATATATGTAGCGGCAATTGCTGCATCCTCAATCCACGGATCGGATGCTTCGACATCAACAGCTACGACAATTGCCAGCGAACAATGAGCCACCGGAAGTGCTCCGCTCTCCTTGCATTTCGACAAAGCTTCAAGTTTAGCAGAATCCTCTACTACAACAAACTGCCATGGCCTACTATTTTTCGAAGTCGGCGCCATTAAGGCTGCCTGAAGAATAGTCTTAACATCTTCGGCCGATATTTCTTCGGTAGTGTATCGACGAATACTGCGTCTGTTAGTTATTAAATCCTGAAAGTTTTCCATATATAATTAGGCATTTTGCTATCTAAAGAACTAATTAAATTGCTTTATTCAGATTATTCCCCGCTCCGTTCATTTGCGGAAAACCCATATATCCGGGAATCTGTCCAAGCGGCCTTTAATTTGGCGAGCTTCGTAAGCCTTTGCGAGCGTTGTCGCATTGTCAATGTAAACACGGCAACGCGTTGGAGTTTTTAAAATCTGAAAATTCTCGTCGATATCATCACACGATGCTATAAATTCCTCAGCTTTAGCCTCATTAGGAAGCGATGCAACAATTAAATAATATGGGCCGTAAGTGGCTTCTTCCGAAGCATTTCGTCGACGTTCAATTGCAATGGCAGTCGATGAATCCGGATCAGGCATGGCAATCGCTAATTCTATATCTGACTCCAGGTTCTGCACAGATTCTGTTTCTGTGGAATTCATAAATTTAAGCGATGTCATCGATGCCATAACTGCATCATTGTCTATGACAGGAGTTGACAGCATCAGGCCTAACATAAGCAAAAGCACAACCGAAGCTGCAACGTTTGCAAACCTCCGAACGAATGAATATCTTTCGCCTCTTGCTGAAATAACATTCTTTTCTGTCCCGGTGCTTTCGCTTGCAAGGGATAGTGGTTTATAGGCTCCAAGACTAAATGAGTGGCAAAAACAGTTGTTTGGAACAAATTCCACAGAGCCTTCGTCATTCTTTCGGAGATATCCAAGTTGTCCGAGTACAAATTCATTCTGTGACTCCAGACAAGTCATCATGTCTGAAACCGACTGAGCTACCATTTCAACGGCCTTGTCATAGGACACACTTTCACGGCGTGCCACTGACGATGCCAGCAAACCATCCGAATGGGTTATCTGTCCGTTGAAGGTCAGCAAGCGTGTCGGCGGATAAATTAAGTTTTTTTCTGAATCGACATAGGCCGGTGTGTGATATGCAATAATCGCACCCACACCCGGGATAACAACACAATCGTGCTGATACACAAGATATTCAATATGTTCTGTCAATTCATACATCACAACAAAGTTAAGCAACTTTTGTCACATGTCAAAACTGCTTTGGGCCCATTTTTATCCATCTGCCCCTTAAACTTTAATTATCAAACCTTTGTACTCAATTTTATTTTGGGATAGTGTCTATATTTATTCTTAATCCCAACCTTATATTTTTGCCATTAGCCCATGATGTTGTATTTTTGTAGGCAAATTCGAATATCAATGTATTTTGTTAAAAAGAAGATGGAAATCGCCGGATGCCACAGTTTGAAACTGAGCTACGGCAGCAAGTGCAGCAAACTGCACGGGCACAACTGGATTGTCACCGTTCACTGCAAAGCTAAGCAACTCAACCAAGACGGCATGGTTGTTGACTTCTCGCATATTAAAGAACGCATCCACGATTTTCTCGACCATGGAAATTTCAACGAGCTACTCCCTTTCAACCCGACCGCTGAGAATATCGCGCGCTGGATTTGCGATCAGATTCCAGAATGCTACAGAGTTGATGTTGAGGAAAGCGCCGACAACATAGCCTCCTATTCCATTGACGACTGAATTGGATATGAAAATCAACGAAATTTTCTATTCATTGCAAGGCGAAGGCCACTTCTGTGGGACACCGGCTATTTTCATCCGTTTTTCTGGCTGCAACCTGAAATGTCCTTTCTGCGACACCTCACATGAAAATGGAACAGAAATGTCATGCCATGACATTTTAAACCAGATTGCCGGATGGCCGGCACGACATGTGGTCGTGACTGGTGGAGAACCTGCCCTACAACTAACCGGAGAATTAGTAGACCGTCTTCACTGCAATGGCTATTTCGTTCAGGCCGAAACTAACGGAACAGTTCGCCTTCCCGAATCAATCGACTGGATCACTTGTTCCCCTAAAACAAAACAAATTGTTTATAATAGTGTAGACGAATTGAAAATTGTATTCAACAATAATTTCGATCTGATCCGGCATTTTTCATCCGTAAAAGCCAAAGACTACCGTCTTCAACCTTGCGACACCGGGAACAAAGAAATAAACAAACAGATTATTTCAGATTGCATCGACTACATCAAGCAAAATCCACAATGGTCCCTGTCGCTCCAAACCCACAAATTACTCGATATCAGATAGACACCTATCCGCATCTATCGTTGCATTATTTTATAACCGCCGTCAAGCGCCGGCACAACAAGGTAGCGTCTTAACGCCCATTTATGCCGTTTGGCCTCGCCGGATATAGGCGAACCTTGAAATTCACACACATCGAATTCTGAATGACATTCCGGACAAGTAGCAATACGTGTGTCCGGATTAAACTGTACCCTTACATTACGCTTTACCTCCACCGGACACGATAAATCGTAGGCAAGCGGCGTATTGTCGATAGCGGTAACAAGCAACACACCTCCAAAACCGGTTTCAGTGGTCAGATTATAAGGAAAATTTGTCGGAATTCGCTCTTCCTTTATAAATCTATTGTAACCGCCAAGATAGTGTACACCATATAGCTGCCAATAAGCTATCGAACCTAAATCTACATATACGCCCACATACGGTATGCGGTCATCGTCAACTTTTTCGCATGATGAAAGCACGGCAGTGAAGCAAAAAGTCACAGCTGCAAGCAGAGCTATAGTTTTTTTCATTCCGACAGCAGTTTTTCAAATGCCTGATGATAGTGCTCAAAATTAAACGACTTCAACGTGGAATTAAATAACGCTGTGATTCTGTCGTTACACAAATTTCCTATCGAGCCTTCGTGAGTGTGGCTGAGAGCTTTATTCGGAACAAAATTTCCTGCCTCGATATCAAGACCTACCTTCTTGTAGGCATCTCTGAATGGCATACCCTCTCTCACGAGTCTGTTAACTTCTTCAACCGAGAACATATAGTCATAGCGTGAATCGTCAAGTATTTTGACATTAACTTCCACCTCTGCCAACATTCGCGCCGTCATATTCAAGACATCAATAATCGTGTCAAAAGCCGGCAGGAAGTTCTCTTTAACCAACTGGAGATCGCGGAAATATCCCGATGGCAGATTGTTTGTGATAAGAGTGATTTCGTAAGGCAGAGCCTGTAATTTATTAGCCTTGGCACGTGTCAGTTCGAAAACATCCGGATTCTTCTTGTGAGGCATTATTGACGACCCCGTTGTGTATTCAGGGGCAAGCTTTATGAAACCAAAGTTCTGCGATGAGAACATGCAGGCGTCAAAAGCAAGTTTCCCAACTGTTGCAGCAATCGCCCCAAGAGCCTGAGCAACTATTCGCTCAGTTTTCCCGCGGCCCATTTGTGCATACACAACATTATATGCCATCGACGAAAAGCCAAGCAACTCTGTAGTCATCGCCCTGTTTAGCGGAAACGATGAACCATATCCGGCAGCCGAACCGAGCGGATTTCTGTCGACAACAGAATAAGCCGCACGCAACACCGTAAGATCGTCGGCAAGCGATTCGGCATAAGCCCCAAACCAAAGTCCGAACGACGAAGGCATCGCAACCTGTAAATGAGTGTATCCGGGCATCATCACTCCTGAATACCTGTCGCTCTGTCCGATAAGGACATTGAACAGTCGCTGAACGGCCATTACTACTTCTTCGATTTTTGAGCGCATAAACAGCTTTAGATCAAGCAGTACCTGGTCGTTGCGGGACCGTCCTGAGTGTATTTTCTTACCCACCTCACCCAAGCGGCGTGTTAGAAGAAGTTCTACCTGCGAATGAACGTCTTCAACATCAGGTTCAATCTCGAATTCGCCCGACTCTATTGTAGAATAAATATTCCGTAATTCCGAAACGAGAATCTTAAGTTCATTTTTTTCAAGCAGACCTATCGATTCAAGCATTGTGATGTGTGCAATCGAACCGAGCACATCATAACGCGCAAGATACATGTCCATTTCGCGGTCAAGTCCAACAGTGTACGACTCAACATCGGAATTTACACTCACATTTTTCTCCCAAAGTTTAGACGCCATATTCACTCACTTACTAAATCGTTAAATCAATCAGGCTTTTGCAAGGTTGCGGATCATATCGCCGAATTTCTCAGCAGCTTCCTGCAGTTTAGGTCCAACCATAGGACGAAGCATTGCCGGGATCTCGACATCGATGGCTGTTGTCACTGTAGACTTGTCGTCGGCAACAGAGTCAATATTGATCGCCATAATTAGCGGCACAGGTGCGCTCTGTGCAGTGAAAGCCACTCGTTTTTCCGGAACTCGCTCTGTAACTTTCAGCACCATATCTCCAACCGGAGCAGCATTAATAATTATCGAATCGTCAGTAAAACGAACCGAACCGATTTTGCTTTTTACGTCGTCGGGCAACTGATCTATCTTGGCCTGAAAAGCCGAAATATCACTAAGCCTGTCGTAGACCGCAGCTGCCGACATAGGCAGTTCTATAGGTTTGCTTGAATATGTTGTCATATCTATTATGTGTTGAGACCTTGTCGAAATCGGTTCATATCATGCAATGTAGGGATGTTCCATTGAGCATCCCTACAAAACCGTGAGCTGATCGTTAACACGACAAGGCTCTTATGATTATTAATTTCTGTTTAAATTAATCAGCTTGAGCTTTACGAACCCAGTTGGCCGGATCCTTACGCCACTCTTTCAGAGTTTCGAGATCGGCATCTTTGATATAGTTTGTTGCTACGGCTGCTTCGAGCATCGAATTGTAGTTGCTGAGCGTGATAAGCTGCACACCGGCATCATTGAATCGTTTCACAGCAACCGGGAAACCATAAGTAAATATGGCAACCATACCTACAACTTCGCACCCGGCATTGCGGATAGCTTCAACAGCCTTAAGACTTGAACCGCCGGTTGACACCAAATCTTCAACTACAACAACCTTCTGGCCAGGCTTCAGATTACCTTCAATAAGGTTTTCCAAACCGTGATCCTTGGGAGTCGAGCGAACATAAACATACGGCAAGCCCAATTCATCAGCAACCAGCGCTCCCTGTGCAATAGCACCGGTTGCAACTCCGGCCACCGCATCAGGAGTTTCAAAGTTCTCCATGATCACTCGGCACAGTTCAATTTTGATAAAATTTCTCAGGTCAGGATAAGAAAGAGTCTTGCGGTTATCTGTGTAGATAGGCGAATTCCAGCCCGAAGCCCATACAAAAGGGTTATTAGGTTGCAATTTTATCGCACTAATTTTCAGAAGTTTCTCTGCCACAAGACTTTCAAGTTTTTTCATCTGCGTAAAATATGAATTGATATAAGATGTTACAAAGATAATAGTTTATGATGTATTATTCAATACACAATCACAATTTGTGATTGCAACGAACAAATTTTATTTCTTGCCTTCCATAGCTGCAATCGAAGCCTTGATTGATGCTATCTTAGTTTCGGCATCGTGCTGCTTTCTACGCTCTGCCTCTACTACAGCTGCCGGAGCATTGCCGACAAAACGTTCGTTCGACAGTTTTTTTAGCGTTATCTGCAGGAAACCTTCTTGATAGGCAAGTGCTTTACGTAAATTTTCAAGTTCTGCCTCAACGTCGATACATTCTGACATCGGTATGTTGAATTCCGTTGTCGACACCATGAATGTTGCTGCTGCGGCGTCTTTTTCTGCGTTAGCGTTGATAGCGTCCAGATTGGCAAGCTTCTTAATCACATCGGCGTATGCCGGTGCCGGTGCTCCTACAACATTCAGTGTAAGCAGTTCTCGTGGAGGAATATTCTTAGCGGCTCTAACACCACGGACACCATTAACAATTTCTTTCGCAACCGCCATACGTGAAAGAATGTCACCATCAGGCTCTGTCACCACCGGTAGCTGTGCATACATGATCGATTCTCCCTCTTTACGCGGTGCAAGATGCTGCCAAAGTTCTTCTGTGATAAACGGCATGAACGGATGCAACATCCGCAGAAGCGTATCAAAGAACCGGAGCGTGGCATCAAAAGTTGCCTTGTCGATCGGCTGTTGGTAGGCAGGCTTAACCATTTCAAGGTACCACGACGAGAACTCGTCCCAGAACAGATTGTAGACAACCATCAACGCCTCCGATATACGGAATTTAGAGAACAGATCGTCAACTTCGAGCAAAGCCTCGGACATACGTGCTTCAAACCATTCGATAGCTTCTCTGGCGCTCTTAGGCTGGTCGAGTGTTTCACTGACTTCCCAACCGTTAACCAGGCGGAAAGCATTCCATATCTTATTACAGAAGTTTCTTCCCTGCTCAACCAATTTATCATCGAAAAGTATGTCATTTCCGGCTGGTGCGGATAGCATCATTCCCATACGCACACCGTCTGCGCCATAATCCGCAATCAAATTCAGCGGATCTGGCGAATTGCCGAGCTGTTTCGACATTTTACGGCCAAGCTTGTCACGAACAATTCCTGTAAAATAAACATTATTAAATGGCTGCTTGCCCTGATATTCAAATCCGGCGATGATCATTCGGGCAACCCAAAAGAAAATGATATCCGGACCCGTAACCAGATCAGATGTCGGATAATAATATCTTATCTCTTCGTTATCCGGATCAAGTATACCGTTGAATAACGAAATTGGCCACAACCACGACGAGAACCATGTGTCAAGGCAATCTTCGTCCTGACGTAAATCATCGAGTGTTAATGATGCGTTACCTGTCAGCGACATCGCCTTTTCAAGAGCCTGTTCCTTCGACTCTGCGACAACTATTTGCCCATCGGGAAGATAATATGCCGGCACACGATGCCCCCACCAAAGCTGACGTGAAATACACCAGTCTTTGATTTCTTCCATCCAATGATTGTATGTATTCTTGAATTTTTCAGGAACAAAACGAATCACATCATCCATTACGGCTTTGTGAGCCGGTTTCGAAATCTCACCCATTTTCAGGAACCACTGATCCGACAAACGTGGTTCGGTTGCTGTGTCCGGATTACGTTCCGAATATCCTACTTTATTCTCGTAGTCTTCAATTTTTTCAATCAGACCAGCTTTTTCAAGATCTTCGGCAATCTGACGACGAACCTCAAATCGATCCATTCCAACATACATGCCGGCTGCTTCGCTGATGGTTCCGTCTTCGTTGAAAATATCAATTGTTTCCAGATTATGCTTCTGACCCAACATGTTGTCGTTCATATCGTGAGCAGGCGTCACTTTCAGACAACCCGTGCCAAACTCTATGTCGACATATGAATCCTCTATTACTGGAATCTCTCGTCCAACCAACGGAACTATCACTCTACGGCCTCGCAGATGTTGATTTTTCGGATCTGCAGGGTTGATACACATCGCTGTATCGCCCATGATAGTTTCAGGTCGGGTTGTTGCTACTATGGCGTAACCCTCTTCCCCAACAATTTTATAGCGCAGATAATACAGCTTACTGTGCTCCTCGCGGTAAACAACTTCAGCATCGCTCAATGCCGTACATGCCTTAGGATCCCAGTTAACCATTCGTTTCCCGCGATAAATCAATCCTTTATCGTAAAGATCGCAGAATACGCGAATCACACTTTTCGAACGGATCTCATCCATTGTAAAAGCCGTACGGCTCCAGTCGCACGATGCACCCAATTTTTTGAGCTGTTCGAGAATGATTCCTCCATGCTTCTCTTTCCACTCCCATGCGTGGCGCAGGAATTCCTCTCGGGTCAGATCGCTTTTTTTAATACCCTCCTTCGCAAGCTTGGCTACAACCTTAGCTTCGGTTGCAATAGATGCGTGGTCTGTGCCGGGCACCCACAACGCATTCTTGCCCTGCATACGCGCTCTACGAATCAAAATGTCCTTAATCGTATTG